>NZ_JAOWGQ010000008.1:0-2318 GCF_030333085.1 Citrobacter sp. Cpa228 | reverse complement strand
ATAGGGGAGCCGAAGGGAAACCGAGTCTTAACTGGGCGTTAAGTTGCAGGGTATAGACCCGAAACCCGGTGATCTAGCCATGGGCAGGTTGAAGGTTGGGTAACACTAACTGGAGGACCGAACCGACTAATGTTGAAAAATTAGCGGATGACTTGTGGCTGGGGGTGAAAGGCCAATCAAACCGGGAGATAGCTGGTTCTCCCCGAAAGCTATTTAGGTAGCGCCTCGTGAATTCATCTTCGGGGGTAGAGCACTGTTTCGGCTAGGGGGTCATCCCGACTTACCAACCCGATGCAAACTGCGAATACCGAAGAATGTTATCACGGGAGACACACGGCGGGTGCTAACGTCCGTCGTGAAGAGGGAAACAACCCAGACCGCCAGCTAAGGTCCCAAAGTCACAGTTAAGTGGGAAACGATGTGGGAAGGCACAGACAGCCAGGATGTTGGCTTAGAAGCAGCCATCATTTAAAGAAAGCGTAATAGCTCACTGGTCGAGTCGGCCTGCGCGGAAGATGTAACGGGGCTAAACTGTGCACCGAAGCTGCGGCAGCGACACTATGTGTTGTTGGGTAGGGGAGCGTTCTGTAAGCCGTTGAAGGTGGCCTGTGAGGGTTGCTGGAGGTATCAGAAGTGCGAATGCTGACATAAGTAACGATAATGCGGGTGAAAAACCCGCACGCCGGAAGACCAAGGGTTCCTGTCCAACGTTAATCGGGGCAGGGTGAGTCGACCCCTAAGGCGAGGCCGAAAGGCGTAGTCGATGGGAAACAGGTTAATATTCCTGTACTTGGTGTTACTGCGAAGGGGGGACGGAGAAGGCTATGTTAGCCGGGCGACGGTTGTCCCGGTTTAAGCATGTAGGCGGAGGTTCCAGGTAAATCCGGTACCTTATTAACGCTGAGGTGTGATGACGAGGCGCTACGGTGCTGAAGTAACAAATGCCCTGCTTCCAGGAAAAGCCTCTAAGCATCAGGTAACACGAAATCGTACCCCAAACCGACACAGGTGGTCAGGTAGAGAATACCAAGGCGCTTGAGAGAACTCGGGTGAAGGAACTAGGCAAAATGGTGCCGTAACTTCGGGAGAAGGCACGCTGATATGTAGGTGAAGTGATTTACTCATGGAGCTGAAATCAGTCGAAGATACCAGCTGGCTGCAACTGTTTATTAAAAACACAGCACTGTGCAAACACGAAAGTGGACGTATACGGTGTGACGCCTGCCCGGTGCCGGAAGGTTAATTGATGGGGTTATCCGTAAGGAGAAGCTCTTGATCGAAGCCCCGGTAAACGGCGGCCGTAACTATAACGGTCCTAAGGTAGCGAAATTCCTTGTCGGGTAAGTTCCGACCTGCACGAATGGCGTAATGATGGCCAGGCTGTCTCCACCCGAGACTCAGTGAAATTGAACTCGCTGTGAAGATGCAGTGTACCCGCGGCAAGACGGAAAGACCCCGTGAACCTTTACTATAGCTTGACACTGAACACTGGTCCTTGATGTGTAGGATAGGTGGGAGGCTTTGAAGTGTGGACGCCAGTCTGCATGGAGCCAACCTTGAAATACCACCCTTTAATGGCTGGTGTTCTAACGTGGGCCCGTAATCCGGGTTGCGGACAGTGTCTGGTGGGTAGTTTGACTGGGGCGGTCTCCTCCTAAAGAGTAACGGAGGAGCACGAAGGTTAGCTAATCCTGGTCGGACATCAGGAGGTTAGTGCAAAGGCATAAGCTAGCTTGACTGCGAGAGTGACGGCTCGAGCAGGTGCGAAAGCAGGTCTTAGTGATCCGGTGGTTCTGAATGGAAGGGCCATCGCTCAACGGATAAAAGGTACTCCGGGGATAACAGGCTGATACCGCCCAAGAGTTCATATCGACGGCGGTGTTTGGCACCTCGATGTCGGCTCATCACATCCTGGGGCTGAAGTAGGTCCCAAGGGTATGGCTGTTCGCCATTTAAAGTGGTACGCGAGCTGGGTTTAGAACGTCGTGAGACAGTTCGGTCCCTATCTGCCGTGGGCGCTGGAGAATTGAGGGGGGCTGCTCCTAGTACGAGAGGACCGGAGTGGACGCATCACTGGTGTTCGGGTTGTCATGCCAATGGCATTGCCCGGTAGCTAAATGCGGAAGAGATAAGTGCTGAAAGCATCTAAGCACGAAACTTGCCCCGAGATGAGTTCTCCCTGAGACTGTAAGTCTCCTGAAGGAACGTTGAAGACGACGACGTTGATAGGTCGGGTGTGTAAGCGTAGCGATACGTTGAGCTAACCGATACTAATGAACCGTGAGGCTTAACCTTACAACGCCGAAGATGTTTTGGCG
>NZ_JAOWGQ010000007.1:0-281 GCF_030333085.1 Citrobacter sp. Cpa228 | reverse complement strand
CACACTACCATCGGCGCTACGGCGTTTCACTTCTGAGTTCGGCATGGGGTCAGGTGGGACCACCGCGCTACAGCCGCCAGACAGATTCTTTTCTAAGTGCCGAACTTAAACCGAAAAACTGGTGCTGATACCCAGAGTCGAACTGGGGACCTCACCCTTACCAAGGGTGCGCTCTACCAACTGAGCCATATCAGCACACTAAATTTGATGCCTGGCAGTTCCCTACTCTCGCATGGGGAGACCCCACACTACCATCGGCGCTACGGCGTTTCACTTCTGAG
>NZ_JAOWGQ010000006.1:0-211 GCF_030333085.1 Citrobacter sp. Cpa228 | reverse complement strand
CTCAGAAGTGAAACGCCGTAGCGCCGATGGTAGTGTGGGGTCTCCCCATGCGAGAGTAGGGAACTGCCAGGCATCAAATTGCAGTAAACCGGGATGAAGAATCCAGGTAGTGACAAAGAAATTCGGTGGAGCGGTAGTTCAGTTGGTTAGAATACCTGCCTGTCACGCAGGGGGTCGCGGGTTCGAGTCCCGTCCGTTCCGCCACTTATTA
>NZ_JAOWGQ010000001.1:0-348 GCF_030333085.1 Citrobacter sp. Cpa228 | reverse complement strand
AAATCGGTGGAGCTGCATGACAAAGTCATCGGGCATTATCTGAACATAAAACACTATCAATAAGTTGGAGTCATTACCAGGACACGGATGGAGCATACTCACTGAAGATTAGTGAAGAAAACGTATCGGAACCATTAGAATTACAATTAAGTGAAGCGCAGTTCATATCAGGAGCCAGATATTTTAATACCATATATTTTTTGGATGAATACAACCTATCAGAAGCCAGACAAAAATATATTGATACGGGATGCCTCGATCTATCAGGGGAAGATTTAAGCGGACGTGATATGAGCGATTTGGATTTGAGTAATGCTGACCTTTCCGGGGCAAATCTAAGTAGAACAA
>NZ_JAOWGQ010000005.1:0-367 GCF_030333085.1 Citrobacter sp. Cpa228 | reverse complement strand
GTTCCCGAGCGGCCAAAGGGAGCAGACTGTAAATCTGCCGTCATCGACTTCGAAGGTTCGAATCCTTCCCCCACCACCATTATTCACTACAGCAATGTAGTTACCCCAATGAGCCATGCTGAAGTTTGCACTCATTGGGAAGGGTGAGAACCTTCGACCAAGGTTCGAGTCGAGCGAAAGCGAGACAACGTTGCCGCAGGTAACGGCCCGAAGGGTGAGGAGCGAAGCGACGAATAATCCTTCCCCCACCACCATTATTCAGCTAGTTCACAAAATCAGTATACCCCTGGTGGGGTTCCCGAGCGGCCAAAGGGAGCAGACTGTAAATCTGCCGTCATCGACTTCGAAGGTTCGAATCCTTCCCCCA
>NZ_JAOWGQ010000057.1:33937-106923 GCF_030333085.1 Citrobacter sp. Cpa228 | reverse complement strand
GCCAACAGCTATACTGACACCACCACTGCAACGGCTAAAAACGAAGCGATTGCGACGGCAAATAGTTATACTGATGTCGCAAAAGCAGATGCAATCAGCACTTCTTATGCTTACACCGATACAACTTCAGCCAAAAATCGCGCAGATGGTAAAGCGTATGTCGATAATTCGCTCACCCAGGCGAACAATTATACCGATAACAAGTTCTCCCAACTTGATGGCCGAGTAAATAACCTGGATAACAAAATTGATGATAACGATAAACAAGCAAAAGCAGGTATTGCTGGCGCAATGGCGATGACTGCAATTCCACAAAAATTTGGCTATGATTTCAACTTCGGTATGGGCGCAGCTACATTTGGTGGTGAACAATCCATGGCTGCTGGTGCGTATTATAATGTTGGTAAGAATGCCACTCTTTCTGCGAAGGCCTCTCTTGATACCCAACACAATACTGGTGTTGCGGTTGGCTTGAGTTTTGGTTTCTAATCAATTGTGTTTAACTATTTAGGTTACTAATCCTGGTAGAAATTGACACTTTTCAGCCTGATAATGCCCGATGAAACTCATCGGGCATTTTACATTCAAAAATCGCTATGGGTTGTAGATTTGCCACCAGGTCTCTAACCATCCTTTTTGTCTGTAAAACTGTGGCCAATATTACTCGGCCACTACAGCTACTGAAACAGAAGCGGAGCAGAGAAAGATGTGATGCAGTATCTGAGCGGATATTACAACCGTCTTAGGCCACATAAAAACAACGGTGGGTTAACACCACCGAGATGGAAAGACAGAAACTTCTGACTGTATCCAAATTAAGTAGGCCATTTCAAACAAGTCCCCCTATCCCCACAGGGCCAGGGGCAACCCGCTCAGCGCAAAACCAGGTGAATTACTCCTGCTGAGCTTTCTTCGCCAGACCATCCAGCAGTTTTTGATGAATACCACCAAATCCGCCGTTGCTCATCACCAGAATGTGATCGCCTGGCTGCGCGGTTTTCACTACCATATCAGCCAGCGCATCCACATCACCACTCCAGTGAGCCGGCTGAACGCAGGCTTCAGCAACTTCTGCTACCTGCCACGGAATATGCGGGGGTTGCAGCAGGAACACTTCGTCCGCGCGGCCTAATGATGGCGCGAGATCGTCTTTACACAGTCCCATTTTCATGGTGTTCGAGCGGGGTTCCAGCACCGCGATGATGCGTGCCGTACCGCCCACTTTTCCGCGCAACGCCGCAAGCGTCGCCAGAATGGCCGTCGGATGATGGGCAAAATCGTCATACACCGTCACGCCATTGGCTTCACCGCGCAGCTCAAGACGACGACGGGCGTTAATGAATGAACCGAGCGCATTGGCTGCATCCGCAGGCACAACGCCCACATGGCGCGCGGCCGCAATCGCCATCAGACCGTTATGCATGTTGTGTTCGCCGACCAGGCCCCACTTCACCTCACCGACTTTTTCACCGTCCAGCCACACTTCCCACTCTGAGGCATCGGTGGTCAACTTTTTCGCCTGCCAGTGGCCTTGTTCGCCCACCAGCTCTTGTTCGCTCCAGCAGCCCATCGCCATCGTCTGTTTCAGATTAATGTCGTTTTCCGGGTAGATGATGCGTCCCTGGCCCGGCACGATACGCACCAGGTGGTGGAACTGTTTCTGGATCGCTTTCAGATCGTCAAAGATGTCCGCGTGATCAAACTCAAGGTTGTTGAGGATCAGGGTACGCGGACAGTAATGCACGAATTTGGAACGCTTGTCGAAGAACGCACAGTCGTACTCATCCGCTTCAATCACGAAGAAGCCGCTTTCGCCCAGACGCGCAGAAACCTCGAAGTTACCCGGTACGCCGCCGATCACAAAGCCAGGCTTATAGCCGCAGGCTTCGAGGATCCAGGTCGCCATTCCCGCCGTGGTGGTTTTGCCGTGCGTCCCCGCTACCGCCAGCACCCAGCGATCGCGCAGCACAAAGTCATGCAGCCACTGTGGGCCGGACATGTACGGAATGTTCTTCTCCAGCACCGCTTCCACGCACGGATTACCACGGCTCATGGCATTGCCGATGATCACTAAGTCCGGCTGCGGGTCGAGCTGGCTGGCATCGTACCCCTGAATTAAATCAATGCCTTGCCTCTCAAGCAAAGTACTCATCGGCGGATACACATTGGCGTCCGAACCCGTTACTTCATGACCGAGCGAGCGCGCCAGCATCGCCAGACCGCCCATGAAAGTGCCACAAATTCCCAAAATATGAATGCGCATACGTCACTATCCTTTTTTAATCTGGGAGCCATTTTACGCACATGTCTGGCAACTGAGAAACGCATTTCAGGATATTCCGTAGTTTGCTGGCGCGATTCACCTGAGCGCAACAATGGAAATATTTGTTAATATTGTTGCGGTCGCTTTACTCCACATAAATTGCAGGGAAAGGGTTATGAAAACGTTAGGTGAATTTATTGTCGAAAAGCAGCACGAGTTTTCTCATGCTACCGGTGAACTCACTGCTTTGTTGTCGGCAATAAAGCTGGGCGCCAAGATCATCCACCGCGATATCAACAAGGCCGGTCTGGTCGATATCCTGGGTGCCAGCGGTGCTGAGAACGTGCAGGGAGAGGTTCAGCAAAAACTCGATCTGTTCGCGAACGAAAAACTGAAAGCTGCACTGAAGGCGCGCGACATTGTGGCGGGCATTGCCTCGGAAGAAGAAGATGAAATCGTCGTCTTTGAAGGCTGTGAACACGCTAAATACGTTGTGCTAATGGATCCGCTGGATGGCTCATCCAACATCGATGTTAACGTCTCTGTCGGTACGATTTTCTCTATTTACCGCCGCGTAACCCCCGTCGGTACTCCGGTCACGGAAGAGGATTTCCTGCAACCGGGCAACAAGCAGGTTGCTGCGGGTTACGTGGTTTATGGTTCTTCCACCATGCTGGTGTACACCACCGGCTGTGGCGTGCACGCCTTCACCTACGATCCTTCTCTGGGCGTATTCTGCCTCAGCCAGGAACGTATGCGCTTCCCGGCGAAAGGCAGCACGTACTCCATTAACGAAGGTAACTACATCAAATTCCCGAACGGCGTGAAGAAGTACATTAAATTCTGCCAGGAAGAAGATAAATCAACCCAGCGACCGTACACCTCGCGCTACATTGGCTCTCTGGTTGCGGACTTCCATCGCAATCTGCTGAAAGGCGGGATCTACCTGTACCCAAGCACCGCCAGCCACCCGGAAGGGAAACTGCGTCTGCTGTATGAATGCAACCCAATGGCCCTGCTGGCCGAGCAAGCGGGCGGCAAGGCGAGCGACGGTAAAAATCGTATTCTGGATATCATCCCGGAAAGCCTGCACCAGCGCCGCTCCTTCTTCGTAGGTAACGACCATATGGTTGAAGATGTAGAACGCTTTATCCGCGAGTTCCCGGACGCGTAAGCGCAACATCCGGCTTACAAGCACAGTGTAGGCCGGATAAGCGAAGAGCCATCCGGCACAATGCGGTGATATTGCCGGATGGTGGCGTAAACGCCTTTATCCGGCCTACGCGCGGTTACGCTGTCTGTAGCTTAAACGCCGCCATTGCTTCAAGCAGCGCATGTGACTGCTCTTCCAGCGAGCGGGTAGCCGCTGACGACTGCTGTACCAGCGCCGCATTTTGCTGCGCCGTTTCATCCATCTGAATCACCGCAATATTCACCTGCTCAATGCCGCGACTTTGTTCCTGGGACGCACTGGCAATTTCACGCATCAGTTTGGTCATACGCATGACCTCAGTCGCAATCTCATCCATGGTTTCACCCGCCTGCTGCGCCAGCTCGCTGCCTTCACCCACGTGCGTGTGCGAATCGCTGATTAACGTGCGGATCTCTTTGGCCGCTTCAGCGCTGCGGCTGGCCAGATTTCGAACTTCACCTGCGACAACCGCAAAGCCCCGCCCTTGTTCACCGGCACGCGCCGCTTCAACGGAGGCATTAAGCGCCAGGATGTTGGTCTGGAAAGCAATACCATCGATTACGCTAAGGATGTCGGCAATTCGGCTGGAACTGCCGGAAATATCGCGCATTTTCTCGATCACATAGCACACCATCTCGCTACCTCGATCGGCAGTATCCGACACCGATTTTGCCAACTGATGCGCTTGTTCCGCGTTCTGCGCATTTTGTTTCACGGTCGCCGTGAGTTCTTCCATGCTGGCGGCGGTCTGCTCCAGCGACGTGGCTGTCGATTCAGTGCGTTGCGCCAGATGCTGATTTCCGGCCGTCAGCTCACGGCTACCAATATCAATTTGCGAACTGGCATCGCGTACGCGTTGTACCGAGTCGCCCAGCGCATGGCGCATTTCATCCATTGCAGCGTTCAGGCGGTTGAATTCGGCGCTGGCCGACGGCGCCGAAACCGGCGACAAATCCCCCGTCGCCAGGCGTTCCAGTTGCTCCACGATGCTATCCAGCGGCTTGAGAAACTTATTTCGCAGCATAAACCAAATCACGGCCAGCAATGCGATAGCCGCCAGCATCGCTGCACTCATAATCGCGTGGTAAATCAATGAAGTAATAATACGAGTAGAGGCATATAGCCCCATCCCTCCGGTCAGTAACAGAAGGAACGTTAGCAGCGACAATAACACCAACAAACTTGATCGAATTGAAAGGGATTTTGGCATTGTTATATTTCCGGTTGTAGGGTTAAAACAGACCTGTACAGAACCTATCGACTACAACCGGAAAAAGTTTAGGTATTTAAATGTTTTGTTGAAAATCAGCATGTTACTTGGGTGTTGCTGTCGTACCCACTCGGGTTACTGGCGAGCTTTGACGATTTTCCCATAGCACCGTCAAACCGCGTTGTAACGCTATAAAAATAAACAATAAAATACCAATCGCAATCTTCGTCCACCAGGAACTTAATGTACCGTCAAAATTAATGTAGGTCTGAATTAATCCCTGAATGGCGACGCCAAACAAGGTGCCTAACACCGTACCGACCCCGCCGCTCAGTAGCGTTCCGCCGATAACAACCGAAGCAATCGCATCCAGCTCGACGCCAACGCCCGCCAGCGCATAACCCGCCTGGGTGTAAATGGAAAACACAATGCCGGCCAGCGTAGCAAGCCCGGTAGACAGCATATAGATACGAATGGTCGTGCTACGGGTTGAGATGCCCATCAGGTTGGCCGACGTGGCGTTGCCGCCAATGGCGTAAACCTGATTACCAAAGCGCGTACGGTGCGCAAGAAAGATGCCAATCACCACCACGCCCAGCATTAACAACCCCATCGCGCTCAGGCGACCGCCGCCAGGAATTTTCCATGCCAGACTTGAGAGCGTGTCATAAATCGGATGGTTAATTGGGATCGACTCTTCAGAGACCAGATAGCTGACGCCGCGCAGGAAAAACATTCCCGCCAGCGTAATAATGAATGCTGGGATCTTCAGCGCATCAATCAGTAACCCCATAAATGCGCCAAACGCACAGCCCATCAGCAGAATCAGCGGGAACGCCAGCAGCGGAGAAATCCCCCAGTAGCCAATCGCTTTGGCCAGAAACACGCCGGTAAAGGCGATCACCGAGCCAACGGAAAGGTCGATCCCGCCAGAGAGGATCACGAAGGTCATGCCCACCGCAATAATCCCCAAAAAAGCGTTGTCAGTCAGGATATTGCAGATTACCCGAGTTGAAGCAAAAGCCGGAAACTGGGTCAGGCAGTAGAGATACCCCAGCACAAACACGCCAAGGGTAATCATTAGCGGTAAATTACGTTTTATCATGACCACGCACTCCTTTTATCAGGCTGATAAAGCGTTGTGACTGCACGACCAGCACACACAACACCACCACAGCTTTGACCACCTGGTTCAGTTCCGGCTGGAATCCCGACAGTAAAATCCCGGTGTTCATCCCCTGAATAATCAATGCGCCGATCACCGACAGCAGCAGGTTAAAGCGCCCGCCCATCAGCGAGCCGCCACCGATGACTACCGCCAGGATGGCATCCAGTTCCAGCCACAATCCGGCGTTATTGGCATCTGCCCCACGGATATCCGCCGTGACGATAATACCGGCGATAGCCGCACACAGGCCGCTCAGCACATAAGTAAGCATCACAATGATGCGGGTATTTACCCCGGCGTTTTTCGCCGCACGAATGTTAATGCCCACCGCTTCAATAAACATGCCCAGCGCCGTTTTACGCGTTAGCAGCCAAAAGGCGACCAGCGTCAGCAGCGCGATGATCACCGGCGTGGGGAACAGTAAGAGCGAGCCGCTGCCAAACCACGACAGCTCGGGCGAGTTGAAGGTGACGATCTGCCCGGAAGTGATAAGCTGCGCCACTCCGCGCCCGGCCACCATCAGGATAAGGGTCGCAACAAACGGCTGGATCTTGAGGATTGCCACCAGAATCCCGTTCCACAGCCCGGCCAGTATTCCGGAGCCTAAGGCAGCAAGCAGCACCACCGGCAGACTGTGCCCGGCCACCGTCATCGCCGCAGTAGTCGCACCGGCAATCGCCATCACCGCGCCAACGGAAAGATCAATGCCGCCGGTGGCGATCACCAGCGTCATACCAATCGCCAACAGCGCCACGGGGGCGGCGCGGTTGAGAATATCAATCGGGCTGCCGAACAGGCGACCATCCTGCAAAATCACCTGGTAGAAGTGCGGAGCCACCAGGCTGTCGACCAGCAGCACCAGAAGTAGCGCCACCAGTTGCGGCATACCTTTTGGCCAACGGAACCGTCGTTTCGCGGTGTTGGATTGAGGGAGAGATTGAGGCATCACCATAGTCTCCTTAGGCCGCAATGGCGTTCATGATCGCCGGTACGGACAGTTCAGCCAGTGGGATCTCGGCTACCTGTTTACGATCGCGCATAATAATGACCCGATCGGCATAGCCCACTAACTCTTCCAGTTCGGATGAAATCACCAGCAGCGCCAGGCCATCCGCGCACAGCGTTTCGATCAGGCGGATGATCTCGGCATGTGCACCGACGTCGATCCCCCGCGTGGGTTCATCGAGGATCAGGAACTGTGGTTTGGTCAGCAACCAGCGCGAGAGCAATACTTTTTGCTGATTGCCGCCGGAGAGAAACTCAATCGGCTGCTCAGCGTTGGGGGTACGAATTCCGAGCTGGCGGATAAAACGCTCGGCAATCTCGTTTTGTTCCTTCCGCGCAATGGGCCGCAGCCAGCCGCGCTGTGCCTGCAACGCCAGAATGATATTTTCCCGCACCGAAGCCGCGGCGATGATGCCATCCGTTTTACGATCCTCCGGACAAAAGCCGATCCCCATGCACGAAGCCTGATGTGGGGATCGCAAGGTCTGCGGTTTACCTTTGATCAGCGCACTGCCGCTGTCGGCGGGTTTAATACCGAAGATCACTTCTGCCGTTTCTGTTCGCCCGGATCCCAGCAGCCCCGCCAGCCCGACGATCTCGCCGGGACGAACCTGCAAATCAAACGGCGCGATGGTGCCTTTCTTGCCAAAGCCGCTAAAGGCCGCCACCGGCTTATCGCTCAGCAATGTGCGCCCCGCACGCTGTAGCGCATGGGTATCCAGTTCACGGCCCAGCATCATTTTTACCAGTTCGATCTGTGGCAGCTCGCGGGTTTCGCGACAGCCAACGAAGCCGCCGTTACGCAGGACAGTGATACGATCGCTGACCTGATAAACCTGATCGAGGAAATGGGTGACGAAGATCAGACTGACGCCACGATCGCGCAGATGGCGCATCAGACCGAACAGCATTTCAACTTCCTGGGTATCGAGGCTGGCGGTGGGTTCGTCGAGGATCAGCACTTTCGCGGAGAGATCTATTGCCCGGCAAATCGCGACAATTTGTTGCATCGCCACGGAAAAGCGGTTCAGCGGCTCGCGTACATCAAGGGAAAAACCGTATGACGCCATCAGCTCCGTGGCACGTTTTTCCATCTGCTTACGCTGTAGCAGGCCAAAACGCCGTGGTTCACGGCCAATAAACAGGTTATCCGCGACCGACATATTGGGCAGCAGGTTCACTTCCTGATACACGGTGCCAATTCCCAGTTGCTGGGCATGTGCGGTATTTTTCGGGGAGATCGGCTGGCCTTCGAGCCAGATAGTGCCGCGATCGGCATGATAAACGCCTGTCAGCGCTTTGATTAGCGTCGATTTACCGGCTCCGTTTTCCCCCAGTAGCGCCATAATCTCGCCACGACGCAAACTGAAATCCACGTTATCCAGTGCTTTTACGCCGGGAAAGAATTTACTTAATCCTTCGGTGCGGAGGATTTCCTGATGTTGGTCGGTGGTCATGGCATTCCTCCGGTACGAAATCACGGTGTCTCGTAGGCCTGATAAGCACAGCGCCATCTGGCAATAAATGCCGGATGGCGGCGTAACGCCTTATCCGGCCTACGGAAGACCGACAACAAAGCTAGTAGCCCATGTTTTTCTTCTTCTCTAACTCTTCTTTCGCCGTATCTGGCAAATAGAGGATCGATTTGGTAATGGTCAACTTCTCAGGCATCGTGCCGTCTTTTTTGAATTTCTCCAGTGCGTCGAAGGCCGGACCTGCCATATTCGGCGTCAGCTCGACGCTGGCGTTGGCTTCACCGTCAATCATCGCTTTGTAGATATCCGGTACGCCGTCGATGGAACCGGTGAGAATATCTTTGCCGGGTTTCAGACCCGCTTCTTTGATCGCCTGAATCGCACCGATCACCATGTCATCGTTGTGGGCGTAAACCATGCAGATGTTCTTGCCGTTGTTTTCCGCTTTGATAAAGCTCTCCATCACTTCTTTCCCTTTACTGCGGGTGAAGTCACCGGACTGTGAGCGGATAATTTTGATGTTAGGTGCATTAGCGATGGCTTCAGCAAAACCTTTTTTACGATCGATCGCCACGCTGGCCCCGACGGTCCCTTGCAGCTCAACGACGTTACACGGCTTGCCGTTCACTTCTTTGATCAGCCAGTCGCCAATCAATTTACCTTCCAGCACGTTGTCAGCAGTGACGGTAGTCATATAGAGAGATTTGTCTTTTACATCGATGGAACGATCGAGCAAAAAGACGGGAATGTCGGCATCTTTTGCTTCTTTTAATACCGGCTCCCAACCTGTTGCCACGACTGGCGCAATAAAGATGGCATCAACGCCCTGCGCCACGAATGAGCGGACTGCTTTAATCTGGTTTTCCTGCTTTTGCTGGCCATCAGCGATTTTCAGCGTAATACCCCGCTTTTCGGCCTCGCTTTTCGCAACGTTGGTTTCTGCGGCGCGCCAGCCGGATTCAGAGCCAACCTGCGAAAATCCTACGGTTAAAGGGGCTGCCATTGCCATAGACGACATGGCTGCCGAAACTGCTGTGACTAAAAGTAAGCGCTTCCACATAAGTGCGTCCTCGTAGGGTGATTATTGTTGGTTAATAAACCGTCGCGAAAAAACTATAGACAATTGAGCATGTAACGGATTGCGTTACATCACACTTCAAAAAAGTAAATAAAACGTTAATCACAACTTTGTAATCGCTTTCATCTCACTATGAAAAATGCGGCTGAAGATATGGATTTTTCTGTCATTAACGCAGGAGGAAAAGGCCAAATTCTGAGGAGGGAAATCGAAAACAAGCGGAGACATTCAGCGCGAGTTGGCTATAATACCCGCCACTTGTTTGCCATAGCTTATTTAAAGGAAACAGACATGAGCTTACTCAACGTCCCTGCCGGTAAAGATCTGCCGGAAGATATCTACGTTGTTATCGAGATCCCTGCCAACGCAGATCCGATCAAATACGAAGTTGACAAAGAGAGCGGCGCCCTGTTCGTTGACCGCTTCATGTCCACCGCGATGTTCTATCCGTGCAACTACGGTTACATCAACCACACCCTGTCTCTGGATGGCGATCCGGTAGACGTTCTGGTGCCGACTCCGTATCCGCTGGAGCCAGGTTCAGTGATCCGCTGCCGCCCGGTTGGCGTGCTGAAAATGACCGACGAATCCGGTGAAGATGCGAAACTGGTTGCCGTACCGCACACCAAACTGAGCAAAGAATACGATCACATCAAAGATGTGAACGACCTGCCGGACCTGCTGAAAGCGCAGATCACTCACTTCTTCGAGCACTATAAAGACCTCGAAGCGGGCAAATGGGTGAAAGTTGACGGTTGGGACAACGCTGAAGCCGCTAAAGCTGAAATCGTTGCTTCCTTCGAGCGCGCGAAGAAATAATTTCGCCGGCGCTGAAAACCCTGAACACCAGCCTCTGGTTAGTAAGGGTTTTTTTATGCCTGTACTTTCCCTCGCTTTATTTTCCCGGTAGCCCGCTGCTTTCTTTTTGACCTACCAGATTGGGTAGTCACATTTTATTCATCTTATTTGCGAATGAGATTAGATCTCATTATCATTCGCAACACGTAAATAAATGTGAATAAAAGTCAATGAACCTCCACACTGTGAAGTCCCTGAAACACTATTCCGGCGTAGCACTCGTCACGACGCTGTTATTTACCAGCCTGTCCGGCGTGGCGCAGACGCTACCTGAAAAAGATTTTCTGACCCACGATGTCGGTAACGGCGTGTATGAACTGGCGGTTGATAGTCAGCAGAACACGCTCTATGCCGCCTCGTCTCCGTCATTTGATAAAGACAAAACCAGCGGGCTTATCTACAAACTCGATCTGGAAAAACTCACCACCACCGAAGTCATCAAGACCAGCCGTCGTGCCTTTGCCACTGCCCTGGATGAAGAAAATCAGGTGCTGTATGTCGGTAACACGCTGGAAGGTTCAGTCACGCTCATCGATACCCGCAGCGGTAACGAGTTGGCGATACTGCAACTGAGCGAAGCCAGCAACCCGAAAGACATTGTCCATACCCGTGAAATGGTGCTCGATAAACAGCATCACCGCCTGTATGTCTCTGGCGTGGCTGAAAAAGGCATTGTCTGGGTCGTGGATACGCAAAAACGTGAAAAAATTGCCACCCTTGAAAACATGGGTCAGTACCCGACCGGTATGGCCATTGATGCTGATAAAGATCGCCTGTATGTCGTGAATGGCCGGAATGAACTGATTACGCTGGATACCACCAGCCATAAAATTATTAACCGTTTTACCATTGAACCCGCTAAGAAACATTTTTTCCTGAATATTGCGCTTGATGCAAAAAATAATCGTGCGTTTCTGACAGATCCCGATCTGGCTGATGTTCTGGTTGTCGATATTAATACTGGCAAGGTTATTGCGCCAATTAAGGTCATTAACTCTTTGGCAGTGCTATATAACGAAAAACGCCAGGAAGTGTATATCACCCACCGTAATGCAAAACGTATCAGCATCGTGGACAGCAAAACCTATCAGGTAAAACAAAGCATCGAAACCCAGGCGTTACCTAACAGTCTGGCGCTTTCGGCAGATGCTAACACCTTGTATATCAGTGTAAAGCAGTCGGAAAAAATGACCGGTGTGAAGCCCGACTACGTGCTGAAAGTCGATCTCTCTAAATATTAATAATTAAAAACGCTTCTTACACCTTGCAGCTTTTCCGGGTTGCAAGGTGATGCTTTTATTTTTTACTTTTCAGGTGTCTTATATTATGAAAACGCGTCAACTTATTACGCTGACGGGGATCGTCGCATTCTCAGGCGGTGTTATTTTCCCCACTCAGGCAGAAGAACTCACCGAAACCTCACGCAATAGTGAAGATGAAATGGTGATCACCGCATCCGGGTTCTCGCAACAAAAACGCGAAGCACCGGCCACTATTTCGGTTATCGATCGTAAAACGCTGGATATTCAGCCGGATCGTAATATCGGTGAAGCGATTAAAAACCTGCCTGGCGTCTCGGTCACCAACAGCAGCGGCATGAACGCGGGTAGCATTATGATCCGCGGTATGGACCCGTCCTATACCGCTTTTATGGTCAACAGCGTCAAACAAAATACCGGTGAATCGCGCCCCTACGGCCATGATATCGGTACTGAAGCCAACTTCTTACCGCCAATGGAGGCCATTGAGCGTATTGAAGTTATCCGCGGGCCAATGTCCTCGCTGTACGGCTCAGATGCCATCGGCGGTGTGGTCAACGTTATAACCAAAAAACCGTACGGTGCGAAAGACTGGACGACGGCGATTGCGGCGAATACCTGGCTTCAGGAACACCAGTATTTGGGTAATACCAGCCAGATGAATCTGTTTACCATGGGGCCGATTGTGCCTGATGTGCTGGGCCTTAGCGTCGCGGCCGACTGGCTCGACCGTCGCGATGACGATCGCAATAACTATTTCGGCAAACACAACCGTAAATCCGTTGATATGACGCTGGGTCTGGCCGCCAGCGACAATAACCTGTTCGATCTCAACGTGGTCACCGGCGAGCAGGAGAAAAACCGTACCCAGAAACGCGGTGCGCCATGGTCATGGCTGTTCGATCGTAACGCCGCCACTCTGACGCATACCGGCTGGTATGCTGATGACACCATCGCGACGACCAACTACATCAACTACGAAAAGGGCCGCTCAAAATACGTTTATGACGGCCAGTCCCCGCAGTATGTGCAGATGGAGAACTACGTCGCTAATTCGCAAACCACCTTCACGCTCGACAACCATAAACTGACCATCGGGGCGAATTTTACCCGCGAAGAGTTAAATGACCGCTTTGATGTGGCTAACAAAACGCTGCCCGGCTCAGAGCCGGTAACCAAAATCAGCCGCAACGGCTGGGCGCTGTTTGCTGAAGATGGCTGGAGTATTGACGATTTCATCCTGACTACTTCGGCGCGTATGGATCAGGACGATAACTTTGGTACGCATATTACGCCAAAAATGTACGGCAACTGGGCCTTCAGCGATGCCTGGGCGCTAAAGGGCGGTATTTCGGCAGGATATAAAAAACCGGAGCTACGCGCGACCTCCAGCAACTTCGTCACCCCTTACGGCTCAACCGTGCCTTATCCATTCCTGACGGTAGGTAATGACGACCTGAAACCAGAGAAAAGCGTTAACTCTGAGCTGGGTCTCTACTGGACGGGCGATGTGCTGGCTCTGGATAGCACGGTCTTCTATACCCAGTTCAAAGACAAAATCGCTGAACAAACTATTTGTGAAACCACGGCGACAAACCAGTGCTCGGTGAATGGCTACAAAGCAGATTCCGTCAGTAAATACTTTAACGTCAGTGAGGCAGACGTATACGGCATTGAGCTGAATGCCGACTGGCAAATTAGCGCCGACATCAAAGCCAACGCTAACTACACCTGGAACCACAGCGAGCAGAAAAGCGGCGTCAACAAAGGCTACGCGCTGAACGACTACCCGCGTCATATGGCGAATCTGTCGCTGACCTGGGCGGCGACACAGAGTCTCGACGTGTGGAGTACGGTGAACTATCGCAGCAGTAACCGCAACAGCGGTAATAACTACAAGTACGATGACTACACAATGGTTGATGTGGGCGTACGTTATCAGCTCAATAAGCACACGCAGTTGATGGCAGGGGTCTACAACGTGCTGGATGAGGATCCGAAACTGACAACTGCATGGAATGAATCCGCGCAGGTGGAAGGTCGCCGCTATAACCTCGGCGCGCGCGTGGAGTTTTAAATCCGGAATAAAACAACGCTACCCTCGGGTGGCGTTGTTTTATTCTCGTAAGTGATATATCAGTACTGGTCTCTGTCTAACCAGTTACCGCTTTCAATCAGCGTTAAGCCATCAACCGGACGTTGGTACACGTACATCCATGCACTTCCGTACGGCGTCTGAATTAACTGGCGTGCATATTCGCCACCTCGCGTACGCAGAGCGTCAAGCTCTGCCAGCGTGGCGTTGTCAATACGATAAACTTCCCCGTGTACCGTTCCGTTCCCCGGAACCGCGCCTGGATAGTGGCCCAGGCTATACAACTGGTAATTATCGATACTGAAATTTCCCAGCAACAGGGCATTGGTCATCCAGTGGCTGTTGCCTTGTTTGGTTCGTAAACTGCCGTAGACAAATATTCGCATTGCTAAAACTCGAACTGATAGAGCAAATCAAGTGCCTGATCTACGCCAGACACGGCTTCCAGATATAGCTTAGGCATCAGACGATAACGTAGCGTGAGTGTCGCTAAAGAGTCAAATATACCCACACCATATTTCACCTGCAGACCTGGCAGTACGTATCCGCTGACAACCACCTGAGAGGAGTCACCCACCCCTTGCGTGTCCAGTGCCAGATTGCTTACGCCAAATGTCTCCCCGATTTTACCCACAACCTGACCACTTTGTGCAACCCCCAGACCAATAAGCATTGAGGTCATCGCCGCGCTGTCGCTCTGCTCGCTGTCCAGCCCTTGCCCACGTAACAGATAAGAGAGGGCCATTTGCTGCGACATTGCCGGGTCAGAGAAGATCTCCGCTTTCGGTTCATCGGCGCTGCCGGTGACGCGAACACCGGCGATCACGTCGTCTTCGGTGGCATCCGGGTTACGAATCGCTTCGATGTTGAGCAACGGCTGATCCGGCGGGCCGGAGAACAACAGCTCGCCCTTACGCACAATCAAATCCTGACCATAGGCATGGAAACGCCCGCTCGGGATGTTGATCTGGCCGTTCAACCCCAGCCCCTGCTTATCCTGTGCAACTTTCAGATCGCCCGTCAGACGCGCTTTCAGACCAAAGGCATCGATACGTACGTTGTTGCCTACATGAATGTTCAGGTTGCTGTTGATCGGAATACCGGCGCTTTGCGGCTTCTCTGGCTGCAGATTGTCGTTGAGCATCACCATGTCGCTGGACACCCCCACCGCACTTTCCGGCAGGTCGTGCACTACAATACGTGCCCACGGCACATCCACGTTGCCATCAAGAGTAAACAGGTTCGGCGTGGCTTCGAAGACCACATCCGGCGAGACATCCAGACGAACCATCGGCGGCACGGTGATACGCACGCGACTGCCTTTGGCTGCAACACGCGCCCGCCAGTTATCTATCTGGCTCCAGTCGGCATCGCCGCTCAGGTTAATTTCTCCCTGCTGCGTGCGCACTACGCCCGCCAGCGTGGAACGTGTTCCGGTGAAGTTAACGGCTAACTGGCTTGGCTGCATGTCAAACGGCATAAAGTTGCCGTCGATATCCAGACCGCTAAGCTGCAGTTGTCCAAGCAATTGTGGACTTTGCACATCACCGCCCAGACGCAGATTGGCGTTGATCATTCCTGCGGCTTTTTCACCTCTGGAGAAGATAGGGTTCACCATCGCCAGATTGAAGTTGCGAATATTGACGTTACCGCCCAGATTACGGCGTCCTTGCGGGTCTGTTACCTGCACCTGTCCGTCAAACTGTCCGTTGTTGGTCAGACGAATCAGCCATCCCAGTTCAGCACGGTTGTTGTGCAGGTCAGCGGTCAGGTTCAGCGTCTCAAACGCCACCGGTAACGCGGCATCGTTTACGCTCTGGGTGACCTTCACGTTACGCCCACTTAGCGTGACCTGTCCCTGCGGCAGCCCCTCTTTGGTGGTGTCCCAGCTCACATCCGCTTTGCCACTGAATACGCCGCTGGCCTGGGTTGTATCCGGCATAAACGGTTTCAGCATTGCCAGATCGAAGCGATTCAGGTTCACCACCGCGCGCCCTTCTGCACCGGCATCAATGGTTTGCGGCACGCACAGTTCCGCATTCGGGTTATTCCAGCAGTGTGGCCCAATGCTGATTTTCTGTTCCTGATTACGGTAATCCAGCGCAATCGCACGGTTCAACGACCATGGACCAACCGGCGTCTGGAAGCGCGTATTGCTCAGCGTCCCTTTCCAGCGCTGTTCTTTGCGATCGAAGCTGCCTGCCAGATCCAGTTGCCCGGAAACCGGCTCCCCCTGAATGCGCAGTTGCAGCTCATGCTGCTGTTCGCTGCCTTTGGCGTTGAGCGTCACGAGGCCGATATTCACGTCAGGTTGCACAATCCGCTCTACACGCACGTTGAGGCTACCGGCGATTTGCTCAGCTGATTTCACGTCGCCCTCGACGCGCACCTGAGCCACGGAAAGTTCCTGCCAACGCAGACCACGGGCGGTGATATCCGCCAGCAGTTGCGGCGCGTCGACCGTACCGCGAACTTTTACCAGCCCTTTCGCCGTACCGCCCACTCCAGGCAGCGCGTTATCCAGATTCGGGGCATCAATCGTCGCGTCGAGATTGAGGTCTTTGACCCCCAGTTCCCCTTTCACATCCGCGCTGTTGCGCCCCAGTTCCAGATGCAGGCCCGGGATCGTCCACTGCAGGTAACTGTTACCTTTCAGCGAACCGTTCACATTGACCTTATTCTGCTTCACGTTGCCGGTCAGCTTCAGCTCCGGAACCTCCATCTGCCAGCTTCCACCGTACAGACTACCGCGCGTTTTCACCAGGCCATTCAGTTTTGACGGCCAGTCCGGGATTGCTTTCGCGGTGTTGATGCCATCCAGCGTGAGCTCCCCACGCCAACTGACCGCCTGCTGCCAGTCCACCAGCGCTTTCAGCTCGGTTTTCCCTTCCAGCGCCGCAACGCTCAGTTTGTCGAGATTGATCTGCTGTTCGTTACCTTTGGCATCCAGCGTAATGGTGGCCGGAGGAATATCCTGCCCCTTCACGGCGGTACGCATCGACAACGTGTAGTCGGTCATTTTGCCGGTCAGCTTGAGCTTGATGTCATCGGCCTGGAACTGCTTGTCGCCGGTGAACGGCCAGTAAATCTGCTTACTCACCACTTCCAGATTGAGCGGCAACCCGGCTTCCGCCAGACGCGTTTGCGCCCGCAGGTCCAAATCCACCGGACCGGACAGGTTAACGCCAACTTCCAGCTGTTCGCGCAGTGCGCCACCAACTTTCAGCTTCACCTTTTCGCCCTTTAACGGGTCGATATTCAGCGTGCTGTTCAGGGTGATATCGATCGGCCATGTGTCGGTGAGCTGCACCGTGCCGCTGGCTTTTACCGCCCCCTGATTCGAGTCGATATCCAGCGCGTCCAGCTTCATGTTGCCGTCAATGCTGCTCACTTTCAGCAGCAGGTTATGTACCGTGAGATCCGTATCCCCGGTCACGCGCAGCTGCTCGCCGCGAAATTCTTCAATATTGAGATTGAGCGGCAGATGCACATCGGTCATTTCCGGCAGCACCGGCTTTGAGAACAGATCTTTTAGCGTTTCACCGAGCGGCTTTTCGTCCGGCTGCGGATTTTGAATTTTTGGTTCGACGACCTCTTCCTGCGCCACGTCCGCCACTTTAGGCAGGGCAATCAGCAGCCCCTGCAATGACGTTGGCTTCAGGGTCAGCGTTTTTTCCTGCCAGTTCAGACCGGAGGTGAAATCCAGCACCGACACCGTGGTGTCATCGATTTTGATATTGATGTTGTTAAGCGCCACGCGTGAAAGCGTGATTGGGTATGGCGTGGAAAGGTTAAGCGGACCGCTGTCTTCTTCCTCCACCGGCGCTGATGGCGGCATTTTTTTGCTGTCGATCGCTACGTTGATATTTTTCAGCGACAGATCGTTGACGCACAGACTGCTGTTCCACAGACAATTAAGCCCCACGGCCAGATGTACTTCGCCAGCATTTACTGCCACGCCGGGCTGGTCATAACGAATATTTTTGAGCGATAAATCCCGCCAGCCGCCGGTAACCTGACCAATCTCCAGCCCAGGCACCCAGCGATTAGCTGCCTTGAAGACCAGATGCAGACCAGAGGTTGTCCCCACCAGGAACGCGACGGTACCTAACAACAGCAGGATAAAAACCAGTACCCCGAGGCTTATCTTCTTCCATAAACTCATAATTCAGGCCCCAGACCGATGTAAAACTGTAAACCATGTTCATCTTTGTCGCCGACAGGGACGGCAAAGTCGAGCTTGATAGGCCCCACTGGCGACTGCCAGCGTACACCGACCCCTGCACCGGTTTTGAAATCGCTTTTGCGGATATCGCTGACCGCTTCACCGCTATCGACAAACATCGCGCCCCACCATTTACCGGTCACGTTGTACTGGTATTCCAGCGAGCCCGTCGCCAGCTTCGAGGCCCCTTTCAGCTTACCGTCACTGCCTTCAGGCGAAATAGATTTGTATTTGTAACCGCGGATACTGCGGTCGCCCCCGGCGAAGAAACGCAGATCCGGCGGGACTTTGTCGAAGTCACCGGTTTCAATCCAGCCGAGGTTACCGCGCATCACAAAACGGTGCTTATCGTACAATGTACGGATCCAGACGTTCTGCGCCTGGAAGACGGAGAAATCAACGTCTGAACCCCACGCAGTATTCGAATAGTCAATGGAATAGCGTTGGGAATCACCCCAGACAGGCATCAGGCCGCCGCGCGAGCGCGTCCGGCTGATCATCACACCCGGATAGAGCAGCATGGTGGTATTAGTGACGTTACCCTGGGTAAAGTGGTCGAGGCTCCAGCGCAGGTTAATCGCGCGCTGCCAGCCGCTCGAGAGGTCCCAGTAGCGGGAAACCGCAAGCGTGGTGGAGTCCTGCTCGGTGTCGTTCAAATCGGTACGCTTAAAGCCCCCCTGCACCAGGTAATACTGCTCCAGCGGGTTCTTTAACAGCGGCATTTTATAGCTGAAATCAAGGACCTGCTCTGGCGCAGAAATACTGGCACTGGTGGTCAGGCTATGGCCCCAGGAGTTCATCCACGGCTTTTTCCACGAGGTTTTCAACCGCGGTCCCACGTCAGTAGAGTAGCCGGCCCCGGTTTCGATGGTATTTTCGGTGCGCGGCGAGACCACGCCTTTTAGCGGCAGTACTTTGGTTTCTCGGGCTTTATCAAATTCAGGCGCCACCACCACGGAATTAAACCATCCGGTTGCCGAAAGGCGACGGTTTAGCTCTGCCAGATCTTTCGACTCGTACTCTTTGCCCTCTTTGAACGGCACCAGGTTTTGCAGGTATTCATCGCGAATTTGCGAACCTTCAAAAGTGACATGGCCAAAGCGGTAGCGCTCTCCGCTGTTGTAATCGATATCCCAGAATGCCTGGCGGCGCTCAAGCGCTATCCCGAGCTGGCTTTTATTAAATTCACTGTCGAAATAGCCTTTACGCAGCGCCACGCTGGTGAGTGACTTTTTGAAATTGTCATAGTCGCCCTGATTGAGCACTGTGCCGATTGCAGGGCGTGTTTTCAGCAGATCCAGGTAATCTTTATCCGTACGTGCGCCACCGCGCAGAATCACTTCGGTACCGCCAATCAGCACCGGCTCACCGGGGGTCACTTTGGCAATCAGCACCTGGCGTCCTTTCGCCGGTGGCGGACGCAGTTCAAAATCAATGGTTGGCTCAAAGTAGCCCAGCGCTTTTAGCCCTTCGCGGATGGCATCATCAACGCGCGCACGAAAGCGTCGGTCTGGAGTGACTTCGTCACTCTGAATCGTGGACAGCTGCGCACGAACGTTTTTCTCCAGCGGTCCAGATAATCCTTCGACCTGTAAGCGAACATTCGCAGCGGCGGCGGAGCCACTTAAGCACAGTAATCCCACCCAACATAACTGACGGATATGTGGCACATTTTCTCCTGAATATCCTTTTTTCCCACCCCTGGAAAAAAATACTATGCCGTTCCTCGGCTTAACAAAAAATCAACAATAAGAGTTGAAAAACAGACGACAACCCAAATATTTCTTATGTTTAACTCTAGACGCATTCACGCTATTTATTGTGGGCAAAGACGCGTCTCGTTACAACCTTAACCCAAATGACTGATTTCGGGAGAACGGCCATGAGTTTATTTGATAGAAAGCATCTTGTTACTCAAGCAGATGCGCTACCTGGACGCAACACCCCGATGCCGGTAGCAACGTTGCATGCGGTTAATCAGCATTCGATGACCAACGTGCCCGACGGCATGGAGATAGCCCTCTTCGCCATGGGATGTTTCTGGGGCGTGGAGCGCTTATTCTGGTCACTACCAGGGGTATACAGCACAGCAGCTGGATACACCGGTGGCTATACCCCTAACCCAACCTATCGGGAAGTGTGTTCTGGTGATACTGGCCATGCCGAAGCGGTACGCATCGTCTATGACCCGCATGTTATCAGCTACGAACAACTGCTGCAGGTGTTCTGGGAAAATCATGACCCGGCGCAGGGTATGCGTCAGGGGAACGACCAGGGCACTCAGTACCGTTCCGCAATTTATCCGCTCACGCCGGAGCAGAAGAGCGCCGCGCACGCCAGCCTGGAGCGTTTTCAGGCGGCAATGACCGCAGCGGGCGATGACCGCCACATCACCACAGAAATTAATACTGCTACCCCGTTCTACTATGCCGAGGACGATCACCAACAATATCTGCACAAAAACCCTTATGGGTACTGTGGCATTGGCGGGATTGGCGTTTGTCTGCCGCCACAAGGATAAGCGCCCCCCTCTGGCGGCTTTACAGTACCTTACGCTATACTAGCTCCTGAAATTGCCGGTCCACTCCCTTCGGACCGGTTTTCAATGTGTATTTCACACGAATTTATCAATTTATCCCTTCCGAGGATCTGGCCTTAACGGTCGGATAAGATATGTTAAACAGTATTTTAGTCATTCTCTGCCTGATCGCCGTGAGTGCGTTTTTCTCGATATCCGAGATCTCACTTGCTGCATCACGCAAAATCAAACTTAAACTGCTTGCCGATGAAGGCAACGTAAACGCACAACGTGTTTTGAAGATGCAGGAAAACCCCGGCATGTTCTTTACCGTTGTGCAAATTGGTCTTAATGCGGTTGCTATTCTTGGCGGTATCGTCGGTGACGCAGCGTTTTCACCGGCATTTAACGATCTGTTCTCGAAATACTTCGCCCCAGAGCTGTCCGAACAGTTAAGCTTTATTCTGTCGTTCTCCCTGGTGACTGGCCTGTTCATCCTGTTCGCGGATTTAACCCCGAAACGCATCGGTATGATTGCGCCAGAAGCTGTGGCTTTGCGTATCATCAACCCGATGCGCTTCTGTCTGCTCGTGTTCCGCCCGCTGGTATGGTTCTTTAATGGTCTGGCAAATAACATTTTCCGTCTGTTTAAGATCCCGATGGTGCGTAAAGATGACATCACTTCGGACGATATTTACGCCGTAGTCGAAGCCGGCGCATTGGCAGGGGTTCTGCGCAAGCAGGAACATGAGCTAATCGAAAACGTATTTGAACTGGAATCCCGAACCGTGCCGTCTTCAATGACCTCGCGCGAAAACGTTATCTGGTTTGATCTGCACGAAGACGAACAGAGCCTGAAGAACAAAGTGGCGGAACATCCGCATTCCAAGTTTCTGGTCTGTAATGAAGATATCGACCACATCATTGGCTATGTTGATTCAAAGGATCTCCTCAACCGCGTACTGGCAAATCAAAGCATGGCGCTGAACAGCGGCGTGCAGATCCGCAATACGCTGATTGTTCCGGATACGCTGACGCTCTCAGAAGCGCTGGAAAGCTTCAAAACCGCAGGCGAAGATTTTGCCGTCATCATGAACGAGTATGCACTGGTGGTGGGGATTATTACGCTTAATGACGTAATGACGACGCTGATGGGTGACTTAGTCGGCCAGGGGCTGGAAGAACAGATCGTCGCGCGTGATGAGAACTCATGGTTAGTTGACGGCGGTACGCCGATTGATGACGTGATGCGTGTGCTGGATATCGACGAGTTTCCGCAGTCCGGCAACTATGAAACCATCGGCGGTTTCATGATGTTCATGCTGCGTAAAATCCCGAAACGCACCGACTCGGTGAAGTATTCTGGCTACAAATTTGAAGTGGTGGATATCGATAACTACAAGATCGATCAGCTGCTGGTGACGCGCCTGGACAGTAAACCTACCGTTCTGGTACCAAAGCTGCCGGATGCAAAAGAAGAGACCAAGGCGTCTTAACGCCTACAGAAACATCAACGGCTCCCATCAGGAGCCGTTTTTTTAACTACTGCATAGCACTTTGGTTAAGCCATCTCAGTCTGCAGACGCAAAACCTGACGGTTAACTTCGGACATAACAGAAAAATGCAGTTTGTCCTTCACTTTTGGGATAAGAATCTTACCCTTATCAAACTCAAAAGCGCCTACATCCTTGATATATAACCGTCCACGAAACAGGATCTTCACGTACTTCGCCACCTGCAGCGGGTTGTATCGTTGGAAAATTTTCATTGTATCTCCTGCTGAGCGTTACGCCTTTGCGGTACCACAATCGGTCCGACAATCCTCAGGCGCAAATTTTAATGCCTTATGACTATAGACTATCTGAACGATGTTTCCAGCGTGTATAAGTTTATTTACCTTCAGGTTACAATTATTCAGAATTATCTTTTCAACGCTTCGCTATCTTCAGTATAAGCCTTCATTTTTCACAGGATTTGTGCGCCCGTCCGCAAACTGGCATCGCGCTTGCGGGAAAAAGCATAATTCGCACATATGATTAAATTCCAGGCCCAAGTGGTCGGATCACCTGCAAAATAAAGAAAGAAGGAAAACCCATGACCTTACAAAAACTGCTGGCGCTGTCGTGCCTGCTGCTGCCGATGATTGCCTCCGCGCATAAATTTGAAACCAACCAGCGCGTACCGCCGGTGGGTATTGCCGATCGCGGCGAACTGATCCTCAATAACGATAAGTTTAGCTACAAAAACTGGAATAGCGCACAACTGCCAGGGAAAGTCCGCATTGTGCAACACATCGCCGGACGCACCTCCGCCAAAGAGAAAAATGCTACGTTGATCGAGGCCATCAAAGCGGCCAATCTGCCGCACGACAAATACCAGACCACCACAATCGTCAACACCGATGACGCCATCCCAGGCTCCGGTATGTTTGTGCGCAGCAGTCTGGAGAGCAATAAGAAGCTCTACCCGTGGTCACAATTTATTGTCGACAGCGATGGCATTGCGCGTAAGGCCTGGCAACTGGATGAAGAGAGCTCCGCTATCGTCGTTCTCGACAAAGACGGACGCGTACAGTGGGCAAAAGATGGCGCGTTAACGCAGGATGAGGTGCAGCAGGTTATCGCCCTGCTGCACAAACTGCTCAGTAAATAGAGACGCGGAAGCCGGGGTTAAGGAACGATTCACGCGGGGTGTAATCCAGAGGTTTTCCCTGCCAGTCGTGAACGTGTGCCCCGGCTGCGGCTGCGACCGCGTGGCCAGCTGCGGTGTCCCACACGTTTGTGGGTCCAAAACGCGGATACAGCTGTGCGTGCCCTTCCGCCACCAGGCAAAACTTCAGCGAGGAACCAATCGAGGTGGTCTGGTGCTCGCCCAACTGTTGCAGATACTCTTTTAACTCATTGTCGGCATGCGAGCGGCTAATCACCACCAGCGGTGGACGCGCGTCACGAACCTGGATTTGTTTGCGCACGCCGCACTCTTCTTTCCACGCTTTGCCATGTTCCGCGCTGTACATCACTTTCATCACTGGGGCATACACCACGCCCAGCACCGGCTTTCCCTTTTCGATCAGCGCAATATTAACGGTAAATTCACCGTTACGCTTAATGAACTCTTTGGTCCCATCCAGCGGGTCTACCAGCCAGTACCGCTGCCAGTGCTGGCGAACATCCCAGCCAGGAGGCGCTTCTTCAGACAGAACGGGAATATCCGGCGTCAGCGCCAGTAATCCTTCGAGGATCACCTTGTGCGCGGCGATATCCGCCGCCGTGACCGGAGAATCGTCCTGCTTGCTGGTAATCTCCATCGGTTTGAGTCCATCGTAGACCTGCATAATGGCATCGCCCGCATTCCGTGCAAGCTGGCATACATGTTCTAACATTCTCCACCTCGTTTCTTTCGTGGTGTTAACTCGTTGTTTTACTTATACCCGATCGTCAGGGGATCCGCCAACTGTGATAGCGTCTGCGGTTTTAAACGCTATATTCATGTCATGATTCACAGTTCTGTAAGCAAGAAGATATATATACATTTTCTTTTGTGGCTTAGATCTTAAAAGGATGCCCCTGATGATTAAGTTTAGTGCAACGCTTCTCGCCACGCTGATTGCAGCCAGCGCGAATGCCGCGACCGTCGATCTGCGGATAATGGAAACCACTGATTTACACAGCAATATGATGGATTTCGATTATTACAAAGATACACCGACTGAAAAATTTGGCCTGGTGCGTACGGCCAGCCTTATCAACGCTGCGCGTGGTGAAGTCAAAAACAGCGTGCTGGTTGATAACGGCGATTTGATTCAGGGCAGTCCGCTCGGGGATTATATGGCGGCCAAGGGGCTGAAAGCGGGCGAAACTCACCCGGTCTATAAGGCGCTAAACACGCTGGATTACGCGGTGGGTAACCTCGGCAACCATGAATTCAACTACGGTCTTGAGTATCTGCACAACGCACTAGCCGGAGCGAAGTTCCCTTACGTTAATGCCAATATCATCGACGTTAAGACCAAGAAGCCGCTGTTTACGCCTTATCTGATCAAAGACACTGAGGTTGTCGACAAAGAAGGGAAAAAGCAGACGCTGAAGATTGGCTATATCGGTTTTGTGCCACCGCAGATTATGACCTGGGATAAAGCCAACCTCAGCGGTAAAGTGACGGTGAACGACATTACGGAAACTGCACGCAAATACGTTCCCGAAATGCGAGAAAAAGGTGCCGATGTCGTGGTGGTAGTTGCTCACTCCGGGCTTTCTGCCGACCCGTATCAAACCATGGCGGAAAACTCCGTTTATTACCTCAGTGAAGTCCCGGGCGTGGATGCCATTATGTTTGGTCACGCTCACGCCGTTTTCCCCGGTAAAGACTTTGCCAACATCAAAGGTGCAGATATCACAAAAGGTACGCTGAATGGGGTTCCGGCGGTAATGCCAGGCATGTGGGGCGATCACCTCGGCGTAGTCGATTTGGTGCTGAATAACGACAGCGGTAAATGGCAGGTCACCCAGGCGAAAGCCGAGGCGCGCCCGATCTATGACGCGGCAGCGAAAAAATCACTGGCAGCAGAAGACAAAAAAATCGTTGAGATCCTGAAAGCCGATCACGACGCCACGCGTGAGTTTGTCAGCAAACCGATCGGTAAATCCGCCGACAATATGTACAGCTATCTGGCGCTGGTACAGGATGACCCGACCGTACAGGTGGTGAACAACGCGCAGAAAGCCTATGTGGAACACTTTATTCAGGGCGATCCGGACCTGGCGAAACTGCCGGTACTTTCCGCAGCTGCGCCGTTTAAGGTCGGTGGACGCAAGAACGATCCAGCCAGCTTTGTCGAAGTCGAAAAAGGTCAGCTCACCTTCCGTAACGCCGCCGATTTATATCTCTATCCCAACACCCTGGTGGTCGTAAAAGCCAGCGGTAAAGAGGTGAAAGAGTGGCTGGAATGTTCCGCCGGGCAGTTCAATCAGATTGATATCCACAGCAGCAAACCACAGTCGTTGATTAACTGGGACGGCTTCCGTACCTATAACTTCGACGTGATTGACGGCGTGAATTACCAGATTGATGTGTCGCAACCCGCCCGCTATGACGGTGAATGCCAGACTATCAACCCGCAAGCAGAGCGTATTAAAAATCTGACCTTCAACGGCAAGCCTGTCGATCCAAATGCCACCTTCCTCGTCGCGACGAATAACTATCGTGCCTACGGCGGTAAGTTTGCCGGAACTGGCGACAGTCACATCGCGTTTGCATCACCGGATGAAAACCGCTCGGTGCTGGCGGCATGGATAGGTGCCGAAACGAAGCGCGCCGGTGAAATACATCCGGCAGCAGATAACAACTGGCGTCTGGCGCCGATTCACAGCGATACAAAACTGGATATTCGCTTTGAAACATCGCCAACCGAGAAGGCCGCCGCATTTATCAAAGAGAAAGGGCAATATCCACTGAAAAAAGTCGCGACCGATGACATTGGTTTTGCCATTTACCAGTTGGATTTAAGTAAGTAATTTTCGTGCCGGATGCGACGCAATAGCGTCTTATCCGGCCTACGCGTCGAAGTAATCTGTAGGCCGGATAAGGCGTTAGCCGCCATCCGGCAATACTTTACGCCGCCCGCTCTTCCCGCTGCGCCAAAACCTGCGGCAAATTTAGTTCAATCCAGTCCGCCAGTGCGGCGACTTTATCGCTCACCTGCTCACCCAACGACGTCAGGCTATACTCCACATGCGGCGGTACGACCGGATACGATACCCGGTTGATAAACCCATCCTGCTCCAGCGCCTGCAGGGATTGCGCCAGCATCTTTTCACTGACGCCGCCCATCTTACGGCGCAGATCGCTAAAACGGTGCGTACCGTCGCGCAGCGCCACCAGAATCAACACCCCCCAGCGACTGGTGACGTGTTTTAACACCTCGCGGGAGGGGCACTGCTCGGCGAACAAATTACCATCGCGTAACTGCTGAGAAAGCGTTGGTGTGGCCATTTTCATACTTACCTTTTTGTGCGTACTTACTAAAAGTTAGTTTAGGTGTTAGCGTGATTAAACACAAGACCAATACCAAGGAGTCACCCCATGATCGCGATTACCGGCGCCACCGGCCAACTGGGCCAACACGTTATTGAAACTCTGCTGAAAACCGTTCCTGCCAGCCAGATTGTGGCCATTGTGCGTAACCCTGCGAAAGCGACGGCGCTTAGCCAGCAGGGGATTACCGTTCGTCAGGCGGATTACAGCGATGAAGCCGCCTTTACAACTGCCCTACAGAATATCGACAAGCTACTGCTGATCTCGTCGAGCGAAGTGGGACAACGTGCCCCGCAGCATCGCAACGTGATTAACGCAGCGAAAGCCGCTCACGTGAAATTTATCGCCTACACCAGCCTGCTACATGCCGACACCTCCCCGCTGGGGTTGGCTGATGAGCATGTGGCAACCGAGAAGATGCTGGCTGAATCCGGTATCGCGTACGCGCTGCTGCGTAACGGCTGGTACACCGAAAACTATCTGGCGAGTGCGCCAGCCGCACTGGAACACGGCGTGTTTATTGGGGCTGCAGGAGAAGGCAAAATCGCCTCGGCGACCCGCGCCGACTATGCCGCTGCCGCCGCGCGCGTTATCAGCGAAGACGGTCATGCCGGTAAAATCTATGAGCTGGCGGGCGATGACGGCTGGACGCTGAGCCAACTGGCTACCGAACTGGCAAAACAGAGCGGTAAAAAAGTGGTGTATCAGAACCTGAGTGAAGCCGATTTTGCCGCCGCGCTGAAGGGTTTTGGTCTGCCTGCCGGGCTGGCGGATATGCTGGCTGACTCAGACGTTGGCGCGTCCAAAGGCGGTCTGTTCGATGACAGCCATACGTTGAGCAAACTGATTGGTCGCCCGACCACATCGTTGGCTGACAGCGTCAAAGGCATCGTGTAAGTGTTAAAAATTAGTTAATTGTGGTGGCATCCCCACGCATCCTCTCTGATAATGACAGGATGATGCGTGGGGAGAAAAAACGTGCAAGGTGTACCTGAGCAGTTTATTGATGAGAAAGACAGCGCCCGCTTTCACCATCTGGCGCAGGTGCCCGGCGTTGAGCTGTATCATGCGCATATCTCGCGTTACGCCTTTGAGCCACACACCCATGAAGCGTTTGGTATCGGCGCGATAGAAGCCGGAGCCGAACGTTTTCGCTATCGCGGCACGCAATACGTAGCGCCTGCCCATTCCGTCGTCACCATGAATCCCGATGAGCTGCACACCGGCGAAGCCGAAACCGCCGACGGCTGGCGCTACCGGATGATCTACCTTGAACCCGATCTTCTGGAGGAGGTCACCGGGGTTCGTCACTGGTGGTTCCATGACGTTACCCGTCACGATCCGCTGCGTTCGCGTCAGATCTGCTCGCTGATCCATGGCCTGTGGAACACGGAGGATCCGCTGGCACAAAAAGGATTATTACTCGATCTGATCGACACGTTCCAGCCGCTGGCTCGCCATGCACCGGTATTACCGGAGGGGGCACATCGCTTCGAACGCGTGCGTGAATACCTGCACGATAACTACATGCACCCTGTGACCCTCGATGAACTGGCTCGCGTGGCGTCACTCAGTCCCTGGCATTTCCAGCGCCAGTTCAAATTGCATTTTCACGTCACACCGCACCAGATGCTGATGGCGATCCGTCTGTGGCGAGCCAAAGGTTTTCTTACCTACGGTATGCCTGCCGCAGATGTGGCCGCCGCCACCGGACTGACCGACCAATCGCACCTCACCCGCGCCTTTACCCATCGCTACGGCATTACGCCGGTACGCTATCAGAAGCAGGTTTATTCGCGCTAATGCGCAATCTCATACAATACAGTGATGTTTTCCCTGCCTACACTCAGCGCTATGTTTAATGATGTGGATGTCAAAAATGATTAGCGGTGTGTTGTATGCCCTGCTGGCCGGGCTGATGTGGGGATTAATTTTTGTCGGCCCCTTGATCGTGCCGGAATACCCAGCGGTATTACAGTCGATGGGGCGTTATCTGGCGTTGGGGCTGATCGCACTCCCGTTGGCCTGGCTGGGTCGCGGACGACTGCGTCAGTTGACGTACAAAGACTGGGTAACCGCTCTGGCGTTAACCCTGATGGGCAACCTGATTTATTACGTTTGTCTGGCCAGCGCCATTCAGCGTACCGGCGCACCCGTTTCAACCATGATCATCGGCACATTACCGGTCGTGATCCCAGTCTTCGCCAACCTGCTTTATAGCCAACGTGACGGCAAATTATCGTGGTGGCACCTGGCTCCTGCGCTGGTACTGATCGGCATGGGTCTGCTATGCGTGAATATCTCTGAGCTGAGTCAGGGGTTGCCTGATTTTAGCGGCTGGAGGTATGGCTATGGCATCGCGCTGGCGCTGATTTCGGTGGTGTGTTGGGCGTGGTATGCGCTGCGTAATGCCCGCTGGCTACGCGAGAATCCGGATAAGCACCCAATGATGTGGGCGACGGCCCAGGCACTGGTGACGCTGCCTGTATCCCTGCTCGGTTATATTGCCGCCTGCCTGTGGCTGAACGGGCAAACGCCGGACTTCGCGCTGCCCTTCGGCCCACGTCCGGGCGTGTTTATCGGCCTGATGATAGCCATTGCGGTCTTATGTTCGTGGGTTGGCGCACTGTGCTGGAACGTCGCCAGTCAGAAGCTGCCGACGGTGATCCTCGGCCCGCTGATCGTCTTTGAAACGCTGGCGGGACTGCTGTACACCTTTATTCTGCGCAAGGAATTTCCGCCGCTGCTGACGATAAGCGGTATTGCGCTGCTGATAATAGGCGTGGTGATTGCGGTGCGGTCAAAACCGCAAAAACCGGCGGTAGTGCCGGTTTCGGGGGATGCCTGATGGCGCTGCGCTTATCAGGCCTACAAGGACTATACGATCTCATGTAGGCCGGATAAGGCGTTTACGCCGCCATCCGGCGCGACACTTTAAACACTGCCACCGTCTGGTTCAACCGTGCAGCCTGCTCTTCGAGCGCAGCAGCGGCGGAAGCAGATTCCTCCACCAGCGAGGCGTTTTGCTGCGTGACGCGGTCCATCTCAGCCACCGCCTGACCGACCTGATCGATACCCCGGCTCTGTTCATCAGAGGCTGACGCAATTTCGCCCATAATATCGGTAACCTGGGTGACGGCACTGACAATTTCCGCCATCGTCTCACCCGCTTCATGCACCAGCGCCGTACCGGCATTGACCCGATTCCCTGAGTCATCAATCAGCGCCTTAATCTCTTTCGCCGCCTGAGCGCTACGCTGCGCCAGCGTGCGCACTTCACCTGCAACGACAGCAAAGCCGCGCCCCTGTTCGCCCGCGCGCGCCGCTTCTACCGCCGCGTTCAGCGCCAGGATGTTGGTCTGGAAAGCAATGCCGTCGATAACAGTGGTAATTTGCGCAATTTTGCTGGAACTGGTAGCGATTTCATCCATGGTACGCACCACGCCGTCGACCACGGCTCCACCTTTCTGCGCCGTCTGCGAGGCATTTTTTGCCAGGCTGGTCGCCTGTCGCGCATTATCCGCATTCTGTTTTACGGTGGCCGTGAGTTGTTCCATACTGGCAGCAGTCTCTTCCAGAGAAGCAGCCTGCTGCTCAGTGCGTGAAGAGAGATCGTTACTGCCAGCGGCAATTTCACCCGCACCGGTATAGATAGTATCTGCACCGTCACGCACTACGCTGACCGTGTTCGCCAGCGCCTGCTGCATATCACGGACGTTCTGGGCCAATAGCGCCATTTCGTTACGGCCATCAGCGGTAATAGTGTGGGTCAGATCACCTGAAGCGATATGCCGAATATGCCCCATCACCTCATGGAGTGGTTTCAGCAGGACACGCTGCATGGCAATCCAACTAACGATAATGACGGTCAACACAATCAACAGTATGGCGGATAACAACCAGATAATTTTCTGGTAGTCATTTTCGTTATCCCGAACGCCCTCATTTGCCAGCGCGGTTTGCGCGGTACGCCATTCCTGATAAACCTCTTGCATGGCCGTCTGCTTTTGTTCGGCATTCTGTTTGAACATCTCTTCCAGCTTGCCTTCAGCCAGCAGCGCGTTCATTTTTGCAAGCGCAGTAGAATAGATACCGTACTGTTCTTCCAGTCGGTCTGCCAGACTTTCATCCAGACCCGGCGTTTCCGGCAACGCGTAGTATTTATCGTAATGCTCTTTTGCGTCTGCCAGCAGGCGATTCGCCGTGTTCACCAGTTCCTTCAACTGACCGCCGTTAATATCGCTGGCCATCGTGCCCTGCAGACGCAGCATGCCCCGATTGAGCGTAACGCGCGCCTGGTTCAGGCTAATCCACGCATCGGTAAACTCGGCCACGTTCTGGCTGGAAAGTTGAGAAACGTTAAAGTTCTGCTTATCGTTGTTAAGCGCGCCAATAAACACGCCCGCGGAGATGAGCTGCATTGCGCCCAGGGCGAGTAACACGGTGATAAGTAAGGTTATCACTTTGATTCGTTTGAACATCTGTAGCCTTTTATTATATGCAGGTATTGTCTGAGGTCTAACTATCGGCAGCAGCGTGCGCTTATTTAATCCTGTCTCGCGGCTTTTTTCGCCGCTCCTCTCCTTTCCAATAAGATTCAGCACCTTAACGAGATAAGAAATTTTCGTGACAATCATCACAAAATCCTCTGCCCCGAAAGGGTTATATCCTTCTTTATAAGTTGCATTTAAAATGCACCTTATATTATTGAGAATGAGGTAACGGCTATGTCTTATCGCGATCAACCTTTAGGTGAACTGGCGCTCTCTATTCCTCGTGCGTCGGCACTGTTTCGTAAATACGATATGGATTACTGCTGCGGCGGTAAGCAAACGCTGGCACGCGCTGCCGCACGTAAAGAGCTGGATGTCGAGGCCATCGAAGCCGAACTGTCAAAACTCGCTGAGCAGCCGCTGGAAAAAGACTGGCGTACCGTGGCGCTGGCAGAAATCATTGACCATATCATCGTACGTTATCACGACCGACACCGTGAACAGCTGCCGGAGCTGATCCTGCAGGCCACTAAAGTTGAACGCGTTCACGCAGACAAACCGAACGTACCGCGCGGTCTGGCGAAAAACCTGACCATGCTGCATGAAGAACTGTCCAGCCACATGATGAAAGAAGAGCAGATCCTGTTCCCGATGATCAAACAGGGCATGGGGAGTCAGGCGATGGGACCAATCAGCGTGATGGAAAGCGAACACGACGATGCGGGTGAACTGGTGGAAGTGATCAAACACATCACCCACAACGTGACGCCGCCGCCAGAAGCCTGCACCACCTGGAAAGCCATGTATAACGGCATTAACGAGATGATCGACGATCTGATGGAACACATCAGTCTGGAAAATAATGTGTTGTTCCCGCGTGCCCTCGCAGGTGAATAGAAAAGCCCGGTGGCGCTAGCGCTTACCGGGCCTACAACGTCCTCGAACGTAGGCCGGGTAAGCGTCAGGGCCACCCGGCAACATGCTTAACGCATACCCGCCATACGTTTCTTACCGATAAACAACCAACCCAGACCCAGCGCGATGAACCACAGCGGCGTCACCATCAACGCCTGACGGGTATCCTCTTCCAGCGTCAGCAGCACCAATACGAAGACGAAGAACGCCATACATACCCAGCACATTAGCTTGCCTAACGGCATCTTGTAGATTGATTTTTCATGCAGGTGCGGACGCTGTTTGCGGTACACCAGGTACGAGCAAAGAATGATGGTCCAGACGAACATGAACAGAATCGCCGACACGGTGGTGATCATGGTGAACGCGCCAATTACGCTCGGATTCACGTAGAGCATCACCACACCGCCCAGCAGGCAGATACAGGAGAAGGTCAAGCCCTTTGCCGGCACCGCACGTTTAGACAGCTTGGCAAACGCTTTAGGCGCAACGCCTTCCTGTGCCAGGCCAAACAGCATACGGCTGGTAGAGAACACGCCGCTGTTTGCGGAAGAGGCCGCTGATGTCAGCACCACAAAGTTAATCAGGCTCGCCGCCGCTGGCAGACCGACCAGCACAAACAGTTCAACGAATGGGCTCTTGGTTGGAACCACCGAACTCCACGGCGTCACGGACATAATCACGATCAGCGCGAAAACGTAGAACATGATGATACGGATTGGAATCGAGTTAATAGCACGCGGCAGAGACTTTTCCGGATCTTTAGTTTCTGCAGCCGTCGTCCCCACCAGCTCAATACCGACAAACGCGAAAACCGCTATCTGGAAGCCCGCAAAGAAGCCACTCAGACCTTTCGGGAACCAGCCACCGTCATTCCACAGATGCGTGAACGAGGCCTGAACGCCGGTTGGCGATTGGAAGTGCGTCAGTACCATCACCAGACCGACGACAATCAGGCCGACAATGGCGACGATTTTAATCATCGCAAACCAGAACTCCATCTCACCAAACATTTTCACCGTGGCGAGGTTAAGAGCCAGCAACAGAATGATCACCGCCAGCGATGCCACCCAGTCTGACAGTCCGGGGAACCAGAATTGCGCATACGCCGTAATCGCAACGACGTCTGCCATCCCGGTAACCACCCAGCAGAACCAATAGGTCCAGCCGGTAAAATACCCGGCCCATGGCCCGAGCAGGTCGGAGGCGAAATCACTAAAGGATTTGTATTCGAGATTCGAGAGCAGCAATTCTCCCATTGCCCGCATCACGAAAAACAGCATAAAACCGATGATCATATAGACAAAAATGATCGACGGCCCGGCGAGGCTGATGGTTTTCCCTGAGCCCATAAACAGGCCGGTACCAATAGCGCCACCAATGGCAATAAGTTGAATATGACGGTTTGTGAGATTGCGCCGTAGCGACTGTTCAGACGACGACTCTTCAACGGCGTCGACTTTTACCTGATCTACCATGTTTTTTCTTCCTGTACCTGTCTGTGTTGTTCAGGCTCTACGGCCTTTAGTGTGTCTATGATACGACGATCCTGTTGGCAGGACTCATCGATATTAGGTAAGAATCGGCGGGATGAATACTAAGATTTAGATATAATGTTAATTTTATGTTTAAAGTGAGTGTCATATCACTCTGATAGCGAGAATCAGTTCACAAAAATACACGCAATAACATCATTTGCAAGATAAAATATCGACATCGACGTAACTATAGCTTTTCACGCTATTTTTTTGCTCCCCCCAGCCTCGGGGGGAACAGAAGTTACTGCTTACAGGATTTCAAGCAGCTCAACTTCAAATACCAGCGTGCTGAACGGAGGAATGGACGCGCCAGCGCCACGCTCACCGTAAGCCAGTTCCTGAGGAATAGTCAGTTCCCATTTGGAACCTACCGGCATCAGGGTCAGTGCTTCAATCCAGCCAGGGATCACGCCGTTAACCGGGAATTCAGCCGGTTCGCCACGCGCAACGGAGCTGTCAAACACGGTACCGTCGATCAGTTTACCGGTATAATGCACGCGTACGTGGTCGGTACGTGCCGGGATAGAACCTTCACCCTGAGTCAACACACGGAACTGCAGACCGGATTCAGTGCTGTTCACACCTTCTTTCTCACGGTTTTCTTCCAGATATTTGACGCCATCAGCCGCCATAGCCTGGAAACGCTCGCGACGTACTGCATCAGCACGTTCGTGAATTTCACGCAGCGCACGGTGCACAACATCAACAGGCACTGCCGGGTGTTTACCTTCCAGCGCATCAGCGATACCCGCTACCAGCGCTTCAGGCAACAGCCCTTCCAGACCGGATTCGCTCAGCTGCTGTCCTACCTGCAAACCAATGCCGTAGCTTGCTTGCGCTTCGATAGTGTCAAAAGTCGGGGTAGCCATCATATTTCCTTTCATCGGATGTAAAGTAGCGGGCAGCATATCAGCCATGCCGCATCCGGTAAAACTTTGTCTCGGGAACAGATGACAAATCGCGAGGAAAAAGAAACAATGCTATTGTCCGCATCAATGTCACGAAAGCGGGTACCTGAACAAGTATCATAGAGTTAGCGATCTATACTCTATGACAGAGGAACGAGACGCGGAGCAGGAGGAAAGCCATGCCCGGGCGCTTTGAATTAAAACCAACCCTGGCGAAAATCTGGCATGCACCGGACAATTTTCGCATTATGGACCCGCTACCGCCTATGCACCGACGCGGCATTATTATTGCTGCTATCGTGCTGGTGCTAGGTTTCCTGCTTCCTTCCAGTGACACCACTGATGCCCCGGTGGTCACGCGTAATGCACCGCTGGATTTGCAGTCGCAGTCCCAGCCGCCAACTGAAGCGCAGCTTCAGGCACAGTTGGTCGCACCGCAAAACGATCCCGGCCAGGTGGCTCCCGTTGCACCGGAACCGATCCAGGAAGGAGAACCAGACGCGCAGCCGCAGGCTCAGCAATCTCAGCCACAGACGCAACCTTTCCAACAAAATAGCGGAATTGAACAACAGTGGCGCTCTTATCGCGTAGACTCGGGCAAAACGCTGGCCCAGGTCTTCCGTGACCATAACCTCCCGCCAACCGATGTGTATGCAATGGCGCAGGTTGAAGGCGCAGGAAAACCGCTGAGCAACCTGAAAGACGGTCAGATGGTGCAGATCAGGCAGAATGCCAATGGCGTGGTGACTGGGTTAACCATCGATACCAGTAATGGCCAGCAGGTCCTGTTTACCCGCCAGCCCAACGGCAGCTTTATTCGCGCACGTTAAGCGGCGCCATCAGGCATCAAGGTGAAGCGTTAGTGCTTCACCTTATTCACCCACCAAATCCCCGAACAGACCAGTACCAGCGCCAGCGCATATTTCCATTCGAGAATGTTCTCACCGAGGAAAATTGACGACAGCACCGCCCCTGAAACCGGGATCAGGAAGTTAAACGGCGCGATCATGCCCACGCGGTTGTACTTGAGCAAAATGCTCCACAAAGCGAAGGCCACCGATGAAAGCAACGTCAGGTAACCCAGAATCGCCACCGAAGACGCGCCGTGTACGGTCAGCGTACCACCAAAAGCGTAGCCGCCGATAACCAGCGCCAGACCCCCACCGCCCAGTTGATACCCCGTCATTACCGTCGGGTCTACCGTCTGAGAAATGCGTTTACCGTATAACGTGGCGGCAGAAAGGATAAAGGCGGCCATCACCACTGAACCGTCCCCTAACAAGCTGAAGCTAAAATCCATCCCGCTGCTAAAGTTCACCACCATTACCCCGGTAAATCCCAGGATACAGCCCAGCGCTTTGTTGTAGCTTAGTTTGTCGTTTTGATAGATAAAATGGGCCAACAGCACGCTAAAGAATGTACCGGTAGCGTTCATGATTGACCCCTTTACACCCGTCGTGAATGCCAGACCGATATAAAAGAAAATGTATTGTAGCGAGGTTTGCGTCAGCCCAAGCAGCGTAAGCTGGCCAAACTGGCGCGGGCTTAACCTGCCAATCGGTTTACGTTGCACCATCGCCAGCAGCAACAGCAATAATCCCGCAAACAGGAAGCGATAGCCGGCAAAGACAATTTTTGACGGAATGTCATCCGTGGCAATCTGGAAGATCTCATATCCGCTTTTTATCGCTGGATAAGCACTCCCCCACAACAGGCAACAGAAGGCTGCGCCCAGGTAGACAACATTTTTACGCGCGAAAAGAGGTTGGTGCGTTGGTTCCATTCCATCACCACTTTGAAATAATGTTTTATTTTTATGATTATCCCGAAAAGGACAAAGAATAGCCAGAGCGAAAAACAGAAGGGTAGAAAAGCAAAACGCCGGCACAGGGCCGGCGCTTTTACGCGGTCATCAGAATAAAAACTTATTCTGCAACTACGTTTACAGTCAGCTTAGCAAACACTTCGCTGTGAACCTGGAAGCTCACTTCGTGCTCGCCAGTGGTACGCAGAACGCCGTTCGGCAGACGAACTTCGCTCTTAGCAACTTCAACGCCAGCTGCAGTTACAGCGTCAGCGATGTCGCGAGTACCGATGGAACCGAACAGTTTACCTTCGTCGCCTGCTTTAGACGCGATGGTAACGGTTTCCAGTGCATTGATTTTCTCAGCACGAGCTTCAGCAGCGGCCAGAACGTCAGCCAGTTTGGCTTCCAGTTCAGCGCGACGCGCTTCGAAAAATTCAACGTTTTTCTTGGTAGCAGGAACAGCTTTACCCTGTGGTACCAGGAAGTTACGAGCATAGCCCGCTTTAACGTTAACCTGATCACCCAGGCTACCCAGGTTTGCTACTTTATCAAGCAGAATAACTTGCATTACCTTATCCTCTCAAAGTCGTATTAATGGACCGTGACCGATTACTGATGACGATCAGTGTACGGCAGCAGGGACAGGTAGCGAGCGCGTTTGATAGCGCGAGCCAGCTGACGCTGGTATTTTGCACGGGTACCGGTGATACGGCTTGGGACAATCTTACCGCTTTCGGTGATGTAGTTTTTCAGCGTAGCGATATCTTTATAGTCGATCTCTTGAACGCCTTCCGCGGTGAAACGGCAGAACTTGCGACGACGGAAATAACGTGCCATATGGCTAGTCTCCAGAATCTATCAATTCAATCTGCTCGGCATGCAGAACCATTTTGCTCAGGCCGTTCTTTGCCTTGTGGCAAGAGATGAACCCCTGAACGGTCACTGCGCTACCGACCGTTATACTGTGAGTAATGGCCTGGTTTTCGTGTCCGCTAATAATAACGGGCATTTGGCACCATGCCTGCCGGTGAAACCCGGCTTCCTCCTGCACAGAACGATGCTCAAGCACGAACTGGCAATGAGGAATTCCTGATGGACTGACCTTTCGAAGGGGAGCCCTGCACACGGTGCCGGACAGCGCCAGACGGTTGGTCATCAGAAATTACTCTTCAGAATCCCCAGCTTCAGCATCATCTGCGGTTTCGTTAGCGAAATCATCGCGACGTTCACGACGCTCGTCTTTCGCTTTAACCATCGGAGATGCTTCGGTAACAGCGTGTTTAGTACGCATAACCATGCTGCGGATAACGGCATCGTTGAAGCGGAAGGTAGTTTCCAGCTCATCGATCACTTCCTGCGGCGCTTCAACGTTCATCAGAACGTAGTGAGCTTTGTGCAGTTTGTTGATCGGGTAAGCCAGCTGACGGCGGCCCCAGTCTTCCAGACGGTGGATCGTGCCTTCTGCACCAGTGATGGCAGCAGTGTAGCGTTCGATCATACCCGGAACCTGTTCGCTCTGGTCAGGATGGACCATAAAAACGATTTCGTAATGACGCATCGAATTGCTCCTTACGGATTATTCAGCCTCCTGTCTGGGTCAGCCGAGGCCCATGGAGGCAAGGAACGTGTTAAAGGTCGGCTGAAAAATGACGCGTCATAATACTGGGGTCAGCCGCTAAACTCAAGGTGCTTGTACGATTATTTATCGTGCCGCCATTAATACATATCCAGCAGCATTTTGACGCTGATGCAAATGGAGACAACGACAATCATCGGCCGGATAACTTTCTTGCCGCGCGTCAGTACCACCGTCGCGCCAAGACGTGCGCCAAGGGACTGACCGGCAAACATCACCAGCCCCAGCGACCAGATCATTTTACCGCCGAAAATGAAGAACAGAATCGAGGCAATGTTCGACGCCAGGTTGATAAAATTCGAGTGAATTTGCGCCTTATCGATGCTGTATCCCCACAGCAGGATGTAGCAGAGCGTATAAAAGGAGCCGGCCCCGGCACCGAGAAAACCATCATAAAACCCAATACCTCCCCCGCAGATCAACGAGAAGAGAAACAGGGATATCTGCTGCTTTCTTTTCGGTTCGCTAAGATTAGGCGCAGAAATAAAGTAGATGGCGACCGCGATTATCAGGATCGGCAGCAGTTTCTTCAACACGTCCGGTTCAATAAACTGGATAAGCGTCGTGCCCAGCGCAGAACCGATAAAGGCAGATAAAAAGACATATTTGTGTTCCTGCACATTAATATGTCCCCGGCGTAAAAAGTAAATTCCGGAGGTCAGCGAGCTGCCCAACGCCTGAATTTTATTGGTTGCCAGCGCATTGGCAGGGGGTAAACCAGAAATTAAGAGAGCGCCAATAGAGAGAAAACCACCGCCGCCCGACACCACATTAATAAAGCCTGCCACCAGCGCGACCATAAACATAATCACAAAGTAGCTGAAATCCATGAATGAAGTATCCATAAGTTTTTGCCTTATTATCATAAAGTTATATTAACTATTCGGCTCACTATAAACGGCGTACTCACCCGATTAAATTGACGATTTGGTAAGAGCTTATGCGCGTAAGGCAGGTATTTTTAACCGCAGCGGAAGGTATCAGCTGATTGTTAATTAAAGAAAAGATGGCTTTGCGGTAATTTTTTGAACAACTGCATCAGAAATGGTCGCTATCGACTGCGCCGGGAGCGGTTAAAATTACATCAGAAGCTAATCACTCACAGGAGAGAGCTAACCAGAGACCGCAGTCGAGGAGGTACCTATGCGAGCCCGTGTTTTGACCCTTCTGGCTGTACTTTTGCTCAGTGCAAATGCAACGGCAGCCATCAAAATTGACAATCATCAGGCCAGGAATATGGATGATGTGCAGAGCTTAGGCGTTATTTACATAAATCATAACTTCGCCACTGAAAGTGAAGCCACTCAGGCTCTGAATGAAGAAACCGATGCGCAAGGCGCAACCTACTATCACGTGATCCTCACGAGGGAACCCGGTAGTAACGGAAATATGCACGCCAGTGCAGATATTTATCGCTAGCACCAGAAACAACCAACGAGAACATTGCCACAGTTTGATTTGCCCCCTTATCGGGGGCTTTTTTTGCAAAAAAGCCCCGAAGCCAGATCGATAACATCCCCTGAATGATTTGGCTCTAGGGCTTAGCCGTTACTTCTGGCCGTAATAGGCATTTGGGCCGTGCTTACGCATGAAGTGCTTATTCATCAGATAACCGTCAATAGCGCTGAGAGCCGGATTAATGCCACGCGCGATCCATGCCATTTTTGCCACCTCTTCCATCACCACCGCGTTGTGTACCGCATCGTGAGCATCTTTACCCCAGGCAAAGGGGCCATGCTGGTACACGACTACGCCAGGCGTATGTAAAGGTTCGACCTCCCCCAGCGTTTCAACAATCACCCTGCCGGTATTCAGCTCATACTCATCCTGAACTTCAGCTTCAGTTAAAGCCCGGGTACAGGGAATATCGCCAAAGAAGTAGTCCGCATGCGTCGTGCCGAGCGCTGGGATCGCCAGCCCTGCCTGCGCCCAGGCCGTGGCATGAGTAGAGTGCGTATGCACGACTCCGCCCAGCGACGGATAACGCTGGTAGAGCGCCAGGTGGGTGGCGGTATCGGAAGAAGGACGAAAGCCGCCTTCTATCACTTTTCCTGACATATCGACCACGACCATATCATCAACGGTCATGTGCTCGTAGGCGATACCACTGGGCTTGATCACTACCAGCGCACGTTCACGATCGATGGCGCTGACGTTGCCCCAGGTAAATGTCACCAGCCCGTAGCGCGGCAGATCCATGTTGGCCTCAAAAACCTGCTGTTTAAGTTTTTGCATTACACCGCCTCCACCAGTCCTGCGCTGGCCATACGCGCTTTCACCCAATCGCGCGCTTTCGCGACTTCACACGCCGGGTCGTCCGCCGTTTCACTCCACATTTCAATCAGATATGGTCCGCAATACCCACTCTGCTTGAGCGTCGCAAAACAACGTTCGAAATCAACGACCCCTTCACCAAACGGCACATTTTTGAATACGCCAGGTTTGGTATCCTTCACGTGTACCGCGACGATATGACCCACCCCAGCCTGCAGCTCCATCTGCACGTCGTTATCCCATGCCGACAAATTGCCAATATCGGGATACAGCTGGAACCACGGATTGTTGAGATAGTGGGCGTAACCCAGCGCCTTGCTGATCGAATTCATCAGCGGATAATCCATGATTTCCATCGCCAGCGTCACCTGCGCACGGCTCGCCATCTCCACGCTCTCTTTTAGCCCATCGCGAAACCGACGACGCGTTTCGTTATTAGCCTGCTGGTAATAGACGTCGTAACCCGCCAGTTGAATAACGCGAATACCGATATCCTGCGCAAACTGGATGGCTTTACGCATAATCTCGAGCCCCAGGGCACGAACAGCATCATCTTCGCTACCCAACGGGAAACGACGGTGGGCGCTCAGGCACATAGAGGGGACACGCACACCGGTTTCGGCGATAGCCGCCACCAGTGCCAGTCGCTGCTCGCGACTCCAGTCAAGCCGCGACAAGCGCGTGTCGGTTTCATCAACCGACATTTCGACAAAGTCAAAGCCCAGTTCCTTCGCCAGTTGCAAGCGTTCCAGCCAGCACTCCCCGCCGGGGAGCGCTTTTTCATAAATACCGAGCGGAACCTGTTTCGACAGCATAGCCGCTCCTTATCCCCACAACTGGGCGATGGAACGTTTGAACTGACGTGCGGCCTCAACCGGAGAAGCGGCGTCGCGAATGCTGCGACCAGCGATAAAGACGTGAATCGGGATCCCTTTGAACAGCGGCAAATCCTCCAGCGCCAGACCGCCGGTAACGGTAACTTTAAAGCCCATATCAGCCAGACGCTTGATCGCGCTGATATCTGCCTCTCCCCACGCCACGCCTGCCGCCTGCGCATCACGACTGCGGTGATAGACAACTTGCCCAATACCTGCGTCACGCCACTCCTGCGCCTGCTCCCAGGTCCAGTAGCCGGTCAGTTCAATCTGTACGTCACCGTTAAATTCTTTCGCCACCTCCAGCGCACCCTTAGTGGTGTTGATATCAGCACAGCAGATGACAGTAATCCAGTCAGCGTTAGCTTCGAAACACATGCGGGAGAGGATTTTACCCGCGTCGGCAATTTTGGCGTCCGCCAGCACTATTTTATGTGGATAGAGCGCCTTCAGATCGCGAACAGCACGCACACCTTCAGCAACACAAAGGATGGTGCCGACCTCAATAATATCCACCTCTTCGGCAATCAGCCGCGTCGTTTCATACGCAGAAGCCATTGATTGGTTATCCAGCGCAACCTGCAACATAGGTAATGACATTTTATTGTTCCTTTAAACAGCCGCCGCAGTGGCGTTATCAATTAAATCCAGCACTTCCTGCGCGGTGCGGCAGGCACGTAAACGGTCAAAATTGGCTTCGTCGTCAAACAGATTCACGATCTGCATGATGCCGACTTCCTGATGCGTGTTGGCATCAACTGCCGCCATCGTTATCAGGATATCGACCGGGTCGTTATCTTCGTGGTTAAACACCAGCGGTGTTTTCAGCGTTACCAGCGCAAAACCGGTTTTCTTGACCCCTTCCTCCGGACGTCCATGCGGCATAGCAAGGCCAGGCGCAATCACAAAGTACGGGCCAAACTGTTCTACTCCGTCGAGGATGGCCTGGTAGTAGCGTGGCTCGACCACATCAGCCTTAACCAGCAGATCCACGCCAAGCTTTACCGCTTCCTGCCAGGTGCTGGCGTCAGCCTGTAAAAGGATGGAATTATTGTTTGCCAGCGAATCACGTAATTTCATGGCGCGTCCTTACTTCACGTCCTGTGGGAAATGCGCTTTGATCACTTCCAGCAGTTTTGGTCCAAAATCGGCGGGAGACAGCATGTTGCGCACGCCGACAACATATTTATTGCCAGATACGGTAATCTCGCCGGCAATATGGGTAGAGGCGATGATGATATCTGCGCCGCTCAGTTCACTTTTGTATTCACCCACGGCACAGCTGTTTACCGTATGGTCGATATTTGACTGGGTTAAAAACTGATCCACCTTCATTTTCATGATCATGGAGCTGCCCTGCCCATTGCCACATACAGCCAGAATACGTACGGTCATAATCGGAACTCCTTATTAAGCAGAGTGTTCTGCCAGTTGTTTTTCTGCGTCTTCCTCAGCGCGCAACGTGCGTCCTGCGAAAAACATATAAGCCAGTGCAATCAGAATAATGACGGCCATAAACACGATGCCGATGGAGGCAAAGCCTTGCATCATTGGCGGTGCCAGAATTGACCAGTCCGCCATGCCCATCCAGGCGCTCATACCGGTGAGCTTCACAGCCCAAACGCAGCCGAAGATTTCGATCATCCCCATCACCAGGCAAATCTTGAGCGCCGCGCGCCAGCCGCCAAAGTGGTTAGCAAATACGCCGATAGTCGCGTTCGAGAAGAACATCGGGATAAAGCCTGGGATAATCAGGATGGAGGAGCCACAGCCCACCAGGATGCCCACCGCAATCAGTTGGCCGATAGTGCCCCACATAAAGCCCCAGACCACCGCGTTAGGAGCAAAGCTATAAATCGCCGCGCAGTCGATGGCCAGCACTGCGCCCGGAATCAAACGTTGAGAGATACCGTTGAACGCTTCTGAAAGTTCAGCAACGAACATACGTACGCCCTGGGTGATGATGAAAATAGCGACGGCGAACGAAAAACCAGTCTGCAGGATATAGACCGTCCAGTGGGTTTTACCTGCCATCGCCTGAACGACATCAATACCAAAAGAGAGCAGAATAGCGCCGAAGAAAATGGTCATCACAATCGCGGTTGAAACGATGTTGTCATGGAAGATATTCAGCCAGCCTGGCAGCTTGAGATCTTCCACGCTCTCCTCTTTCTTACCCAAGTAAGGCGCGACTTTGTAGGCAATCCACGAGGCGAACTGCTGCTGGTGACCGATGGAAAAACCACAGCCGTCGGTCACTTCCTGGGTCGGCTTGTACATCATGTTGGAGGTAATGCCCCAGTAGAGCGACACCAGCACCGCAGTGCAGATGATGGTCGTCCACATGGAATAGCCAAAGATGTAGAAAGAGACGGCGATCAGGCCCGCCTGCTGGAACATGATGTGCCCGGTCAGCATGATGGTGCGAATACCGGTAATCCGCCGTAGCAGTACGTAGCAAATGTTCAGCGCCAGCGCCAACAGTACCGCGTACCCTACCCAGCTATAGGCATCCCCCATACGTTCGATGGTTGCCATCATGGAGGCATAGGTATCGGAAATCGCACCGTTGATACCGTAAACCTCGGACATCTTCGCCACTACCGGTTTGAACGTGCTGGTGAGAATGCCAGACCCCGCCTGCAGCAGCATAAAACCGATAATCGTTTTGATCGTGCCTTTAATGATAACGCTGACACTTTTACGCAACAGGATATAGCCAAGACAGGTCACAATACCCAGCAACAGCGGGGCGTTGGTCATAACCTGATTAAAAAAGACGGTAAAGATGTTGTAGAGGATCTCCATAACGATCTCCAGTAGACGAAGTTGCCGGGCTTTCCACACGCCAGGATGTTGTGCACTCACTGTAATTTTCAAAAGTAATCACAACAAGATTAAATTTGATTAAATGTGATGAAGTACGCAAATAATTACCACATTTGAAGAGTGGGTAATTATCCAATGCTATGAACAACATTTAATATCAATTAAATCAATAAATTACAAAAAGAAATATAGCGTAACACCACCTAAAATCATTACATTGCCTTTTCTGTCGTCCGCACAAAGCTCAAAAATCCCCCATTGCTAATATGAAAAAATAATGTCAGAATCAATCAAAACAAATCACACATTGATTCAATTTGAACAAACATGAAGGTAAATGCGATGAGTAAAGTGAAAAGCATCACGCGTGAATCATGGATCCTGAGTACATTCCCGGAGTGGGGAAGCTGGCTGAATGAAGAGATCGAACAGGAACAGGTCGCACCTGGCACTTTCGCTATGTGGTGGCTGGGTTGTACCGGAATTTGGCTGAAGTCGGAGGGCGGGACTAACGTCTGCGTCGATTTCTGGTGCGGCACGGGTAAACAGAGTCACGGTAACCCGCTGATGAAAACCGGCCACCAAATGCAACGTATGGCTGGGGTGAAAAAACTGCAGCCGAACCTGCGCACCACGCCGTTTGTTCTTGATCCGTTTGCCATTCGACAGATCGATGCGGTACTGGCGACGCACGATCATAACGATCACATCGATGTGAATGTTGCGGCAGCCGTCATGCAGAACTGCGCCGACGACGTGCCGTTTATCGGACCACAAACCTGCGTGGATCTGTGGATCGGTTGGGGTGTGCCAAAAGAACGCTGTATCGTGGTAAAACCGGGTGATGTTGTTAAAATAAAAGATATTGAAATTCATGCGCTTGACGCGTTCGATCGTACTGCGTTAATCACCCTGCCCGCCGATCAGAAAGCCGCTGGCGTGCTGCCAGATGGCATGGATGTACGCGCAGTCAACTATCTGTTCAAGACTCCGGGCGGCACGCTGTACCACAGCGGTGACTCCCACTACTCCAACTACTACGCAAAACATGGCAACGAGCATCAGATCGACGTCGCGCTCGGCTCCTACGGTGAGAATCCGCGTGGGATTACGGACAAAATGACCAGCGCCGACATGCTGCGTATGGCGGAAGCGCTGAATACAAAAGTAGTGATCCCTTTCCATCATGATATCTGGTCAAATTTTCAGGCCGACCCTCAGGAGATCCGCGTCCTGTGGGAGATGAAAAAAGATCGGCTGAAGTATGGTTTTAAGCCATTCATCTGGCAGGTAGGCGGCAAGTTCACCTGGCCGCTGGACAAAGATAACTTTGAATATCACTATCCGCGCGGCTTTGATGACTGCTTCACCATTGAACCGGATTTACCGTTTAAATCCTTTCTGTGATCCTTTTCCATAACTGCCGTATCACTGCTCACACAAACGATACGGCAACCTCTATTGAAGTATACTCAATAAAATCCTCCCACAATCAAAACTGGAGCACTTTTTGAAAGCGTACTCTGCCTGAATCATATAGGCTCAGGGCGTAAAGATACTTTGTCGAGTATCCTCCGATTAATGTGTGATATTAAGGAGAATGAAAATGAAAACTACTTCTGGTATAAAACATAATTACGAATTACAAAAAAGTGAAGGTGATTCAGCAAGACATAAAACAACCTTTGGGAAAATGTTAAGTTCAGTGCACAATGGCCATCGACAAATGAAACTGGATAACATGACGACGGTTCAGCAATTGTCTGAGTTCGTAGGCAAACAAAAACTCACCTCCCAAAATATAATAAAGATTCAAGCCAGATACACAGGAAATGAATTAGCGACAAATTCTGTTAAAAACAGAAGGGAGATGGGTGCAAAACAAATAAATACTAATAACATCGATAATCTTTTGGATAAGATGAAGGCGGGGTATGTCATCAACAATGATGACATCATCACGTCTCCAATGCGAAATCCACCTGTTTTCCATATGGACGATCTAGTGACACTGGCTACAAAGGGAAGTATCGACGGTGGAAGGACTGCCGAAAGGAAACCTGCCCGCGAGTATAATATCAATAAATCAGCTGAAGGTGTTAAATTTATTGAAGCTAGAGGCGCAAGTTATGAATCCTTCCGTAGCGGCAGTGAGAGTCAGGCTGCAGCCTCATTAATAAATGATTTCTTGCATTCAGAACGTTCACCTCGCATAACTGATGTTAGTGCTTTAAATATGAACAGTGAAGAGTTCAGCCAATATATGAATAACAAGATGGAGAACCTACGGGAAGAGGATCGCGTGCTAGCAAAAGTGCTCTTCCATGAATTAGGAAAATTATCGAAAGACGGTAATGCCTTCATCCGGGATATTAGGTCAGTAATGTTCGGACAAAACGCTGTTGATTCTAAAGTTCGCGACCATATTACTAGCATTAGTAGTAACTTTCACTTATCAGACGCAGCGAGTATCGCAACGGAACATGAACTGAATGCGGCAACAGCAATAATTAAGACACTGGGTCAAAAACTCATAGATTATGCACAAACAGTAAAAGACCCTCGAACAACTAATGTTGTATGATATTCATTCTATGAATGATGGTAAACCGCCATTGACGTTACTCGTGGCGACTTTACCAACACTGCTTGCACATTCCCACCTCCCCACAAAGCAGCATTGTCGCCCCAACATCCATCCAGTTTGTAAGTAAAACCGAAAGGGTAATGTGTCCGGTTGATTTCGCTCGTTTTGGTAACCACTATGAGCGACAAACTAAAGGCTGCTTACGCAGCATTTTCTACATTTACTTTAGTATTTCCAGGCTATTTCAAATATCATCTTTTCAAATCAATTTGTATCGGAATAGCTCATGACTGAAGCACAAAGACATCAAATATTGCTGGATATGCTGGCGCAGTTGGGCTTTGTTACCGTTGAGAACGTGATTGAGCGTCTGGGAATTTCACCCGCAACGGCACGTAGGGACATCAACAAACTCGACGAAAGCGGCAAACTCAAGAAAGTCCGCAACGGCGCAGAAGCCATTACCCAGCAGCGTCCGCGCTGGACGCCAATGAATCTGCACCAGGCGCAGAACCACGATGAAAAAGTCCGTATTGCCAAAGCGGCATCCCAGTTAGTGAATGCAGGTGAAAGCGTGGTGATCAACTGCGGATCAACAGCGTTCCTGCTGGGTCGAGAAATGTGCGGCAAGCCGGTGCAGATCATCACCAACTACCTGCCGCTGGCGAATTTTCTGATCGACCAGGAGCATGACAGCGTGATCATCATGGGTGGGCAATACAACAAAAGCCAATCCATCACGCTTAGCCCGCAAGGCAGTGAAAATAGCCTGTATGCCGGACACTGGATGTTTACCAGCGGTAAAGGATTGACTGCGGACGGGCTGTATAAAACCGATATGCTGACCGCGATGGCCGAGCAGAAGATGCTTAACGTGGTGGGTAAACTGGTGGTGCTGGTCGATAGCAGTAAAGTCGGTGAACGCGCGGGGATGCTGTTCAGCCGCGCCGATCAAATCGATATGCTGATTACCGGTAAAAACGCGAACCCTGAGATTCTGCAACAGCTTGAGGCTCAGGGCGTTAGCATTATGCGCGTTTAAAGGTGCTGGCGGAAAAACGTTACCGTCGCAGCCAGCGCTTCTGGCGTGATGCGATGGCGTACGCCCGCTTCCCACAGGCAGGTCAGATGGTTATCCAGACCTGCCTGAATTAATGCCTGCTGCAAACGAAAAGTTTCCACAGCCGGAACCACATCGTCATCCTGACCATGCCACAGCAGCAACGGCCTGTCGGCCAGGCATTGCAGTTGATGCGTCACGTCCCATTCGGCGAGTGGTGCAATAACGGCATCGAACTCCGCCTGCTGTTCTGGCGTATGAACCACTACAGGGGGAAAAAGCGTCTGCGCCAGCCGGGTAAAATAACCCGACCCCATCAGGCTCGCTGCACATTTTACGTCAGGATGGCGTGCCATAATGCCCAGAGTCGTCATTGCCCCCATTGAGGCACCGCCGACGGCAAGACGTTCATCTGATAGCCAATTTTCTGCCACCAGCGCCGCACGTAACGTCGTAAACTCCTGCATGTTTTGCTGCAAAATCTGCCAGAAGCGGAACATTCGCTCCTGAGCATTACCGTCAAAGCGGGCACCATGGTCGGGCGCATCTGGCATGACGACGCGAAATCCGGCCTGAGCCAGAGCAACGGCAAAATAGCTGTAGACCACGCTTGAAGAAGTAAACCCGTGATAGAAGATAATACAAGGGAGTGAACATTCGCGTTTGCCAGCCGGAACGGCGTGCAGGACAGGGATACCCGCCAACTGTCGTGTTTCAATTTCGATCATTTGTCGCCTCTTTCTTTCTGGTATGCCATCCCGCAATACTTAACGCAAGCGAATGTGTTCGGCAATGATTCATAATGTTGAGAACTGGGTTACGCTTTCGCAACATTTTCATTCGAAAATCGCGTGAGAGATAACAATTCGGGAACATTCCCCTAAAGGGAATTTAATAAGGCACTACACTATGGCTATCAGGAAACGAGATAGAGTTATGCGTCGGTTTGCCTCTTTGTTGCTGGTGACGTTTTTAAGCGCCTGTAGCGTGCTACAGGGTACACCACAACCTGCACCGCCCGTAGCCGACCACCCGCAAGAGATCCGCCGTGACCAGAGCAACGGGTTGCAGCGAATAGGGACAGTCAATGCGCTGGTAAGAGGCTCTCCAGATGATGCGCTGGCAGAGATCCGTGCCAAAGCCGTCGCGGCTAAAGCTGATTATTACGTTGTCTTATTAGTTGATGAGACCATCGTGACAGGCCAATGGTATTCACAAGCTATTTTGTATCGTAAATAACATTGGCTTGAAATTTAGTCAGCTTTACATTGCTTTGCGCCCCTATGCGTTTACCTGTGCACAATAAACCAACAGCAGGGAGCTTGAGGTTTATTATCGCGATGGAATGCCCTGCCATGTGTAGGGGTACGAATAATGGAGCTGACGATGAAACAATCACTTGCCTTATCCTCACTGCTGCTTTCTGCCGGACTGGTAGGTACAACGGCGCAGTCTGCCGAGTTCGCCAGTGCTGACTGCGTAACAGGCCTGAACGAAATTGGCCTGATATCGGTCAGTAACATTACAGGAAACCCGCAGGACGTAGAACGCGTTGTGGCGTTAAAAGCGGATGAACAAGGTGCCTCATGGTACCGGATTATTCAGATGTATGAAGAACAGCAGCCCGATAACTGGCGCGTACAGGCCATACTTTATGCATAACAGATTGCCGGATGGCGTAAACGTATCCTGCCTGTATTGAACGTAGGCAGGATACGACGCGACGGCAACGCCATCTGGCATGGTATTACCGTATTCCTCCCGTCGCCCGCAGCAACAAATCACTCTGCACCGGTTCAGACAATCGTAGTCCACCCCGCGTATCGAGCATCATTTGACACCAGGCCTGCGCCACTGGCGGAGAGGCATAGCGTAACATCTGCGCCCCGCAGCCGAGCAGGAACAGTTGCTGCGTAATCTCCCGCCCCAACTCCTCGCTGGGTTTACGTAAACGCTGCTGTAGCTGACGTACCATCCGATCGTAATGCCGATCTTGCCCCTTTACCTCCGCAAAGGCTTCGCTGAGCATATCGTAGATGCCGGGTTGTTTTGTCAGTACCCGCAATACATCAAGGCACATAATGTTACCGGAACCCTCCCAGATACTGTTCACCGGCATTTCACGGTACAAACGAGGCAACTCACTTTCTTCGCAATATCCCACCCCACCCAGCACTTCCATCGCCTCTGCAACAAACGGCATACCGGCCTTACAAACGGAGAATTTCGCTGCTGGCGTGAACAACCTGGCCCACAGCGCTTCTTTGGCATCAGCACGACGGTCCCAGGCCCGCGCCAGTCGGAACAATAACGCCGTCTGACCTTCCAGCTGGAGCGCCATTCGACTTAATACCTGACGCATCATCGGCTGTTCAATCAATGCCTTGCCAAAAACCTGTCGCTGGTGCGCATGGTAAATCGCCACGGAAAAGGCACGTCGCATCATGCTGTGGCTACCAATTGCACAGTCGAAACGCGTCATACCCCCCATTTTCAGGATGTGGCGAATACCTTCCCCTTCCTCGCCCAGCAACCAGCCAATGGCATCCTGAAACTCGACCTCACAACTGGCATTAGAACGATTACCGAGCTTATCTTTCAGACGTTCAAGGCGGATGGCGTTGCGCCGACCATCAGGTAAAAATCGCGGTACAAAAAAGCAGGATAATCCCCCCTTTGTCTGCGCCAGCACCAAATGGGCATCGCTTTGCGGCACGGAGAAAAACCATTTATGTCCCACCAGGCGATATGAGCCATCTGCAAGACGCTCAGCCTGAGTGGTATTGCTCAACACATCTGAGCCACCTTGCTTCTCCGTCATCCCCATACCAATCAGCACACCACGCTTTTGTCCACCAGGCAGTAAATGTGAGTCATAGCGATCGCTGCGCAGAGGGGTAAACCAGTCATGAAATTGTGAAGGTAGCATCTGCAGTAACAGCGGCGTGGCGGCAAAGGTCATGGTTATCGGGCACAACGTGCCCGCCTCCACCTGCGCATGCAGCATAAAACGTGCCGCCCGGGCAACAAACGTGCCCTGCCTGGCCTCTTCTTCCCAGGCCAGGTTATGCACGCGGTTGGCGCACAATCCCTGCATCAGCAAATGCCAGGCGGGATGAAACCGCACATCATCCAGTCGCTGCCCCTGCGGATCGTAACGCAATAATTCGGGGGGAAAGGCATTAGCCAGGCGACCCAGCTCAAGCGATTCCGCGGCCCCTAATTGCTGGCCAATACTGGCGAGAAGATCGCTGTCCCAGCCCGCGCCTTCGCGAGTAACGGCTTCACACAGTGCGCCATCGGACAGGTATAAGTTGCTGTTATTGAGCGGTACAGGTTGGTTAAAAACGGTATGCGTTTGCCAGTGCATTGTGTCTCCCTCCGTCAATGGCCGTCGCTTTAAGTATGGTCAGAACCCCAGAATTCGCGACGGAAGGAGATCACAAAAGCACGGTTAGCCCGCAATATAATGAGGAATAAAACGAGAAGTATCTTTAGTGATCAAAGTATTATCCTCGCGGATCCCCATACCACAGGCTTCATCATCCACGATCCAACTGCCAATCAACGTGTAGCTGTCGCCAAAGCGTGGTAATGGCTGAAATGCCTGATAGATCATCGGTTCTTCCGCGTAATCACCCTCAGCATGTTCCACTATCTGCTGCTGACCATCAAAAATAGTGACGTTACCCCCCTCTCGAGAAAATATCGGTTTGCGTACATAGCTTTCACCAACCGCAATTTGTGGCATTTCACCGTCAAACCAGGCAGGCAGCAGGTTGGGATGGTTGGGAAATAAACGCCACAGCAAAGGCATTAGCCCTTTATTGCTGAGCACACTCTTCCACAACGGCTCAACCCACTGTTCGCGGCGATGGCGCAGCAAGGGGCCATTCTCATCTCGCATCATCCACTCCAGGGGATAGAGCTTAAAGGCGCGACGAATGACGTTATCGTCAAGGTCAGTGAGAACGCCGCCAACACCAAGCCCCAGATCCTCAACGTAAATAAATCGCGATTCTTGCCCGGCCTGCTGTGCGCAATCCTGTAAATACAGCACTGTGGTACGGTCTTCATCGGTATCTTCACAGCAGCAGAAATAGAAGGGATCCGGGCTATAAAGCTCAGCAAAACGGGAGATCAACCGCTCCTGAATAGCGTTGTACTGATCGGCATCGCGTGGAATCACCCCGTTGCGACGCGCATCTTCCAGCCATAACCACTGGAAATACGCTGACTCATAGAGCGACGTTGGCGTATCCGCGTTGTACTCCAGCAGCTTGACCGGCGAGTTATTTCCGCACCAGACAAAATCCATACGGCCGTACAGAGAGGGATCGCGATTGCGCCAGCTTTCGGCAATAACGTCCCAGTACAGCGGCGGGATCGCCAGTTGCTGCATAATCTGTTCGTCGTTAACTGCTCGTTCGACGACATCCAGACACATCTGGTGCAGTTCCGCAGTAGGTTTTTCGATCTGCTCTTCCACTTGTCTGAGCGTAAAGCGGTAAGCCCGACTCTCATCCCAGTAGATTTCGTTATCGATAATATGAAAATCGAAACCGTGATCGTAAGCGATCCTGTCCAAATCTTGCCGAACAGGAACATCATGTTGCAGCATCGTTAACCTCCCCAGTGCCCACGCGCGCTGGACGAACGTCCGTAGCCACCGCGTGAAACCGTCGAAACTTTCTTTGTCGTATAGCTATGGCTGGTCGCGGTATCATTTTTTCCACTACCGGAACGCCAGCTGTAATCCCCAGAAGTCGTGCGCCAGACCGGGCGCGAAGCATAAGAAGAACCGCCGCTGCTGTAGACATACTGTTCGTCGCGATTTTTACGAATGACGCGACTGAGTAAAAAACCGGTGAATACCGGCACCCAGCTTTGATCGGTGCTGTCGAGATAGCAGTCGCCAAACTGGGTCTGACAGCTTTGCTTACTCATCTGCTTTGGCAGGTTGGAGTAGAACTCTGTTTTCGCATTGTTCCAGCCATCAGCACAAACGGTGGCGCTATTGCCATCATCAATACATTCACTCACCGCGGAGTAAAAGGTACCGTCGCCATCGTTATCGGTATTGCCGTCGTCTGCACATCCTTTAAGAACAAAAAATGCCGCTCCGCCCATAATGGCCAACGTCAGGTACTTTCCGCTGTAACGACTGCGTTTTTTGGCAAAAGGATCTATCGGGCGCCCGATTCGCGTGATGGCAGAATGCCCTGGCGCCCTGTTTTTGTTTCCTGATTTACGTTTTCTTGCCATGATCGTCCATTACCATGTCATGCAGGCGGCGTTAAAAATGCCACCCGCCAGCGCAGCGGTCCCCATAAATAATCCCGCTGCAGTATTATGATTAATAATTTTTTCACTCAGTGTCGGCATATATAAACGCACGCCACCGTAAACGATAAGTTGTATCACCAGCGCGATACCGCCCCAGGAAAAATAATCCGGAATGCTGACGGCGTTAATTGCCGCGCTGGATAACGGAATAACGTAGCCAAGCAACGTACCGCTAAAGGCCAGTGACGCTGCTGTATTATTATTGTTAATCAGTTGCCATTCGTTATGCGGCGTGATTTTTGAGTAGATAAAAAGAAAAACGATCACCATGGCTGCGCCAATAAAAAAATAGGCGCAAAAAGCCAGTAATGAATCCAGTATGTGCATTGTGTAACCTTCCCTGAAATTAACCAATTACATTAAGTGATGTTAATGGAATATCCACACCCAGCGCCCGCGAGAATACCCACTCAGGCTCTCCCAGCTCATTAAACGACTCTTCACCGTTCAACAGCAGGTATTCCCATGTATCCTCTGTAACCTGGCGCTGATAACCCATGGTAAAATTATGTACATCCCATGTGGCATGTTGATGATTTTCCACTTTTTCCAGCATATAAACCGGCTCAATGTTCCCCGGCTCTTCCTCGTTAAAAAAGCGCAGCCAGCGCTCTTCCTGCCAAGAGAGCGTTGGCGTACCTATCGCGGATGGGCTAATGGCAGACTGCCAGTTTTTTTTCTGCGAAATCCCGTAGCTTTCTGCATAAACAAAAAATTTGATATCGTCGATATCATCAATGTCTGAGCCGCCCGTGGTATTGATTTGCAGAAACTCTTCTCCAGACGTGTAGTAGCGAAAAATCTGGCTTCCGCCGCCTAAATCGATGTGGCTAATCGCGGCGACGGTGTACTCTTCGCCGGGCAATTCGATCAATAAAGCCTCTTCTAACAGGCGAAACGCCAATGTATTGAGCGTAAACCCGGCATTCAGATGTAACCCCAACGGCCCGCGAACTGGCGCAGCAACATCCGCTTTACCAAATAAGCGCTGGAAAAAACTCATCATTATTTTCCTTTAATGACCTGCCAGCCTTCTTTCGAGGCTGGCGCATTTCACCGACGTTTACTCGCCTTGCTGGCGCTGCAGTCGTGCCAAAACATCCTGAGCCGAACTTTTATTGGCTGACCCAATGCCGGCTTCGGCCAGCTTCTCGTCCAGGTCACGCCCATCCGCAACCTTTTCCAGCTGCGCAGCGGCATCCAGACGGGCCTGACGCTCTGCCTGGCGCGTTTGTAAACGCTTGAGCGACTCTGCGGCTGTAGACACGCTGGAAGACGCGCCCACGGTCGACGTGGTCACGGCCTGCTGGGCGCGCTGCATCGCTTCTGTAGCCTTTACCACCTCCAGCTGCTGCTCGAACTGTGCAATCCGTTGCGCGGTAGCACTAACCGCTTTTTCAACGCCATCACGAGAGGCTTCAAGGTTAGTAAGCACTTGCTCTTCAGCGGTAATGACATTCTCCAGACGGGCAATTTCTTCTGCAACCTCGTTAATCAGAGACGGGTTAGCGTTTTTACTCAGAGCTTCCAGCGCTCGCGTTTCCAGACTACTTTTGCGTGCCTGCAGATCGCTCAACTTGTCATGACTCAGCTTCACGCGCGCCAGCAGGTCAACCCGCGATTTTCCGGCTTTATCCAATTCACCCTTCGCATCACGAATATGTTGTTCCAGCATCCGCACACCCTGCGCTTCTTCAATTGACTCTTCCGCCTGAGAAAGTACGGACTTGCCGAGGGTAAACAGGCTTTTTAAAATTCCCATAAATAGCGTTCCTTGTTATTCGTGAGTGTATTCTTCAGTGATTTCAGCCAAATCCAGCGCGTTATCCGCAAGCGTCGTCATCTCCAGGACCACATCATCCAACGATGAGTTCAGGGAAAGCGCCCCAAATGCGACGTAATATTCATCATGCTGAACGCGTGAAATCCCCACGGAAGACAGAGGAAGGAGTTTCTGATTACGCAATAAGAAAACATTAAATTCATCTTGCTGATGAATACTATTGACAGGACAAATAATGGTTTCAATAATAATCTGGCGGGATGTAAATAAAACACTGAGCGGCAAATCGCCATAATCATTCATTTTAATAATTAATGATCGCTCATTATTTTCAATATCTATATTTAATTCATGAAGAGTTTGTAGTGCTTCAGCAAGCACCTGCGGATTCCATGCCATATATTTCCCATATATTAGTCAATTAGAAATAAATATCATTTTTCAGCCTTTATCATACTTGTTTAAGATAAAAAAAAGCCATCCGAATCAGGATGGCTTTTTCCGAAAATTAAGCTTAGCTGCGCTGACGGACTGCTTCAAACAGGCAAATTCCCGTCGCGACAGAGACGTTAAGCGATGAAACGCTCCCGGCCATTGGGATGCTGATCAGTTCATCACAGTGTTCACGGGTCAGGCGGCGCATACCTTCGCCCTCTGCGCCCATTACCAGCGCCAGACGTCCGGTCATTTTGCTCTGATACAACGTATGGTCAGCTTCGCCTGCGGTACCAACGATCCAGATGTTCTCTTCCTGCAACATACGCATGGTGCGCGCCAGGTTGGTCACGCGGATCAGCGGTACGCTTTCTGCCGCGCCACAGGCGACTTTTTTCGCCGTCGCATTCAATTGTGCAGAACGATCTTTCGGCACGATAACCGCATGCACACCGGCAGCGTCTGCACTACGCAGGCATGCGCCCAGGTTATGCGGATCGGTAACGCCATCGAGGATCAAAAAGAACGGCTGATCGAGCGTAGCAATCAGATCCGGAAGATCGTTTTCCTGATACTGACGACCCGGCTTCACTCGCGCAATAATCCCCTGATGAACCGCACCCTCACTTTTCTCATCCAAGAACTGGCGGTTAGCTAACTGGATGACAACACCCTGTGCTTCCAGTGCATGGATCAGCGGCAGCAGACGTTTATCTTCACGACCTTTGAGAATAAAGACGTCCTGAAAGCGCTCAGGCGCACGCTCCAACAGAGCCTGCACCGCATGGATGCCGTAAATCATTTCACTCATGAATGTACTCGTTAATAGTTTAGGTGTAACGCCGGGCGGCACGCTGACCACCCGGCTTACGGTTTATGGCTTATTCCGTGACTTTCTTTTTCGCCGCGCGTTTAGCTTTGGTGGCGGCAGCGATTTTAAGCGTTTTTGCCGATGGCTTTTTCGCTTTTTTATCGCCTTTCTTCTCAGCCGCTTTCTTATCTGTCTGAGGTTTGGCTCTGCCTTTCTTCTCGCCGCGGAAAGCGCTGTCCGGCTCGAAATTCACCTTTTTGCCCATCTGACGGCGTTTACCGGTGTTTTTACCCGCATCGCCCTTTTTCGCTTTTTCGCGCGCGGTTTTACCTTCATTGCGCGGCGCACGTTCGCTGGAAATCAGACTAAAGTCGATTTTGCGCTCGTCCATATTGACCGCTTCCACGCGAACTTCCACCCGATCGCCCAAGCGATACATTTGACCGCTGGATTCACCCGTCAGGCGCTGACCTACCTGGTCAAAACGATAGTAGTCGTTATCCAGCGAGGAGACATGCACCAGACCGTCGATAAACAGCTCATCAAGACGAACAAAGAAGCCAAAACCCGTCACGCTGGCAATCACGCCCTTAAAGACATTACCGACCTGATCCAGCATAAAGTCACACTTCAGCCAGTCAGAAACATCGCGCGTGGCTTCGTCTGCACGGCGCTCGGCCATTGAACAGTGCTGGCCCAGTTGCAGCATCTCTTCCATCGAATAATGGTAGCCACCCGTTTCCGTGGTGTTACCTTTATGACCCTGCTCCTGCGCCAGCAGATATTTGATTGCACGGTGCAACGAGAGGTCCGGGTAACGACGAATCGGCGAGGTAAAGTGCGCATAAGATTGCAGCGCCAGACCAAAGTGACCACGGTTTTCCGGATCGTAAATCGCCTGCTTCATCGAACGCAGCAGCATGGTTTGCAGCATTTCTGCGTCAGGTCGGTCAGCAATCGACTCCAGCAGTTCCGCGTAATCACGTGGCTCCGGTTTGTTGCCACCCGGCAGCTCCAGCCCCAGCTCAGCCAGTACCGAGCGGAAAGAGTTAATCGCTTCGGTCGTTGGCTTATCGTGAATACGGAACAGCGCAGGTTCCTTGGCTTTCTCAACGAATCGCGCCGCTGAGATGTTCGCCATGATCATGCATTCTTCAATCAGTTTGTGCGCGTCGTTACGCTGCGTCTGCTCAATACGCTCAATACGGCGTTCAGCATTGAAGATAAACTTCGCCTCTTCACTTTCAAACGAGATACCGCCACGCTCTTCACGCGCTTTATCCAGCACTTTGTAGAGGTTATGCAGCTCTTCAATATGTTTCACCAACGGCGCGTACTGCTCACGCAGTTCCTGGTCGCCCTGCAGCATGTGCCAGACCTTGGTGTAAGTCAGACGAGCATGGGAACTCATGACCGCTTCGTAGAATTTAAAGCCGGTTAAACGGCCTTTCGACGAAATGGTCATTTCGCAGACCATACACAACCTGTCCACCTGCGGGTTGAGCGAACACAATCCGTTAGACAGCACTTCCGGCAGCATCGGAACAACCTGCGACGGGAAGTAGACGGATGTGCCACGGCTGCGGGCTTCCTGGTCCAGCGGGGTCGGTGGGCGAACGTAATAGCTTACGTCAGCAATCGCCACCCATAAACGCCAGCCGCCGCCACGTTTCTTCTCGCAATAGACGGCATCATCGAAATCACGCGCATCTTCACCATCGATAGTAACCAGCGGCAAATCGCGCAAATCAACACGCCCGACTTTCGCTTCTTCCGGTACTTCTTCTTTCAGGCCGGCGACCTGTTTCTCTACTGCCTGCGGCCAGATATAGGGAATTTCATGAGTACGCAGAGCCATATCAACGGCCATGCTGGTACCCATATTATCGCCCAACACTTCAACAATTTTACCCACAGCTTTGGTACGGCGGGTCGGGCGCTGGGTCAGTTCAACCACCACCACAAAGCCCATACGAGCCCCCATCACCTCTTCCGGCGGGATCAGGATATCGAAGCTCAGACGGCTATCGTCAGGGACAACAAACCCAACGCCAGCGTCGGTGAAGTAGCGACCGACAATCTGGCTGGTTTTTGGCACCAGTACGCGTACAATACGCGCCTCGCGACGACCTTTACGGTCCGCGCCCAGCGGTTGTGCCAGCACCTGATCGCCATGAATGCAGGTTTTCATTTGCTCGCTGGACAGATACAGGTCATCTTTGCGACCTTCAACGCGCAGAAAGCCGTAGCCATCACGGTGGCCAATAACGGTACCTTTCAGCAGGTCAAGACGTTCCGGCAGCGCATAGCACTGACGGCGGGTGAAGACCAGTTGTCCGTCACGCTCCATGGCGCGCAGGCGGCGACGCAGCGCTTCTTGCTGCTCTTCACCTTCAATGTTGAGTTCAGCGGCCAGCTCATCGCGGTTGGCCGGTTTTTCACGTTTAGTTAAATGTTCGAGGATAAATTCCCGGCTCGGGATAGGATTCGCGTATTTTTCTGCTTCGCGTTCCTGGAAAGGATCTTGTGACATCGAGGTTCCTCCATTGTCAGCTCTGATGGAATTCCTTCGTCTTTCACGACGCCTCTTTGTTGGCTGCCTTTGCTCCCCTTAGTCACTTACTTTTGTAAGCTCCTGAGGAGTCGCTCAGTTGCCGCCGCGATGCGACGCGAATTACTTTGGACTTCATTACTCCACCAGCAATAATTTATAAAGCGGTTGATTTTCTTCAACCAAATCAGCAAGTGTGTAGTTGTCCAGTTCCGTGAGAAAACTTTGCACTGCCTTAGAAAGCGCCTGTTTGAGTCGACAGGCTGGGGTAATGTGGCAAAACTCGCTGCTACAATTGACCAACGATAGAGGTTCCAGCTCGCGAACCACATCACCAATACCAATAGCCTTAGCCGGTTTGCCCAGGCGGATACCGCCATTTTTTCCACGAATAGCAGTAACAAAGCCCGCCCGGCTAAGTTGATTGATTATTTTGACCATATGATTACGGGACACGCCGTAGACTTCTGTCACCTCAGAAATACTGGTCATACGTCCTTCGGGAAGTGACGCCATGTAGATTAGCGCACGTAATCCGTAATCGGTGAAACTTGTTAACTGCACATCAACCTCAGGAAAAGGGATAAAACGGATAAACCTGGTGGTATTAATTATATTGATGATAAACCAGCCACCAGCCAGGTCGCTAATTTATTTCAATTCAGGAAGGAAAAAAGCGAGGAACTTATGTGATTTTAAGCCGGATTCTGCTGCAAAGCGCTCCATCCGGCCTAAGATAGTGCAAGCGCAGCGCCATTCGACGCCACGCTATAACCAGAATTATGCGTCGAACGGGTCGCGCAGGATCATGGTTTCAGTACGGTCTGGACCAGTTGAGATAATATCAATTGGCACACCGGTCAGTTCTTCAATACGCTTGATGTAGTTCAGTGCTGCCTGCGGCAGACCGCTACGTTCCTTCACGCCGAAGGTGGATTCAGACCAGCCCGGCATGGTTTCGTAAATCGGCTCAATACCTTTCCAGTCGTCTGCTGCCAGCGGAGTCGTCGTGACTTCACGGCCATCCGGCATACGGTAAGCAACACAGATTTTAACCTCTTTCAAACCGTCCAGTACGTCCAGTTTGGTCAGGCAGAAGCCAGACAGGGAGTTAATCTGTACTGCGCGACGCACAGCAACGGAATCCAGCCAACCGGTGCGACGACGACGACCGGTGGTCGCGCCATACTCGTTACCTTGTTTGCACAGGAACTCGCCAACGTCATCAAACAGCTCAGTCGGGAACGGACCCGCGCCGACACGGGTGGAGTAAGCTTTGATGATACCCAGAACATAGTCCACATAACGCGGGCCCAGGCCGGAGCCGGTCGCCACGCCACCTGCAGTGGTGTTGGAAGACGTTACGTACGGATAGGTACCGTGGTCGATATCCAGCAGCGTACCCTGCGCACCTTCAAACATGACGAAATCGCCACGCTTACGCGCCTGGTCCAGCAGATCGGAAACATCAACAACCATAGACGTCAGGATGTCGGCAATCGCCATCACGTCATCCAGCACTTTCTGGTAGTCAACTGCTTCAACTTTGTAGAAATTCACCAACTGGAAGTTGTGATATTCCATCACTTCTTTCAGTTTTTCAGCGAAAGTTGCTTTATCAAACAGGTCGCCAACGCGCAGACCGCGACGAGCCACTTTATCTTCATAAGCCGGGCCGATACCACGACCGGTGGTACCGATCGCTTTCTCACCGCGCGCTTTCTCACGAGCGTTATCCAACGCCACATGATAATCAAGGATCAGCGGACACGCTTCAGACAGCAGCAGGCGCTCACGAACCGGGATACCACGATCTTCCAGCCCTTTCATCTCTTTCATCAGCGCGGACGGAGACAGCACAACACCGTTACCGATGATGCTGGTTACATTCTCGCGAAGAATACCTGATGGAATAAGATGGAGGACGGTTTTTTCACCGTTGATTACGAGAGTATGGCCTGCGTTGTGACCGCCCTGGTAGCGCACAACATATTTAGCCCGTTCAGTCAGAAGATCGACGATCTTCCCTTTACCTTCGTCACCCCATTGGGTGCCCAGTACGACGACGTTGTTACCCATTTTTCAAAATCACCGTTTGCTTAAAAATGGATTCTACCACCGCTTTTTCAGATATACAGCACTTTTTGCATCCAAAAATCCGCAAATTAGTCTACTTATTGATCAGCCAATCGTTTTCCTCAACATGTAGTAGACGACCACGCCCGCGACCACAAGACCTCCACCAAAACGACGCAAAATATTTTCAGGAAGTTGTGCCATCGCCGAGATCATTTTCTTCCAGGCGCGGGGATACAGCATAGGACCCAAGCCTTCCAGCACCAAAACCAGCGCGAGCGCCAGCAAAATTGTTGAGTTCATCTGCCGTCCTTATCTAAAAAGAAAACCACCGCATCCCTGGGGATGCCGGTGGTTTTGCTGGTCTAAAACCGCTGGAGCTATTTTAGCGTGTTGCGCTATTCGGCGTCTTCATGTAACGGAAGAAATCGCTGTCCGGGCTCATGACCATGACATCCTGGTTTCCTTCGAAGCTCTTCTCGTAAGCGCGCAGGCTACGGATGAAGGCGTAGAAGTCAGGATCCTGACTGAACGCGTCGGCAAACAATTTAGCGGCTTCTGCATCACCTTCGCCGCGCATAATGCGGCCCTGGCGCTCAGATTCTGCCAGCGTTTTGGTGACTTCATAGTCCGCCGTTGCACGCAGTTTTTCCGCTTCTTCCTGACCCTGTGAACGATGGCGACGCGCTACCGCTTCACGCTCAGCGCGCATACGGTTGTAAATAGCTTCGGATACTTCAGCTGGCAGGTTGATTTGCTTGATACGCACATCGACCACTTCGATACCCAGTGCCGCCATACTGTTCGGGTTGATGACCGGGACTTTACCGTTCGTTTCAGCCTGCACACGTTCAGCCGCTTCGGCAATCGCGCTGTCCGCCGCCGGCGTCGCGACTTCATCTTCCGTGCCGGCAGAACCGGAGTTCAGCGCGTCACGAACTTCCAGGGTCAGACGACCGCGGGAATCGGTAACGATGTCTTTCACGTCCAGACGACCAATTTCAGAACGCAGACGGTCAGAGAACTTACGTTTCAGCAGGACTTCTGCCTGAGAAACATCGCCACCGCCCGTTGCCAGGTAGTAGCGGCTAAAGTCACTGATGCGCCACTTGATGTAGGAGTCAACGATCAGGTCTTTCTTCTCTTTGGTAACAAAGCGATCGGCCTGGTTGTCCATGGTCTGAATACGCGCATCCAGCATCTTCACGGATTCAATAAACGGAATCTTGAAGTGCAGGCCTGGTGCAACGACCAGCGGCTTGTTGTCATCGTCACGCAGAACTTTACCAAAGCGCAGAGTAATACCGCGTTCGCCTTCTTTGACCACAAAGACAGACATGAACAGAACTACCAGAACGATGATGATAATCGCAATAACTGACTTACGCATCGTTATTCCCCCTGACGCTGGTAGTCGTTACGCTGCGCATTCGCGCGGCGTTGGTCCATAATATCGCCCTGACTGGTGGACGAGGTGTTGCTTGCTCCAGTGCCGGAAGACGTTGCCGGTGGCAGACGCAGCAGATTTGAACTGCTGTCAGTCTTAGCTGCTGGCGCATTACCGCCTTTCAGCATCTGATCCAACGGCAGAACCATCAGATTACTGCCCTTATCGTTAACCAGGACTTTACGGGTATGGCTCAGCACTTTTTCCATGGTTTCGATATACAGACGCTCGCGAGTAATTTGCGGTGCGGCTTTATATTCCGGCAGAATTTTTGCGAAACGAGCCACTTCACCCTGAGCTTCCAGGATGGTCTGGGTCTTATACGCACGCGCTTCTTCCAGAATACGCTGCGCCTGACCGTTTGCACGTGGCTGCACTTCGTTGGTGTACGCTTCTGCTTCACGGATGTACTGCTGCTCGTTTTCACGCGCTGCGATAGCATCATCAAACGCCGCTTTTACCTCTTCCGGCGGACGTGCTGCCTGGAAGTTGACGTCCAGCAGGGTGATACCCATGTTGTACGGACGAATGGTTTCTTCCAGTTCACGCTGGGTATCGCTACGAATAACGGTACGCCCTTCGGTCAGGATACGGTCCATAGTGTATTTACCGATAACCCCACGCAGGGCGCTGTCGGTTGCCTGACGCAGACTGTCATCCGCGCTGGTTACGCTAAACAGGTAACGCTGCGGATCGGTCACGCGGTACTGCACGTTCATTTCAACGCGCACGACGTTTTCATCTGATGTCAGCATCACGCCGGATGCGGCAAGTTCACGCACGGCTTCAACGTTGACCGGAGTCACCTCGTCGATAAAGGTCGGTTTCCAGTTCAGACCCGGCTCAACCAGATGGCTGAATTTACCGAAGCGTGTCACCACGCCACGTTCCGCTTCTTTAATGGTGTAGAAACCGCTGGCCGCCCAGATAATGACGATAGCTGCCGCTGCGATAGTAAAGACTCGGCCGCCCAGTTGCGGACGTGGGCCTTGCGATGAACTACCGCCGCCAGAACCCGCGCCTTTACCGCCACCCAGACCACCGAGCTTTTTACTCAGTTTGCGGAAGATATCATCCAGATCGGGAGGTCCCTGTTCGCGACCACCTTTGTTTCCATTTCCCTCAGGGTTGCCGCCAGGTTTGCTGCTTCCCCAGGGGTCGCGGTCTTGTCCGTTATTACCGGGCTGATTCCACGCCATTTTTGTGCTCCATATTTGTTATGCGATGCTATACCTGCGTTTTTTGCGCTGCAGATGCGTTGGCTACGTCTTTCAACCCCAGTCACATAGTTGACTATGCGCCTGGAGATTCCAGGACTTGCCGCCTTTCTGCCGCATAAAATCCACGAGGAATAGAGGCGAAAAAATCTTCAGGCCATATCCGTCAGGTCAGACAACATAGTCTTCCAGTGCCGGTTCTTGTTTACAGAGGCGACGCCAGTCTACGATCGGCATACGTACTTGCAGACCTACGCTACCGTCTTCCTCCATCCACTCTTTCTCTATTGCCTGAAGTTGGTAAAACCGGCTTCTCAGTCGCCCTTCCTGCGGCGGCAAACGCAACGTATGTTGCGCCACCTCACCGGAAAGTCGCTCAGTCAAAGCCTGAAAAAGCTGTGGTATACCTATTCCCGTTTGCGCTGAAACCCAAACGCGAATCGGTTTATTCTCTTCATCTCTGTCGATACGCGGCTCAAAATCATCCAGCATATCGATCTTATTCATCACCAGCAGAGTCGGGATCTCATGCGCATCGATCTCTTCGAGTACCGTGTCGACGGCCTCAATGTTTTCCTGCACACGAAAATCTGCCGCATCAATAACGTGCAACAGCAAGGTCGCCTGACGAGTCTCCTGCAAAGTGGCCTTAAACGCCGCCACCAGGTCGTGCGGCAAATGACGGATAAACCCTACGGTATCCGCCAGCACGGTTTCACCGACATCCGCAACGTCTATTCGACGAAGCGTCGGATCCAGGGTCGCGAACAGTTGATCCGCTGCGTAGACCTGGGCTTCGGTTATCTGGTTGAACAGGGTGGATTTTCCGGCGTTGGTATACCCCACCAGTGATACGGTTGGGACATCCGCTTTCTTGCGCGACTGCCGCCCCTGCTCACGTTGCTTTTCAACTTTTTCCAGGCGCGACTGTATTTGCAAAATGCGATTACGCAGCAAACGACGGTCGGTTTCGAGCTGGGTTTCACCCGGACCACGCAAACCAATCCCGCCTTTTTGCCTTTCAAGGTGAGTCCAGCCACGGACCAGGCGTGTAGCCATATGGCGCAACTGCGCCAGCTCAACCTGCAACTTACCCTCATGGGTGCGCGCACGCTGGGCGAAAATATCTAAAATAAGACCAGTCCTGTCGATAACAAGACACTGGCACAACTGTTCCAGGTTACGTTCCTGGGCGGGGCTTAGAGCATGATCAAAAATCACCACCGCAGCGCCAGTCGCTTTTACGGCTTCGGCAATTTCGATTGCCTTACCTTCACCAACAAAATACTTCGGGTGCGGTGCTTTACGGCTCCCGGTAATCACCTGCATTGCTTCGACACCGGCGGAAGAAACCAGAGATTCAAACTCCTGGAGGTCTTCCATATCTTTGTCTTGCGAAAAATAGATGTGTACCAGTACCGCCTGCTCACCGGCATCATAACGGTCAAACAAGCGTCAACCCCTTAATATGTATCAACGGGGAACGCAGGATCGCTGGCTCCCCGTGTGTAAAACAGCTGACAACCTTATTCGGTTTCTTCGCTGTCCTGTTGCGCAGATGAACCTTGCGCGTTGCTACCGTGATGGTAGTTGCTGCCAGTGCCGCCGGTGGCATTGTTACTGTGATGAGAAACCGGGCGAGACGGGACAACCGTAGAAATCGCGTGCTTATAAACCATCTGGCTGACCGTGTTTTTCAACAGGATCACGAACTGATCAAAAGACTCGATTTGACCTTGCAGCTTAATACCATTCACCAAATAAATAGAAACTGGAACACGTTCCCGACGCAGTGCGTTCAGGAACGGATCTTGTAAAGATTGCCCCTTAGCCATTCTCTCTTTTCCTTATATGCTTATTTGTACTTAATACGCTTCATCCTTCAGGTTGCCTCTACGTTAGCGACGTTCGTTCCCCCCTGTCACTTACTTGAGTAAGCTCCTGGGGATTCACTCTCTTGCTGCCTTGATGCAACTTGAATGACTTTGCGTATTGAACCTTATGGTTCTGAAAAATTGCGCACGATACGTTTCAATTGTACACATTCAGTTCGCGATAGCACCAACAACCTGTAATACTTCGTTTCGCGCCTGGTCAGGCTTTTCACTGTCAAGCCAGTGCACCCCTTCCCAACCACGCAACCAGGTTATCTGCCGCTTCGCTAACTGCCTCGTGGCGCAAACACCTCTATAAACCATTTCATCGTGTGAAATTTCGCCTTCAATGTATGACCACATCTGGCGATACCCGACACAACGAATGGAAGGCAAATCCGTATGCAAATCTCCTCGGGCAAAAAGCGCCCGGACTTCTGCTTCAAAACCTGAAGCTAACATCTGATGAAAACGCTGCTCAATTCGCTGATGGAGCAATTCACGGTTCGCCGGAGCGATCGCAAACTGGTGCACCTGATACGGCAAAGCATCTCCTGACGTTTGCGTCAGCTCCGTTAAAGTTTTACCCGAAATGAAAAAAACTTCCAGTGCCCGGGAAAGTCTTTGCGGATCATTTGGATGAATCCGCGCTGCAGCTACCGGGTCAATCTCCTGAAGCTGTCGGTGTAACGCGTCCCATCCAAGCTCTGCCGCCTGCTGCTCGATTCTGGCCCTGACCTCCGGATCTGCCGACGGTAACGGTGACAACCCTTCAAGCAACGCTTTGAAATATAACATCGTGCCACCCACTAACAGCGGGATACGCCCCGCTGCGGTGATATCGGCCATCTCGGCTAGCGCATCGCGACGAAAATCCGCAGCAGAATACACTTGCGCCGGATCACGAATATCCAGCAATCGGTGTGGTGCGGCCTTCAATTCATCAGCATCAGGCTTCGCGGTGCCGATATCCATCCCCTTGTAAATAAGGGCGGAATCAACGCTTATCAACTCTACGGGCAAAACTTTACGCAATTCAATTGCTAATGCCGTTTTACCGGAGGCCGTCGGCCCCATCAAAAAAATTGCCTTTGGCAGGCTCGCCTTACAGGTATCACTCATGTTTCAGGGCGTTCATTACCGAATGTAAATCAACAGGTTGTAACAGACCACCCGGCGGCGCCTTCACGAGTTGTGGGCAGAGCCGCTCAACATCCGCCAACAGCGTAATCGCCTGGGCCATGCTCCACTGCGGATGCTCGCTCATCAGGTTACGAGCAATCCACTGCGCAATGTTGCCCGCTTCGAATACGGTTTGCTGCGCCAGGTAGCCTATCAGTTCAGGAATCAAGATTTGTAAATTTTGTTGGCGTAAGGGTAAAGGCACCGCCCGGATGGTCACATGCTGCGCATCCAGTTGAAATTCAATGCCCAGCTCAGCCAGTTGGCTCTGTCCTTTTTGCAGCGCCGCTTTTTCATCGGCGTTGACTTTTAAACGTAACGGGATCAGCAATGGCTGAGCGCAAACAGGGGTCTGCCCGGGCGTAAGCTGCGCCTGCCGCAACCACCGTTCCGCCACTGGTAATGCCAGCAACCGAATCTGGCCCTCGCTTTCCAGTAATGCACAGTCGGTCCCTACGATAGTCAGCACCCTTCCAAACCCCTGACTGTTGCCGGTAAGAGGTGCTGTCGGTGTTTCAGCGACCGGCGGTTTGTGCATCGGAGCCGGTGTCTGCAGCAGGCGCTGATAAATTTCGCCCTGCTGCTTTTGATATCCAGGCTGGGCATGCGGCCAACTGACGCTTGCCTGCCCCTGGCGACCACTTCCGCTGCCGGAAGAGGCAGAATAACGGGGAGTAGCAGGTTCACGCGCTGGCGCAGGTTCGGCAAAATGGTTACGCCCTGCCGCTACGCGATTTTCCGGGATATGTCTTGGGGCGAGCTCTTCGTCATCAACCAACGGCAGCGAGGTTTCCAACTGCTGTTGTAGGACGCTTAACACGCCCTGATAAATAAAATCATGCACCAGACGAGACTGGTGAAAACGTACCTCATGTTTGGCTGGATGCACGTTTACATCCACCTGATGCGGGTCGATTTCCAGATACAGAACAAAAGCGGGCTGCTGATCGGCGCCCAGCTTATCTTCACAGGCCTGACGAATAGCATGGTTGATCAACCGATCGCGCATCATCCGGCCATTCACATAGCAGTACTGAATTTCCGCCAGCGCTGCCGTTGTGTGGTTCGGATCGGCCACCCAGCCGCGCAGCGTTAAATCGCCATGCTGCCATTCAATCGCCAGCGCATGTTCCAGAAACGGCGTGCCGCATATCGCGCCCAGTCGGCGCTCTTTTTGTCCATCCGCCGCTACGGCACGATACTGGCGCACCATTTTGCCGTTGTGTGACAAATTAATCGTCACATCAAAACGTGCCAGCGCAATGCGGCGAATAACCTCATCAATATGAGTAAATTCGGTTTTTTCGGTGCGCATAAACTTGCGCCGCGCCGGGGTGTTGTAGAACAGATCTAACACCTCCAGCGTGGTTCCCACCGGATGTGCGGCAGGTTTAACCGTCACATCCATGTCGCGCCCTTCTGCATAGGCTTGCCAGGCCTCAGCCTGTTCTTGTGTACGCGACGTCAGGGTTAAACGAGAAACAGAGCTGATGCTGGCCAGCGCTTCGCCGCGAAATCCGAGGCTCACGATGGCCTCGAGATCGTCAAGCGAGGCAATTTTACTGGTGGCATGGCGGGCCAGCGCTAACGCCAGCTCGTCTTTTTTAATCCCGCAGCCGTTGTCACGAATACGGATAAGCTTGGCGCCGCCGCGCTCGATATCAATATCAATGCGCGTCGCACCGGCATCAATGCTGTTTTCCACCAGCTCTTTCACCACTGACGCAGGCCGTTCTACCACCTCGCCTGCGGCAATCTGGTTCGCCAGCTGTGGCGGTAGAACCTGAATCGGCATGGCTAATCCTTAATTTGTTAACGTGTTACCAGGCGATACCGCACTGGCGGTTTGCGCCGGTGCGCCCTGCGGCCCGGTTTGCATTGGGTGCGCCTGGAAATAGTTACGCAATCCTTTGTAAATCGCCTCGGCCAGTTGCTGCTGATAATCATCACTCGCCAACAGACGCTCTTCGCTGTTGTTGCTGATAAAACCGGTTTCGACCAGCACTGACGGGATATCCGGCGAGCGTAATACGCCAAGGCTGGCGTGTTCCGGGCGGCGTTTATGCATCGAGCCAATACGTTCTAACTGGCCGATCATGCTGGTCGCCACATCATACCCGACACGTTGCGAATGGCCGAACTGCAGATCCAGCACGGCCTGGCTGAGATAAGGATCGGACTGGCTGTTTGCCAGCACATCGCCTGCGCCGCCCAACAGCTCTGATTGCTTCTCGTGCTGTTCCAGCCAGCCGGCCATCTCACTGTTCGCCCGACGGTTGGACAGTACCCAGACGGAAGCGCCGGTGGCATCCCGGTTTGGCGCGGCATCCGCATGGATAGAGACCAGGAAATTGGCGTTTTGTTTACGCGCGACGTCTGAACGCCCCATCACCGAGATAAAGTAATCGCCATCACGGGTGAGTACGCCTTTAAACATCGGGTCATCATTGAGCAAACTGCGCAGTTTACGCGCCACGGCAATCGTGACGTTTTTCTCACGCGTGCCGCCAGGGCCAATCGCCCCCGGATCCTGCCCGCCGTGTCCTGCATCAATGGCAATAACCACTTTTTCACCGCTGCCGGAGCTGGCGCGCGCCGCAGGTCGTGTGGAGGTATTACTGTTGGTAACGATCGTAGTGCGATCGTTCTCTGCTTTAAACGGGTTACGCGCAGGCACGGCAGGACGCGGGGCGACAACCGGCGTTTCAACACGCTTAGCAACCACTGGAGGTGGAGGTGGAGGCGGCGGCGGTGGCGCATCCGCTTTGATGGTAAACACAACGGTATAATTACCGCCGTTCTGGCGTTTAACGGCTTCGGCCTTGCCGTTCTCGGTTAAATCCACCACCAGGCGCAGAGACTGCGCATCTTTTGGCGTGCCGGAGCGGATAGATTTCACCAGATTATTGCCGCTAAACAGCAGCGGTAATCCCTGAATCACTCCGGTTTGTTTAATATCCAGCGCGACGGTGCGTTTCCCGTCCTGGGTCACGGCGTATTCAGGATCGCCAATAAAGCTCAGCGTGATCCGCGCCTGTTGATCGCCATTGGAAACCTGAAGATCGGAGAGGCTGGCGGCTCCTGCCTGCGCGCACAGCAGGACCAGGGTTGCCATCAGCCAGTTTCTGATGCGATAAATCATCCCGCCACCCTTAAGGTTATTCGGCTAAACGCGCCAGCAATAATTCACCCGATGAGGAGACTGCGCTTACGCGCGCCTCCCGACCTTGCGCCTGATATTCAATGTGTATTTCGACGTCCGGGTCTGGCAGTACACCTTTACCTTGTTGCGGCCACTCCACCAGGCAGATGGCATCATTGGCAAAATAATCGCGGATCCCCATAAATTCCAGCTCCTCCGGGTCCGCAAGTCGGTACAGATCGAAGTGATATACCATCAAATTATCGAGCGAATAAGGTTCAACCAGCGTGTAGGTGGGGCTTTTTACATTACCTTTGTGGCCTAACGCCTGCAGGAATCCCCGGCTGAAAGTGGTTTTACCCGCCCCCAGGTCGCCGTACAAATAAATTACCGTCGCGCCGTCACAGGCTTTAGCTACCCGCAGTCCCAGGTCTAAAGTCGCCTGTTCATCAGGTAGTGGAATTACTCGATTCATCATGATAAACGTCAATCACATCAGGGTTAACAATACGCTGTAGCGTGGTAAAGAGATCTGTCGCCAGCATGCCGCGCGTACCAAAACGCGCCGCCAGCACATCCGCTGCCGCACCATGCGCAACACATCCCGCACAGGCTGCATCATACGGGGTAAGCTTCTGTCCGAGCAATGCGCCAATAATACCGGAAAGCACATCACCCATTCCGCCGCTGGCCATCCCGGCATTGCCGGTATCAATAATACCCATCTCAGTTTGTTCAGCAGCAACAACCGTACCCGCGCCTTTCAGCACTACCACGCCTCCGTACCGTTTTACCAGACGTTGCGCACAAAGTAAGCGATCGTCTTCAATTTCTGCAATGGAACAGCCCAGCAGCCGCGCGGCTTCACCAGGATGCGGCGTGATCACGCGATTGTGACGTTTATCGGGATTGATTGCCAGCAGGTTCAGCGCATCGGCATCCCAGAGCATCGGTTTGCGAAAATTCTCGACCTTTTGCAGTGCTTTTTTGCCCCACTCCTGCTGACCAAGCCCTGGTCCTATCACTACAACATCCGCCCATGCCAGGCTCTCTTCCAGCGTCTTCGGCGTTAGCGTATCGACCATGAGTTCCGGTCGGGCAGTCAAAATGGGGGCGATATTTTCACTGCGCGTCAGTACTTTGACCAACCCAGCCCCCGCACGCAGCGCCGCTTCACCGGCCATACGAATGGCACCCGCCGTGCCGTGGTCACCGCCAATAATCACCAACCGACCATGGGAGCCTTTGTGCGAGGTAGGTCGACGCGGCGTTAGCCAGTGCGCAAGCTGTTGAGCATCAAAACGTTGCAGCGGCGCGTTCTGCCCCGCCAGCCAGTCGTCCAGCCCGAGTGCGTTAACATGCAGACGTCCGGTGACATCGCGAGCTTTACCGGTGAGCAGGCCTGGCTTGAGCGCAATAAAGGTAACGGTGTGCGCAGCGTTGATGACTGCCCCCGGCGTCGCTCCTGTTTGTGCCAGCAAACCAGAAGGAATATCTACGGCGACGATGGGGGCAGGATGGGCATTGGCATGCTCAATCAGCGTCTGGAGAGGTTCGCGCGGTGCCTGTTTTAAACCGGTCCCCAATAACGCGTCGATAATGACATCCACACGACCAGGACAGACGATGTCTGTAGAGTGAATGACGCCCCCCGCATTAAGCCAGGCATCACGCGCCTGCAGTGCGTCCTCGGGCAGCGGTTTATCACTCTCGTGCGCCAGCAACGTAACGTCAAGCCCCTGCGCTTTGGCAAGCCTTGCCACCACGTAACCATCACCGCCGTTGTTGCCATGACCGCATAGCACCAGCCAGTGTTGGGCATTCGGATAGCGTTCGCGGGTGACCTGAAACACCGCCTCTCCCGCCCGTTGCATCAGCTCGTACAACGTCAGCCCTAAACTGTCTGCCGCCTCTTGCTCCATCCGCCTGATGTCATCGGCGTGCCAGATGGAGTGTGGTATACTTGCGAGGTTTTTCTTCATTGTATGGTCCATCATGTCAGAGCCCCTCGATCTCAATCAGTTAGCGCAAAATATTAAGCAGTGGGGGCTGGAGCTTGGCTTTCAGCAGGTCGGTATTGCCGATACTGACCTCAGCGAAGCGGAGCCCAAACTGCAGGCCTGGCTGGATAAACAATACCACGGCGAGATGGACTGGATGGCCCGTCACGGCATGATGCGCGCCCGACCTCACGAATTATTACCCGGTACGCTACGCGTCATCAGCGTACGTATGAACTATCTTCCTGCTAATGCAGCCTTTGCCAGTACGTTGAAAAACCCCTCACTCGGTTACGTCAGCCGTTACGCGCTTGGGCGCGACTACCATAAGCTGCTGCGTAACCGCTTAAAAAAGCTGGGAGAGAGGATTCAACAGCACTGCGTTTCGCTGAATTTTAGACCTTTTGTCGATTCCGCGCCCATTCTTGAGCGTCCTTTGGCGGAAAAAGCCGGGCTTGGCTGGACAGGTAAGCACTCACTTATCCTCAATCGCGAAGCGGGATCATTTTTCTTCCTCGGGGAATTACTGATCGACTTGCCCCTGCCGGTCGATAAGCCAGTCGAAGAAGGCTGCGGGAAGTGTGTTGCCTGTATGACCATCTGCCCCACCGGAGCCATCGTGGAACCCTACACGGTAGATGCACGCCGCTGTATTTCGTATCTCACTATCGAACTGGAAGGCGCGATCCCAGAAGAATTTCGTCCTCTGCTGGGGAATCGAATTTACGGCTGCGATGATTGTCAGCTCATTTGTCCGTGGAACCGCTATTCGCAGTTGACGACAGAGGATGACTTCTCCCCCCGTAAGCAGCTTCATGCTCCAGAGTTAATAGCACTGTTTAGCTGGAGCGAGGCGTGGTTTTTAAAAGTCACGGAAGGTTCTGCCATTCGCCGTATTGGCCACCTGCGCTGGCTGCGAAATATCGCCGTTGCGTTGGGTAATGCCCCATGGGATGAAGCGGTTATTCACGCGCTGGAAAGTCGCAGAGGTGAGCACCCACTTCTCGACGAACACATAGACTGGGCGGTTGCTCAGCAAATTGAGAAGCGAAATGCCTGCGTAGTTGAGGTGCAGTTACCGAAGAAACAACGTTTGGTCAGGGTCATTGAAAAGGGGCTGCCGCGCGACGCGTAAGTCATCCACAGCTTGTGTATAAAAATAAAAACACATTGATATTCAAGAGGGAAAAGATCGTCAAGTGATCGCATTAACAATTTGAAATGATAATTAATTCAATAATTTCAAATAGTTAAAATGATACTATTCACCCAGCGAAGTTTTTTGTATTCCAGGGATAATACCCGAACCTGTGGATAAGTCTGTTTACAAGAGTATGTCAATGACGAAAAAAAACGTCCCCAACGCGATTATTCGTTGTGGATATTTTTATTGAGGTAAGAATTTGGAGCGGGAAACGAGACTCGAACTCGCGACCCCGACCTTGGCAAGGTCGTGCTCTACCAACTGAGCTATTCCCGCATAATCTTCGTCTTTCGAACCGCTACTGCTTTGGCCGCCTTCATTCGCCTGAGTCACTTACTTCAGTAAGCTCCTAAGGAATCATTCAGTTGCCGCCTTGTCGCAATTCGAAATCCTGCGATTGGTGGTCTGTGCTTATAAGCACTTTCAAATTTTGGAGCGGGAAACGAGACTCGAACTCGCGACCCCGACCTTGGCAAGGTCGTGCTCTACCAACTGAGCTATTCCCGCATAATCTTCGTCTTTCGAACCGCTACTGCGTTGGCCGCCTTCATTCGCCTGAGTCACTTACTTCAGTAAGCTCCTAAGGACTCATTCAGTTGCCGCCTTGTCGCAATTCG
>NZ_JAOWGQ010000057.1:0-33887 GCF_030333085.1 Citrobacter sp. Cpa228 | reverse complement strand
TTTTGGAGCGGGAAACGAGACTCGAACTCGCGACCCCGACCTTGGCAAGGTCGTGCTCTACCAACTGAGCTATTCCCGCAAATCTGTACTGCTTTTGTTGCTGCCGTAACGCGTAATTCTCTGTCGTTACGGGAGGCGCATTATACGAGAAATCCGTTTAGCTGCAACCCCCCGAAAAGCGATTTTTTCGTTTTTCTGTTTAAGTGCTGAATTTATCGGCAAGTCGTCTAATTTAGCGACAATTCTGCCTCAGTGCAAGCTCACAGGAACGATATTCGTAGGCCGGGTAAGGCGTAGCCGCCACCCGGCAATCCACAAAATCAAAGCTTAATGAAATGTTCGCGATAGTAAGCAAGCTCGGCAACCGATTCACGAATATCGTCCATCGCCTGGTGCGTTCCTTGTTTCTTGAAGCCATCAAGGATCTCTGGTTTCCAGCGACGGGCCAACTCTTTAAGCGTGCTGACGTCCAGATAGCGATAATGGAAATACGCCTCCAGCTCCGGCATATATTTAAACAGGAAACGACGATCCTGACCGATGCTGTTGCCGCAGATTGGTGATTTTCCTTCCGGAACCCACTCTTTTAAAAAGGCCAGCGTCGCCAGTTCGGCTTCACGATCGCCCATGGTGCTCGCTTTTACGCGTTCCACCAGCCCACTTCCGGTATGCGTACGTACGTTCCAGTCATCCATTAACGCCAGTTGCTCATCAGACTGATGCACCGCAATTGTCGGTCCTTCAGCCAGGATATTCAGGTTGGCATCAGTCACTAGCGTAGCGATCTCAATAATGCGATCGCGCTCGGGATCCAGACCTGTCATCTCCAGATCGATCCAAATCAGGTTGTTTTCATTGGCACTCATGCTATTTTCCACCCTTCAGCGTCACATTCAGTGTGACTATATTCATCTAAAATTGCGTGTATCATAAATGTTTTGCCCATTATGGGCGACCAGGAGCCAGTCCGATTGAGTAAGAATAAACTCTCCAAAGGCCAACAGCGCCGCGTGAACGCCAATCACCAGCGTCGTCTTAAAACGTCCGCGGAGAAGCCCGACTACGACGACAACCTGTTCGGCGAGACTGCTGAAGGCATCGTTATCAGCCGTTTTGGCATGCATGCCGACGTAGAATCTGCTGACGGGGAAATTCACCGTTGCAACATCCGCCGTACCATTCGTTCGCTGGTTACCGGCGATCGTGTAGTCTGGCGTCCGGGTAAAGCGGCGGCTGAAGGCGTGAATGTCAAAGGGATCGTTGAGGCGGTACATGAGCGTACCTCAGTACTCACTCGCCCGGACTTTTACGACGGGGTGAAACCCATTGCGGCCAACATTGATCAAATCGTAATTGTCTCAGCCATCTTACCTGAGCTGTCACTGAATATTATCGACCGCTATCTGGTAGCTTGCGAAACCTTGCACGTTGAACCGATTATCGTACTGAATAAGATCGATCTGCTGGATGACGAAGGTATGGCCTTTGTTAACGAACAGATGGACATCTATCGCAACATTGGTTATCGCGTGTTGATGGTCTCCAGCCGCACCAAAGACGGTCTGAAACCGCTTGAAGCAGCGTTGACCGATCGCATCAGCATTTTTGCCGGTCAGTCAGGCGTAGGAAAATCCAGCCTGCTCAATAACCTTCTCGGCCTGCAGGAAGAGATCCTGACCAATGATGTCTCCGACAACTCTGGTCTTGGGCAGCACACCACCACAGCGTCTCGCCTGTACCACTTCCCTCACGGCGGCGATGTCATCGACTCCCCTGGTGTACGTGAGTTTGGGCTGTGGCACCTGGAGCCGGAACAAATCACTGATGGCTTTGTCGAATTTCATGACTATTTAGGTCATTGCAAGTACCGCGACTGTAAACATGATGCAGATCCGGGCTGTGCAATTCGTGAAGCTGTCGAGGAAGGGAAAATTGCTGAGATTCGGTTTGAAAATTATCACCGCATCCTGGAAAGCATGGCGCAGGTAAAAACGCGTAAAAACTTTTCTGATACAGACAACTGACAACTAAGCTAAGCATCGCTAGAATCGTCCCCCTTTTTTTCAGGATCCGGCTCATATGTCGGATCGGGAACAAATTATGGCCTGGAGGCTACCTTGTTAAACTCATTTAAGCTTTCGCTACAATACATTCTGCCGAAACTATGGCTCACTCGCCTGGCGGGTTGGGGTGCAAGCAAACGAGCAGGATGGCTGACTAAACTGGTTATCGATCTGTTCGTGAAATATTACAAGGTCGATATGAAAGAGGCGCAAAAGCCGGACACCGCCAGCTATCGTACCTTTAACGACTTCTTTGTTCGCCCACTGCGCGAAGATGCACGCCCGATCAATACCGATCCAAACATACTGGTCATGCCCGCTGACGGCGTGATTAACCAGTTAGGCAGTATCGAAGAAGACAAACTGCTGCAGGCTAAAGGGCATAGCTACACCCTTGAAGCGCTGCTGGCAGGCAACTACCAGATGGCGGATAAATTCCGTAACGGGACGTTTGTAACCACTTACTTGTCTCCACGCGATTACCACCGTGTACATATGCCGTGTAACGGTATCCTGCGTGAAATGATGTACGTGCCAGGCGATCTCTTCTCTGTGAACATCCTGACCGCTCAGAATGTGCCGAACCTGTTTGCCCGCAACGAACGTGTTATTTGCCTGTTTGATACCGAATTTGGCCCGATGGTGCAGATTCTGGTCGGCGCGACCATCGTCGGCAGCATTGAAACCGTATGGGCTGGCACCATTACCCCACCGCGTGAAGGCGTGATCAAACGCTGGACATGGCCGGAAGGCGAAAGCGAAGGCTCTGTGGCGCTGCTGAAAGGTCAGGAAATGGGCCGCTTTAAACTCGGTTCCACCGTCATCAACCTGTTCGCGCCAGGCAAAGTTAACCTGGTTGCACAGTTGCAGGATCTGTCGGTAACCAAAATTGGCCAGCCAATGGCCATCTCTACCGAGACCTTTGTGACGCCAGAGGCAGAACCCGCGCCATTGCCGAAAGAAGAAATCGAAGCAGAACACGACGTCAGCCCGCTGGTTGACGACAAAAAAGACGAAAGTTAACCATAGGGATCGCTGCAGTGCGCCTGATTATCACTTTTCTGATGGCCTGGTGCCTCAGCCTGGGGGCGTACGCTGCGACGGCCCCCGATGCCAAACAACTCACCCAGGAACTGGAGCAGGCAAAAGCGGCGAAACCCGCTCAGCCAGAAACCGTTGAGGCGCTCCAGTCCGCGCTGAATGCCCTTGAGGAGCGGAAAGGCTCCCTTGAGCGTGCTGAACAATATCAGCAGGTTATCGATAACTTCCCCAAGCTGTCCGCCACGTTACGCGCACAGCTAAATAACCTGCGCGACGAACCGCGTAGCGTACCAACAGGTCTCACGACGGATGCATTAAACCAGGAGATCCTTCAGGTCAGCAGTCAGTTACTGGATAAAAGCCGCCAGGCTCAACAGGAGCAGGATCGCGCCCGGGAAATCGCCGACTCGTTAAGCCAGCTTCCTCAGCAACAAACCGATGCCCGCCGCCAGTTAAATGATATTGAGCGACGCCTGGGTACAGCTAACAGTAACTCAGCGCTCAATCAGGCGATGCAGGCGGAATCCGCCAGGCTTAAAGCCCAGGTCGATGAACTGGAACTGGCGCAGCTTTCCGCCAATAACCGCCAGGAACTGGCGCGAATGCGCTCCGAACTGGCAGAAAAGCAGAGCCAACAACTCGACGCTTATCTGCAAGCATTACGCAACCAACTCAACAGCCAGCGCCAGCGTGAAGCCGAACGTGCGCTGGAGAGCACGGAACTGTTGGCAGAAAACAGCGCAGGATTGCCGGAAGGCATCATTGACCAGTTTAAAGTTAACCGTGAGCTGTCTCAGGCGCTCAATCAGCAGGCGCAACGTATGGATCTGGTCGCCTCCCAGCAGCGTCAGGCCACCAGCCAAACGTTGCAGGTACGTCAGGCGCTGAATACGCTGCGGGAACAGTCACAATGGCTTGGCGTCTCGAATATGCTGGGGGAAGCACTGCGTGCACAAGTTTCTCGCCTGCCAGAAATGCCCAAACCCCAGCAGTTAGATACCGAAATGGCGCAGCTGCGCGTACACCGTATGCGCTATGAAGACCTCCTCAACAAGCAGCCGCAATTACGTCAAATTCACCAGGCCGACGGACAACCGCTAACCGCTGAGCAGAGCAGCATTCTCAACGCCCAGTTACGCACTCAGCGTGAACTACTGAACTCTCTGCTACAGGGTGGCGATACGCTGATCCTCGAGCTCACTAAGCTAAAAGTCTCCAATAGCCAACTGGAAGACGCCCTGAAGGAGGTCAACGAGGCGACGCACCGTTATCTGTTCTGGACATCAGACGTCAGCCCCATCTCGCTCTCCTGGCCCGTCGACATTGTTCAGGACCTGCGCCGTCTGATCTCACTCGATACATTTAATCAGCTTGGCAAAGCCACTATCATGATGCTGACCAGCAAGGAAACGCTGCTACCACTGTTCGGTGCACTGGTGCTGGTTGGGTTTAGCCTTTCTTCACGTAAACACTTTACCCGCTTTCTGGAACGCTCGTCAGCGCGTGTTGGTAAAGTAACCCAGGATCACTTCTGGCTGACGATACGCACGGTATTCTGGTCGATACTCGTCGCCTCACCGCTGCCGGTGCTGTGGGCAACGCTCGGTTACGGGTTGCAGGAAGCCTGGCCTTACCCGCTGGCTGTTGCTATCGGCGATGGCGTTACCGCCACGGTGCCTATGCTATGGGCGGTAATGATTTGCGCCACCTTTGCGCGTCCCAACGGTCTGTTCATTGCCCACTTTGGCTGGCCGCGTAACCGTGTCGCGAAGGCCATGCACTATTACCTGATGAGTATCGGGCTGATTGTCCCGCTGATCATGGCGGTGATTATGTTTGATAACCTCAATGACCGGGAATTCTCCGCCTCATTGGGGCGCCTGTGCTTTATCCTGATTTGCGGAGCGCTGGCGATCGTGACCCTGAGCCTGAAACGCGCCGGCATACCGCTGTATCTCGACAAAGAAGGCAATGGCGACAACATGGTCAACAGCATGCTGTGGAATATGCTGATGGGTGCACCGCTGATTGCTATTCTCGCGGCAGCTGTGGGCTACCTGGCAACATCACAAGCCCTGTTGGCGCGCCTGGAGACTTCGGTAGCAATTTGGTTCTTGTTACTGGTGGTCTATCACGTCATCCGCCGTTGGATGCTAATCCAACGGCGCCGTCTGGCCTTCGATCGTGCCAAGCATCGACGCGCCGAAATGCTGGCGCAGCGCGCGCGAGGTGAAGAAGAACCGCCGCATTCCACCAGCCTTGAAGGCACAATTGATGTTGATGAAAGCGAAGTAGATTTGGATGCGATCAGCGCACAATCGCTGCGCCTGGTGCGTTCTATCCTGATGCTCATCGCCCTGCTTTCGGTTATCGTGCTGTGGTCAGAAATTCATTCCGCTTTCGGCTTTCTGGAAAATATCTCACTGTGGGATGTCACCTCCACGGTGCAGGGCGTGGAAAGTTTAGAGCCCATTACACTGGGTGCAGTGTTAATTGCGATTCTGGTGTTTATCATCACCACGCAGTTGGTGCGAAACCTGCCCGCATTGCTGGAACTGGCGTTGCTGCAGCACCTGGATTTAACCCCCGGCACCGGTTACGCCATCACCACCATCACCAAGTACCTGCTAATGCTGATTGGCGGTCTGGTTGGCTTCTCGATGATCGGTATCGAATGGTCGAAATTGCAGTGGCTGGTAGCCGCTCTCGGTGTGGGGCTGGGTTTTGGCTTGCAGGAGATCTTCGCCAACTTTATTTCCGGTCTGATCATCCTGTTTGAAAAACCAATCCGTATTGGCGACACGGTGACCATTCGCGATCTCACCGGTAGCGTGACGAAAATTAATACCCGCGCCACGACCATCAGCGACTGGGACCGCAAAGAGATCATTGTGCCCAACAAAGCCTTTATCACCGAGCAGTTTATCAACTGGTCGTTGTCCGATTCGGTCACCCGCGTGGTGTTAACCATCCCGGCGCCGTCGGAGGCGAACAGCGAGGAGGTGACGCAGATCCTGCTTACTGCCGCACACCGCTGTTCACTGGTGATCGACACACCTGCCCCGGAAGTCTTCCTGGTTGACCTGCAGCAGGGGATTCAAATCTTCGAACTGCGTATTTATGCCGCTGAAATGGGGCATCGCATGCCGCTGCGCCATGAAATCCACCAGCTGATTCTGGCAGGCTTCCGCGAGCATGGTATTGATATGCCATTCCCACCGTTCCAGATGCGTCTGGAGAGCCTCGGCGGTAAGCAAACAGGGAGAACATTAAGTTCTGCAGGAAGAGGCAGTCGCCCGGCGGGAAGTTTGTAATACCTGAGTAGCTCGAACGCAGTGACGCCAAGCTACGGTGTGGGTCTTGTAGGCCTGATAAGCGTAGCGCCATCAGGCAATTCGATGCTGATTGCCGGATGGCGGCATTGCCTTATCCGGCCTACAACGGCCCAATTTACTCTGTCACCAGAACCGGCTGACGGTTAACGCGGCGGCTGTAGTTCTGATAAATCGTCATCGCCAGCAGCGAGAAGAAGATCGGGCCACCGGTCATCCACAATGCGCTGTTCCAGTCCCCGGCTTCAATCACCGGCTGGATGATGGTGAATACGTTGGCAAACGTCACCACCAGCACCACCACACCTGTTGCCAGTAGCGTCGCCGCTCGGGTTTTAAAGACCACAAATGATCTTTCCAGACCCGTGCGGGCTTTAAAGAACGGAAACGCCAACGCAAGGAACAGATACGGCAGCGTCATCGAAACGTTCGCCATCAGGGTCAGTTTGTTATAGAACGCTGACGCCGTATCGCCGCCAAACGAAACCAGCAGGATAAACAGGCTTACCAGCAGACACTGCAACCACATTGCGGTCGTCGGCATCCCCACCGCATTCAGTTTGGTCATCGGCGCGGGCCACAATGCCTTCGGCGTACCCTGAATAATCGCTTTCAACGGCGAGTAGCTGAGCGTGAAGAAAGCGCCGGTATAGGCGAGGAACATAGAAAGTCCGGTAATTCGCGCGAACCATACCCCAATTGTCATCGCCGTTTCAGGGGAAAGGTGCAGCGCATTACCCAATGTCATCCCAAGGCTTTTCATCAGGATATAAGTAATATTACCAAGGTTAACCGAGCCATTACTTAATACCTGCTGCCAGTTGGTGCTAACACCCCACAAAAATATAGCCAGCGAATAACCAACTGAAATGACGATAGCGGCAAAGACAATGCCTTTTGCAAAGTTCTTTTCGGGTTTTTCCGTTTTATCGACCAGTCCACCAACGGCTTCAATTCCACCATAAGCAAAAATGGCAAATACCACAAATGACAGCATGGCCAGACCAGACTGATACCCCGGATTAGGCGAGGAGATAAAATTAATATCCTGAGCAAAGTGGCCACCAGTTAATAACAAAATAGCGACACTCACTAACAACAGAACTAAATTAAGACACATTACGGCAATTCCGCCTACTGCCGTAATACGGGCAATCTTATTAATACCTCGGGAGGCCACGCAGGTCACCAGAATCATCCAGCCAACGGCGAGCAGTCCGACGACCTGCGTAGGCTCAAGCCCCACGATACGCCAGTGCTGCGTCATATCAGCGCCAAACAGGAAGGTTGAAAAAGGTACCCAGACTTTCGCGGCAGTACTGACCATCCAGATAACATAGGAAGAGAACCACATAAAGGTGCCGATAAAGGCATAGCGAGGTCCAACGCTATTATTCATCCACGAATAGATTCCGCCCTCTTCTTTCCGATAGGCGGACCCCATTTCTGCCATCATTAACGCGAATGGAATAAAGAATAACAATGCAGAAAATACATACCATGGAATAGCACTGTATCCCATTAAATAGAAAGCCGAAGGACTATTGGCAAATCCAAAAACTGACGTAAATATCATGAGGATGAGACCAATCAGGCTCATCTTTTTTATTGTTTGGGTCATTAAACCATCCCTTACTCTGGCAAGCGTTTAACCAACGCCGCTCACCGATTGGCACTGCTCTCTTTACAGAGTTCAGCGATAGAAAAATCAACACAGAATTGATACCTGAACGATATCAAATACCCAGGATTAAATTGTGGCCATTAGAGGGAAAATGAAAAAATATGCTACAAAGTGGCGATTTTACCGCCACTTTGCATTGAAGAAGAGTGGGTTACGCGCGATCGACAGTAAATGCGATAACCTCAGCCAGGCTCTCTGCGCCCAGCGCCAGCATCACCAGACGGTCAACGCCCAGCGCCACGCCAGAACAATCCGGCATCCCTACCTTTAACGCTTCAAGCAGGTTGGTGTCGATAGCCTGCTGCGGCAAACCACGTGCAGCACGTTTGCGGTTATCCTGCTCGAACCGTTGCTGCTGCTCGCGCGCGTCGGTCAACTCATGGAAACCATTCGCCAGCTCAATACCTTTGTAATAAACCTCAAATCGCTCAGCGACCCGATGATCTTCGGTACTGATTTGTGCCAGTGACGCCTGACTGGCCGGGAAATGGTACACAAACGTTGGTTTGTCTTTGCCAATATGCGGCTCAACGCCCATTGTAAACAGCAGTTGCAGCAAGGTATCCCGGTCTTCTTCGGTATCGGCGATATTGCTGAGATCCAGCTTCGCCGCCACTTCCCGCAGTTGGGTTTTATCCGCAGACAGCGGGTCAATCTCCAGATGACGCTGGAAAGCTTGCTGGTAAGAAAGGCTTTCGGCAGGTGAACAGTCCAGCACTTGCTGCAGCAAATCATCCACTTCATTCATCAGGCGATACATGTCGTAGTGTGGGCGATACCACTCAAGCATGGTGAACTCAGGATTATGATGACGCCCCATCTCTTCATTACGGAAGCTGCGACATAGCTGATACACCGGGCCACATCCTGCGACCAGCAGGCGCTTCATATGGTATTCCGGGCTGGTCATTAAATAGAGGTTCATCCCCTGGGAATGACCAGGGCCAACGAAACGCGTTTCGAACGGGAACAGGTGGATGTCCGTTACCGTCGCCTGACTCATGCAAGGTGTCTCAACCTCAAGCACTCCACGATCGGCAAAAAAGCGACGAATCTCCGCTATAATTGCTGCACGTTTTAACAGATTGGGGATGGACGCGCTCGGCTGCCAGGTTGCCGTTTCGCTCATGGTTGTTTCTCCGATTTCAGACAAGGGCACGAAGTCTACTCGTATCGCGCTAGCGAGACAAATTTCACGCGGGAATAATAAACACTGGCTGGCGGGTAAAAAAAGTAACAATGGGTGGTTTAGTAATTAAATTAATCAAATTCAATGATAATTCAGCCCTCTGATACGCTAAAAAAATCGAACACGTCAAATTTCCCTCACATCCCTAAGACTATACTATTGTACCTATAAAGGAGCAGTGGAAACGCGTTCATAACCTGTTTGAAGCCGATTAAGCATCTGAATTCGGACGGGGATGAAATAACAACAATCTGGAGGAATGTCGTGCAAACCTTTCAAGCCGATCTTGCCATTATAGGCGCCGGTGGCGCGGGATTACGTGCTGCAATTGCTGCCGCACAAGCAAATCCCAACGCTAAAATCGCACTGATCTCAAAAGTGTACCCAATGCGCAGCCATACCGTTGCTGCCGAAGGCGGCTCTGCTGCTGTCGCGCAGGATCATGACAGCTTTGACTACCATTTTCACGATACGGTAGCAGGCGGAGACTGGCTGTGTGAGCAGGATGTCGTGGATTACTTTGTCCACCACTGCCCAACTGAAATGACGCAACTGGAACAATGGGGCTGCCCATGGAGCCGCCGTGAAGACGGTAGCGTCAACGTACGTCGCTTCGGCGGCATGAAAATCGAGCGTACCTGGTTTGCCGCGGATAAAACCGGCTTCCACATGCTGCATACGCTGTTCCAAACTTCATTGCAGTTCCCGCAAATTCAGCGCTTTGATGAACATTTCGTTCTGGATATCCTGGTGGACGACGGTCATGCTCGCGGCCTGGTCGCCATGAACATGATGGAAGGCACCCTGGTCCAAATCCGTGCAAACGCAGTCGTGATGGCAACGGGCGGCGCGGGTCGTGTTTACCGTTACAACACCAACGGCGGCATCGTAACCGGCGACGGTATGGGCATGGCGCTGAGCCACGGCGTTCCGCTGCGTGATATGGAATTCGTTCAGTATCACCCAACTGGTCTGCCTGGTTCCGGTATCCTGATGACTGAAGGCTGCCGCGGTGAAGGCGGTATTCTGGTCAACAAAAACGGCTATCGTTATCTGCAAGACTACGGCATGGGCCCAGAAACTCCGCTGGGCGAGCCGAAAAACAAATATATGGAACTCGGTCCGCGCGACAAAGTTTCTCAGGCTTTCTGGCACGAATGGCGCAAAGGCAACACCATTTCCACTCCGCGTGGCGATGTGGTTCACCTCGACCTGCGTCACCTCGGCGAGAAAAAACTGCTCGAACGTCTACCGTTCATCTGCGAACTGGCGAAAGCCTACGTGGGTGTCGATCCGGTTAAAGAACCGATCCCGGTACGTCCGACCGCGCACTACACCATGGGCGGTATCGAAACCGATCAGCACTGTGAAACCCGCATTAAAGGTCTGTTCGCTGTCGGCGAATGTTCCTCTGTTGGTCTGCATGGCGCTAACCGTCTGGGTTCTAACTCCCTGGCGGAACTGGTGGTCTTCGGTCGTATGGCCGGTGAACAAGCTGCGGAACGCGCTGCAACGGCTGGCGCTGCAAACAGTGCCGCTCTGGATGCACAGGTTGCTGGCGTTGAAAAACGTCTGAAAGACCTGGTTAACCAGCAAGGTAACGAAAACTGGTCTAAGATCCGTGACGAAATGGGCATTTCCATGGAAGAAGGTTGCGGTATCTACCGTACGCCGGAACTGATGCAGAAAACCGTTGATAAGCTGGCGGAACTGCAGGAGCGCTTCAAGCGCGTACGTATCACTGATACTTCCAGCGTCTTCAACACCGACCTGCTGTACACCATCGAACTGGGTCACGGTCTGAACGTTGCTGAATGTATGGCGCACTCCGCTCTGGCACGTAAAGAATCCCGCGGCGCGCACCAGCGTCTGGATGAAGGCTGCACCGAGCGTGACGACGTGAACTTCCTCAAACACACCCTCGCCTTCCGCGATGCTGACGGCACGACTCGCCTGGAATACAGCGACGTGAAAATCACCACTCTGCCACCGGCTAAACGTGTTTACGGTGGCGAAGCGGAAGCAGCCGATAAGAAGGAGAAGGCGAATGGCTGAGATGAAAAACCTGAAAGTTGAGGTGGTGCGCTATAACCCGGAAACCGATACCGCGCCGCACAGTGCTTTCTACGAAGTTCCTTATGATGAAACCACGTCACTGCTGGATGCGCTGGGCTACATCAAGGATAACCTGGCACCGGATCTGAGCTACCGCTGGTCCTGCCGTATGGCGATCTGCGGCTCCTGCGGCATGATGGTCAACAACGTGCCAAAACTGGCGTGCAAAACCTTCCTGCGTGATTACACCAACGGTATGAAAGTTGAAGCGCTGGGCAACTTCCCGATTGAGCGCGATCTGATCGTCGACATGACGCACTTTATCGAAAGCCTGGAAGCGATCAAACCGTACATCATCGGTAACCCGCGTACACCGGATCAGGGTCCAAACACCCAGACTCCGGCGCAAATGGCGAAGTATCATCAGTTCTCCGGTTGCATCAACTGTGGTCTGTGCTACGCCGCGTGCCCGCAGTTCGGCCTGAACCCTGAGTTCATTGGACCGGCTGCGATTACGCTGGCGCATCGTTACAACGAAGATAGCCGCGACCACGGTAAGAAGGAGCGTATGGCTCAATTGAACAGCCCGAACGGCGTCTGGACCTGTACTTTCGTGGGCTACTGCTCCGAAGTCTGCCCGAAACACGTCGATCCGGCTGCGGCCATTCAGCAGGGTAAAGTTGAAAGTTCAAAAGACTTTCTTATCGCTACCCTGAAACCACGCTAAGGAGTGCACGATGACGACTAAACGTAAAGCCTATGTGCGGCCAATGACGTCCACCTGGTGGAAAAAGCTGCCATTTTATCGTTTTTACATGCTGCGTGAAGGCACGGCAGTCCCGGCAGTCTGGTTCAGCATTGAACTGATTATCGGCCTGTTTGCACTCAAGCATGGTGCAGAGTCCTGGATGGGCTTTGTCGCCTTTTTGCAAAACCCGGTGGTGGTAATCCTTAACATTATCGCCCTGGCAGCAGCGCTGCTGCATACCAAAACCTGGTTTGAGCTGGCGCCGAAAGCCGCCAACATCATCGTAAAAGACGAAAAAATGGGGCCAGAGCCGATCATCAAAGGTCTCTGGGCAGTCACTGTGGTTGCTACAGTAGTCATACTGTTTGTTGCCCTGTTCTGGTAAGGAGTCCGGAATGATTAATCCAAATCCAAAACGCTCTGACGAACCCGTATTCTGGGGCCTGTTTGGTGCAGGCGGTATGTGGAGCGCAATCATTGCGCCGGTAATGATCCTGCTGGTAGGCATTATGCTGCCGCTGGGCTTTGTTCCTGATGCTTTCAGCTATGAACGCGTACTGGCATTCGCTCAGAGCTTCATCGGACGTGCGTTTCTGTTCCTGATGATCGTTCTGCCGCTGTGGTGTGGTTTACACCGTATGCACCACGCGATGCATGACCTGAAAATCCACGTGCCTGCTGGCAAATGGGTATTCTACGGCCTGGCTGCTATCCTGACCGTTGTAACAGCGATTGGCATTCTGACTATCTAATCGCAGCTGTTACCTATTGGGCCCGCCACTGGCGGGCCTTTTTATTTGTGCACAACGCCGATCAACCAGCGGGAAAACTCACGCATCGCAGGCGTCTCCGGACGGGATTGCAATCGCGTAATCCAGTAACTTCCCAAATCAATCTGCGTTAAAAACGGTTGTACGATACGTTCACTACTGAGCAAATGCGTGAACATTCTGACCGGGGCGATTGCCACGCCAATTCCCGCCTGCGCAGCTTCCAGCATGGTGACCGACGAGTCAAACACCACCACATTGTGCGTTGGTGAAGGGGGAGCCTCTCCGGCGGCCTGCATCCACAGCGCCCATTCATCACGCCGATACGATCGTAATAGCGGAAATTTCAGGATATCTGCAGGAGTCTGAATCCGAGAGGCCAGCGCGGGCGAACAAAGCGGAGACATCAGCGCGCTACATAAATATTGCGCATCGGTATCGTGCCAGGCTCCACCACCATAACGAATGGTATAATCCAGCCCCTCTGCAGCAGGATCAACACGGTTATTATGCGTGGAAAGCTGTAAATCGATATGCGGATAACTCCGTTTAAAATCGTGCAGAAGTGGGAAAAGGCACCCCACCGCAAAAGTGCCCACCACACCAATTTTCAGTTTTTCCTGAGCCTGGTTACCGGCAAAGCGGTCTAACATCGCCGCCATACGATCGAAAGAATCATTAAGTACAGGTAACAGACTCTCACCTTCTGTCGTGAGCATCAGGCCTCGTGAAACGCGAATAAAGAGCTGACAATTCAACTGCTGCTCCAACGCTTTCACATGCTGGCTGATGGCAGAATGCGTTACATTCAGCTCAATTGCTGCGCGGGTAAAGCTGAGATGCCTGGCGGCCGCTTCAAAAGCCCGTAGAGAATTAAGTGGGATATAGCTACGCGTCATCATCTAACCCGTTAGAAAAACTTATATCTGCTGCTAAATTTAACCGTTTGTCAACACGGTACAAATCAAACAAACTGGTCGCGTCTGATGGGCCCGGACACCCTTTCGCTTTTTATTACGGAAATGATTTCATGATGAAAAAATCGTTATGCTGCGCGCTACTGCTGGCCGCCCCTTTCTCCACGTTTGCCGCCCCTAAGACAGAACAACACATTGCCGATATCGTTAACCGCACCATCACACCGCTGATGAAGGAACAGGCTATTCCGGGTATGGCCGTGGCCGTTATCTACCAGGGAAAACCGTATTACTTTACCTGGGGTAAAGCTGATATCACCAATAATCGTCCGATCACACAGAACACACTGTTCGAACTCGGTTCAGTCAGTAAGACCTTCAATGGCGTGCTGGGCGGCGATGCGATCGCCCGCGGCGAAATCAAACTCAGCGATCCGGTCACTCGGTACTGGCCGGAACTCACAGGCAAACAGTGGCAGAACATTAGTCTGCTGCACTTAGCCACATACACGGCAGGTGGCCTGCCGCTTCAGATCCCCGACGAGGTGACGGATAAAACCGCATTGCTGCACTTTTATCAAAACTGGCAACCTCAGTGGGCTCCGGGCGCTAAACGTCTCTATGCTAACTCCAGCATTGGTCTGTTTGGCGCACTGGCGGCGAAACCTTCAGGGATGAGCTATGAAGAGGCACTGACCAGACGCGTCCTGCAACCATTAAAACTCACACACACCTGGATTACGGTTCCACAGAGAGAACAAAAAGATTATGCCTGGGGCTATCATGAAGGAAAGCCAGTGCATGTTTTCCCCGGCCAACTTGATGCCGAAGCCTATGGCGTGAAATCCAGCATCATCGATATGACCCGTTGGGTTCAGGCCAACATGGACGCCAGCCAGGTTAAGGAGAAAACACTCCAGCAGGGCATTGAGCTTGCGCAGTCACGTTACTGGCGTATTGGCGATATGTATCAGGGACTGGGCTGGGAGATGCTGAACTGGCCAGTGAAAGCCGACTCGATAATCAGCGGTAGCGACAGCAAAGTGGCGCTGGCAGCGCTGCCCGCCGTTGAGGTAAATCCGCCAGCCCCGGCCGTGAAAGCCTCATGGGTGCATAAAACAGGGTCTACTGGCGGATTTGGCAGTTACGTTGCCTTCGTGCCAGAAAAAAATCTTGGCATCGTGATGCTGGCAAACAAAAGCTACCCTAACCCGGCTCGCGTAGAGGCCGCCTGGCGCATCCTGGAAAAGTTGCAATAACTGACAAAGAGGTCCGGTAAATCGGGCCTCCATTCTTGATCTTTTTTTCCTGCTGTCATCTACACTTAACAAAAAACAGCAAGGAAAACACTATGCGCATTCTGCCCGTCGTTGCTGCAGTTACGGCTGCATTTCTGGTTGTTGCTTGCAGTTCCCCTACACCGCCGAAAGGCGTTACCGTGGTGAATAACTTTGATGCCAAACGCTATCTGGGCACCTGGTATGAAATTGCACGTTTCGACCATCGATTCGAGCGTGGACTGGAAAAAGTGACCGCAACCTACAGCCTGCGCGACGACGGCGGCATCAATGTGATCAACAAGGGCTATAACCCAGACAGGGAAATGTGGCAGAAAACCGAGGGTAAAGCCTATTTCACCGGCGATCCAAACCGCGCTGCGCTCAAGGTCTCGTTCTTCGGCCCTTTCTATGGCGGGTATAACGTGATTGCGCTCGATAGGGAATATCGTCACGCGCTGGTCTGCGGCCCGGATCGCGACTATCTGTGGATCCTCTCTCGTACCCCAACGATTTCAGATGAGATGAAACAGCAGATGCTGGCAGTCGCGACCCGGGAGGGGTTTGAAGTGAACAAGTTGATTTGGGTAAAACAACCCGGCGCTTAGTGGGTGCTGAGCTTCAGGCCAATAATGCCGGCAACAATCAACCCCAGGCTGAGCAGACGCGCCGGACTGGCTGATTCGCCCAATAGCAGAATGCCGGTAATGGCTGCCCCTACCGCGCCAATCCCGGTCCAGACGGCATAAGCCGTACCAACCGGTAGCGTTCTCATCGCCCAGGAAAGCATAGCGATACTGACGATCATCGCCGCAATGGTGATAATACTTGGCGTTAAACGGGTAAAACCGTGGGTATATTTCAGACCAATCGCCCAGACAACTTCAAGCAGGCCCGCGATAAGTAAAACGATCCAGGACATAACAGGCTCCAGTACACGATGGGGCCGTCCCCGGGTGAAAGATGCGTTTGCAGGTCGTCCTGCAAAGCGGATGTATGAAATGGCATTTTTGCCCGGGAGAAAATGAATTTCAACCTTTTTATTCATTGCTTACTTAAAGCAAGAATTAAGCCCAATTAGAGGCGTAGTTCCCGCATTTGGCTCACATTGGACTTCTCTATGATGAAGAGCTTTCTGAACTCAGAAAGCCATTTGATCCTCTTCTGAATGCGAAAGGTTTATGCTTAAAATTTTAGTGATTGACCGGTGCCACTTTACCCGCACAGGGATAGAGGCCTTGCTTAATCATTCTGGTATGTTCAACTCTTCATTTCTGGTGTCAGGGATTAATAATCTGATGTTGGCTAAAGAGCATATTTTGCAGTGGAAGCCTCATCTGGTAATCGCAGATTTATGTAGTTTTCTCAGCGATATTCACTCCAGCCCCCCCATCGCACCATTTTTTATGAGCTGCGGCGCCATCCCGCTGATTTTACTACAATCAGGTGACCGATCGCATAACCCAATCGATCATCCTCACTCTGCCGTTCACTCGACATTGTCCAAACACATCACGTTGCATGATCTTTCGCGCACGATCCAGAATGCACTACAGATCCGCCCCGTATTGGATACACCTAAAAATGCCACACCGCTGCTTACACCACAGGAAGAGAAGGTACTGTCGTTGTGGATGGATGGCGTTGATAACAATGCAATAGCCGCCGCGCTCTGCATTCATGGTAAGACGGTATACACCTATAAGCGAAATATCCGTATGAAGCTGCACCTGGGGAATCGCTTTTCACCGTTTCTCTCTCTACCTGAGAAGATGAATTAACGGTACGACGGTGCGTCGTACCGTTCATAGTTATTGCTGAGCCTTTGTCGCTGCACCAGAAATGGCACTACCGCCCTCAGAAATATCCTGACCTACGCCTCGCGTCGTATTACACGCCGTTAATACGGAAGAAAGTACCAACACAGAAAAGATCGCAGCAATTGTCTTCTTAACCATAACGCCTTCCTTTTCTAGCCAATATTGTTTGTGTATAGCTACTTAATAATAGACAAGATCTGGGGGGGTGACGGATAAACGACCATTTTTAAGACAATATGAGGGGACTAGCTGGCAGCGTGAGAAATTGAATTACCGAGATGTTTGATATCTTCACCGAAGCCGCGCGCCGTATTACAGCCCGCCAGGAGGGTGCTGGTGAAAAGGATAAGCATTACAAGACCGAGAAGACGTTTCATCATTCCTGCCCTGGAAAAGTATGGCGCAGCAATCTGCACCAACATCTTAGAAATACGCAAAATCATTCAGGCCGCCTGATGCAGCCTGAAAGATGAAGAATATTACTTCACGCGGGATACGTATTCGCCAGAGCGGGTATCCACTTTGATGACTTCGCCGATCTGTACGAACAGCGGAACTTTAACCACTGCACCGGTGGACAGCGTCGCTGGTTTACCACCAGTACCTGCAGTGTCACCTTTCAGACCTGGGTCAGTTTCAATGATTTCCAGCTCAACGAAGTTCGGTGGGGTCACGGAGATAGGCTGACCGTTCCACAGGGTCACGATGCACTCAGCCTGATCCAGCAGCCATTTAGCGCTATCACCTACCGCTTTCGCGTCAGCAGCAAGCTGTTCGAAAGTGGAGTTGTTCATGAAATGGTAGAACTCACCGTCGTTGTACAGGTAAGTCAGGTTCATATCGACAACGTCTGCGCCTTCTGCGGAGTCGGTGGATTTGAAGGTTTTCTCTACACGAGTACCGGTCAGCAGGCGGCGCAGCTTAACGCGTGCAAATGCCTGGCCTTTACCCGGTTTAACGAATTCACTGGCTTCAACCGCATAAGGTTCGCCATCCATCATGATTTTAAGACCGGCACGAAAATCGTTGCTATAGTAAGTCGCCATAAGGCCCTCTGAAATTGTTAACTGGTAGCTAAGCCACAAAATGGCGCATATTGTAACCCTAAACACCCCATCCAGAGAAGATTGGTTAGTACAACTTGCCGATGTTCTCACCGATCCGGATGAACTATTACGTCTTTTGAATATAGACGCTGATGAAAATTTGCTCGCTGGTCGTGAGGCAAAACGTCTTTTTGCCCTTCGCGTGCCACGATCGTTTATCGCACGCATGGAGAAAGGCAACCCCAACGATCCGCTACTGCGTCAGGTGCTTACCTCGCAGGATGAATTCGTTGCCGCCCCCGGATTCTCTACCGATCCACTGGAAGAGCAGCACAGCGTCGTTCCTGGATTGCTGCACAAATATCGCAACCGGGCGCTGCTGCTGGTAAAAGGCGGATGTGCGGTAAACTGCCGCTATTGCTTCCGTCGCCACTTCCCGTATGCCGAGAACCAGGGGAATAAACGTAACTGGCAGGTGGCCCTGGACTACATTAGCGCACATCCTGAGCTGGATGAGATTATTTTCTCCGGTGGCGATCCCCTCATGGCTAAGGACCACGAGCTTGACTGGTTGCTCACGCAACTGGAAACCATCCCGCATATTAAGCGTCTGCGAATTCACAGCCGTTTGCCGATTGTTATCCCGGCGCGCATTACTGAAGGACTGGTCGAGCGTTTTGCGCACTCTTCCCTGCAGATTCTGCTGGTCAATCACATTAATCACGCGAACGAAATTGATGAGACATTTCGTCAGGCAATGGCCAGCTTGCGTAAAGTGGGTGTCACATTGCTTAATCAAAGCGTCCTGCTGCGTGGCGTGAACGACAACGCACAAACGCTGGCAAACCTGAGCAATGCACTGTTTGATGCGGGCGTAATGCCCTATTACCTGCATGTTTTGGATAAAGTGCAAGGAGCCGCTCACTTTATGGTGAGTGACGATGAGGCGCGGAAAATCATGCGAGAGCTGCTGACGCTGATTTCAGGCTATATGGTCCCAAAACTGGCGCGCGAAATTGGCGGTGAGCCCAGTAAAACGCCGTTGGATTTGCAATTACGCCAACAATAGTCATTATTGAGTGTCCGATTTCGGACACTCGACACGATTACTTATCATTTAAATTCCAACAAGTGGAGCCACACTTTTAATCTGTGCTATTTTAATTAGCGCTGTAAAATCATTCATTCGTAAATTTTATCAATAGTTTCAAATGCAGAACATCAATAAATATATGGTTAGGGAGAACCTTTGATGGCTATCAGTATTAAAGGTATTAATACCGGCGTTATTCGTCAGAAGAATGAATTTGTTGCTTTGGCATTAAAGATAAAAGAACCAAGAAATAAAGAGTCGCTGTTTTTTCTTTCTCCGCTTGGGCTAAGAGACTTGTTTATTGCTCTGGAAAGCAAGCTATACGCCAAACATCAACTAAGCGAAGACGAGCGTGTGCAATATGAGAAAGAATGCGAGAAAGCCAGCAAAAAGATGCACGAAAATATTCCCTTAATTCAGGAAGATGAGTTAAAGAATGCGGATATTAACCGTCGCATAAATTCACTGACGTTAGTGGATGATAAAGGGGAGAACTTAGCATTTTCTCTGACGCTGCATGACGGGAAAACAGATGAATTACTGATTAATGAATTACAGATTCAGGTGTTGGCGCATGCAATTATTCATGCAATAAATAATGCTGGCATGCGGGATTTAGCGCTACGAATTACATCGCTGCTGGATTTTCTGCCGCTGTACGATGTGGATTGCCAGCAAAACGACAATCTGGAATACGATTCTTATACACAACCCGAATGGAAACATAACCTGTTTAATCATTATCTGGCGATTATTTACCGCTATACGGATGATAAAGGAAAAGCCCAGTACTGTGGTTCGGTAGTAAAAACTCGCGCTCTTTCCGGCAGCAAAGAGGCCGAAGCCATTACTCGCCGTCTGCTCGATTTCAGCCCACGGCTGAAAAAACTTGCCGGTGTACCGTGCCAGGTGTTTGTCAGAACGTTGACGGGTGATAAGACGCAAAAGCTCAATCAGGATCAGTGCCTGCGCGCGCTGCATCATTTACGCGTTCAGTCTGCGCATAAGACTCAGAATGCCTGATGGCGCTGCGCTTATCAGGCCTACGATTGCATGAGCCTGTCCAGGCCACTTTATTACACAAAATCATTCAATCTGCATCGCGGCGGCAAGCGAAGAAAATCCCCAGGAGCATAGATAACTATGTGACTGGGGTTTCACAGCGCAGCCAACAAAGGGGCTGGTTGAAGGATGAAGTGTAATCAGTTAGGGCACTTATAAACCTGGCCATTCATCTCGCTGGCAGTCGGTACAAAGCTGGACAGCATTCCCTGGGATGGGCTGCTGACGCCATAAATCACGTTACCGCCCATTGCAGCGGCCTGGTTACGCAGATCGTTCGCCGCGCCACGCATAGAGCCGCCCTCTTCGCCATGCTGGCCAGAAAGCCAGTTGCTCTGTTTACCGGTCGCAGTGCCGATCAACTGACACTCAGCACCTGGCTTATCTTCAACAAAGCGAACGCTTTGTCCGGCTGAACTCAGTTCGTTGCTGGAGCTACAACCCGCCATCAGTAGCGCGGCACCAACGATCCCTGCTAAATATTTCACGTGCATGTTATTCCCCATAATCAATGAGCTGGACCTTATGTCCATAGCTGAATCATATACTAAAAAGATGACCAAAAGAAAAACCCCCGGACATTTCTGCCCGAGGGTTTCTCAATTCTGAGAGGTTCAGAACAACATGATTACATCATGCCGCCCATACCGCCCATGCCGCCCATACCACCAGCAGCACCTAAGTCAGGCGCATCGCCTTTCGGCAGGTCGGTAACCATGCACTCGGTAGTGATCATCAGACCCGCAACAGAAGCCGCGTACTGCAGAGCAGAACGAGTTACTTTGGTTGGATCCAGGATACCCATGTCGATCATGTTGCCGTATTCTTCAGTTGCAGCGTTGTAACCGTAGTTACCGTCACCGGCTTTCACGGTGTTAGCCACTACAGACGGCTCTTCGCCGCAGTTCAGTACGATTTGACGCAGTGGGGATTCCATTGCGCGCAGCGCAACTTTGATACCTACGTTCTGGTCTTCGTTCTGACCTTTCAGGCCGGCAATTTTAGACGCTACGCGAATCAGCGCAACACCACCACCAGCAACCACGCCTTCTTCTACCGCAGCACGGGTAGCGTGCAGGGCATCTTCAACGCGGGCTTTCTTCTCTTTCATTTCAACTTCAGTCGCAGCGCCAACTTTGATAACCGCAACGCCGCCTGCCAGTTTCGCTACGCGCTCCTGCAGTTTTTCACGGTCATAGTCGGAAGTTGCTTCTTCGATCTGCTGACGAATCTGAGTCACGCGACCCTGGATTGCAGCTTCGTCGCCCACGCCATCGATGATGGTGGTGGTATCTTTGTTGATAACAACGCGTTTCGCCTGACCCAGATCTTCCAGAGTTGCTTTTTCCAGCTCCATACCGATCTCTTCAGAGATAACGGTACCACCGGTCAGGGTAGCGATATCCTGCAGCATTGCTTTACGACGATCGCCGAAGCCAGGTGCTTTAACCGCAGCGACTTTCACGATACCGCGCATGGTGTTAACAACCAGAGTTGCCAGCGCTTCGCCTTCAACATCTTCAGCGATGATCAGCAGCGGTTTGCCTGCTTTCGCTACAGCTTCCAGAACCGGCAGCATTTCGCGGATGTTGGAGATTTTCTTGTCAGCCAGCAGGATGAACGGGCTTTCCAGTTCTACTGCGCCAGTTTCCGGCTTGTTGATGAAGTAAGGAGACAGGTAGCCGCGGTCGAACTGCATACCTTCAACCACGTCCAGTTCGTCCTGCAGACCGGTACCGTCTTCAACGGTGATCACGCCTTCTTTACCGACTTTGTCCATCGCTTCAGCGATCAGTTTACCTACGGTTTCGTCGGAGTTAGCGGAGATAGTACCAACCTGAGCAATAGCTTTAGAGTCGGAGCACGGTACGGACAGTGCTTTCAGTTCTTCAACAGCAGCAGCGACAGCTTTGTCGATACCACGTTTCAGATCCATCGGGTTCATGCCCGCAGCAACGGCTTTCAGACCTTCAGTGATGATGGACTGAGCCAGTACGGTTGCGGTGGTGGTACCGTCACCTGCAGCGTCGTTCGCTTTAGAGGCAACTTCTTTCACCATCTGCGCACCCATGTTTTCGAACTTGTCTTCCAGTTCGATTTCACGTGCTACGGAAACACCATCTTTAGTGATGGTCGGTGCACCGAAAGATTTATCCAGAACTACGTTACGGCCTTTTGGACCGAGGGTAACTTTCACTGCATCTGCCAGTACGTTTACGCCGCGCAGCATTTTCACACGAGCGTCGTTACCGAATTTTACGTCTTTAGCTGCCATTTTCTCTTTCCCTTAAATTCGTATGTTCAGTGTCGTTCGCGGATTAGGCTTCAACAATTGCCAGGATGTCGCTTTCAGACATGATCAACACTTCTTCATTGTCGATCTTCTCAGATTTAACACCGTAGCCATCGTTGAAAATAACGATATCGCCGACTTTCACGTCCAGCGGCTGTACGGTACCGTTGTCCAGGATGCGACCCTTACCGACAGCGATGATTTCGCCACGAGTTGATTTACCTGCTGCAGAACCAGTCAGTACGATGCCGCCAGCAGATTTGGATTCAACTTCTTTACGTTTGACGATCACACGATCATGTAACGGACGAATACTCATTGATAGCTCTCCTTTGAGAAAGTCTTTATCAGTTATGGGTGACGCCGGCCCGTAAACGGTTTCCCGGCTAGTGACCAGAGAGATGGGGATGGGGTTTTGTGCCTTCAAGGGGGCAAGCGAAAAAAATTTTTTATCAGCAGAAAATCCCGCCAAAACGCCGACACACCTCACATTTCATAACGATTTCAGTCACGTCGTCATAAGCAAATCTGATTGTGATACCATCAAAAATCTGCGCTATAGCCCGGTCAACGGGCATAAACGGATAACAACTTATGAGTGGACTGAAACAAGAGCTGGGACTGGCTCAGGGCGTTGGCCTGTTGTCGACATCATTGTTAGGTACAGGCGTTTTCGCCGTCCCCGCGCTGGCTGCGCTGGTGGCTGGCAATAACAGCCTGTGGGCATGGCCGGTGCTGATTGTTTTGGTCTTTCCCGTGGCGATTGTCTTCGCCGTTCTGGGACGTCATTTTCCCAGTGCGGGCGGCGTGGCGCATTTTGTCGGCATGGCCTTTGGCTCACGCCTGGAGCGCGTCACCGGGTGGCTGTTTTTGTCGGTGATTCCCGTCGGTTTGCCTGCGGCATTGCACATCGCCGCCGGATTTGGTCAGGCGATGTTTGGCTGGCATGACGAGCAGCTTCTGCTGGCTGAGCTGGGTACGCTGGCATTGGTTTGGTATATCGGCTCCCGCGGCGCCAGCTCAAGCGCTAATCTGCAAACGGTCATTGCCGGACTGATCGTCGCGCTGATTGTCGCCATCTGGTGGGCTGGCGAGTTGAAACCGAGTGAGATCCCCTTTCCTGCCATCGACAAGATTGAGTTTCCCGGGCTTTTTGCCGCGCTGTCGGTGATGTTCTGGTGCTTTGTTGGCCTTGAAGCATTCGCACACCTGGCCTCTGAATTCAAAAATCCGGAACGGGATTTCCCGCGCGCCCTGATGATTGGCCTGCTACTGGCCGGTTCCGTGTACTGGGCATGTACCGTCGTTGTGCTACATTTTGATGCCTATGGTGAACAGATGGCAGCGGCGGCATCGCTGCCTGAAATCGTCGTCCAACTGTTTGGCGTTCACGCCCTGTGGGTTGCCTGCATCATTGGTTATCTGGCCTGCTTTGCCAGCCTGAACATTTATATCCAAAGTTTCGCCCGTCTGGTGTGGTCGCAAGCACAATATAAACCTGAGAGCTATCTGGCTCGCCTGTCCCCTCGCCATCTTCCGGCCAATGCGCTAAACGCGGTATTGGGTTGCTGCGTCGTCAGTACCTTGTGCATCTATATGCTACAAATCAATCTCGATGCGTTAATTGTCTACGCTAACGGCATCTTTATTATGATTTATCTGCTATGCATGCTGGCAGGGTGTCGATTGCTAAAAGGGCACTATCGCGTACTGGCTACAGTGGGGGGGCTGCTGTGCCTACTGCTGCTGGCGATGGTCGGCTGGAAGAGTCTGTATGCGTTGATTATGCTGATGGGGCTGTGGCTGTTTTTACCGAACCGGAAAATGGCGGAGGCCAAATAATCAGTAAAAAAGCCCGGTGTCGCGAACGCTTACCGGGCCTACCGGGTCAGTCACGGCGATCGTCATCTTTATGATCAAGGCGGTTACGATCGTCATCCTTGCGCTGAAATTCACCGTCAAAGGTATCACCGCCACCGGTTCCGGCACTAAATCCACCACCTGGCATACGAGAAAAACGCAAATGCGGCAGTAACTTCATGGTCAAATGTTTCTGCACCGGGGGTAATAAAAGAAGAAGACCGAGGAAATCGGTGAAGAAACCAGGTAACACCAACAGTAAGCCGGCGATAATCAGCGACACGCTCTTGATCATTTCTGCAGCCGGACTTTCACCTGCTGCCATTTTCTGTTGCATCAGTAAAAAGTTCTTAAACCCTTGGTTACGAACCAGAGACATACCGATAACCGAGGTAAAAATAACCAAAATCAGGGTCATCAGGACACCCAGCACATGGGCGACCTGGATAAAAATAGATATCTCTATGTAAACATAGAGAAAAATGGCAAGTAATGGTATCCAGCGCAAAGGGCTCTCCTGTTGAAAACAGTCGTTTTCACCAACAACTGTTCGAAAATTGTGTGACTTGCATCACTCTAATATTGTGGTGATTAGCAAAATTTCAAGCTACTTGTACACTAATATTTGGTGTTAATCCTAAAGGGGTGATCTATTTCACAGAATAATAAATAAGGGGTAAATTCCACGCTTTAAGTGATCCAGATTACGGTAGAAATCCTGAACCAGCATATGATCTCGGGTATCAGACCGATGCAGGGGATAATCGTCGGTCGAGAAACAATCGAAATCACATATATCCTGTGTGTTTAGTCAAATCATTGGCAGCTTGAAAAAGAAGGTTCACATGTTAAACAACATTCGTATCGAAGAAGACTTGTTGGGTACCAGGGAAGTTCCAGCGGACGCTTACTATGGTGTTCACACTCTGAGAGCGATTGAAAACTTCTACATTAGCAACAACAAAATCAGTGACATTCCTGAATTTGTTCGCGGCATGGTAATGGTTAAAAAGGCAGCGGCACTGGCCAACAAAGAGCTGCAAACTATTCCTAAGAGTGTGGCAAATGCCATCATCGCGGCGTGTGATGAAGTCCTGAATAACGGAAAATGCATGGATCAATTCCCGGTAGATGTTTACCAGGGTGGTGCGGGTACCTCCGTCAACATGAACACCAACGAAGTGCTGGCCAATATCGGTCTGGAACTGATGGGTCACCAGAAAGGTGAATATCAGTACCTGAACCCGAACGACCACGTCAACAAATGTCAGTCTACCAACGACGCTTACCCGACCGGTTTCCGTATCGCTGTTTACGCATCCATCATCAAACTGATTGATGCTCTGAACCAGCTGCGTGAAGGCTTCGAGCAAAAAGCAGTTGAATTCCAGGACATCCTGAAAATGGGTCGTACCCAGCTGCAGGATGCTGTACCGATGACCCTCGGTCAGGAATTCCGTGCTTTCAGCGTACTGTTGAAAGAAGAAGTGAAAAACATTGGTCGTACCGCTGAGCTGCTGCTGGAAGTTAACCTCGGCGCAACTGCAATCGGTACGGGTCTGAACACACCGAAAGAGTACTCTCCGCTGGCAGTGCAAAAACTGGCTGAAGTGACCGGTTTCGCCTGCGTTCCGGCAGAAGACCTGATTGAAGCCACCTCCGACTGCGGCGCATACGTTATGGTGCACAGTGCACTGAAACGTCTGGCTGTGAAAATGTCCAAAATCTGTAACGACCTGCGTTTGCTCTCCTCTGGCCCACGTGCCGGCCTGAATGAGATCAACCTGCCGGAACTGCAGGCGGGCTCTTCCATCATGCCAGCAAAAGTGAACCCGGTTGTTCCAGAAGTTGTAAACCAGGTGTGCTTTAAAGTCATCGGTAACGACGTCACTGTTACCATGGCATCTGAAGCAGGTCAGCTGCAGCTGAACGTAATGGAACCTGTTATCGGCCAGGCAATGTTCGAATCTATCCACATCCTGAGCAACGCTTGCTACAACCTGCTGGAAAAATGCGTTAGCGGTATCACTGCTAACAAAGAAGTGTGTGAAGCATTCGTTTATAACTCCATCGGTATCGTCACCTACCTCAACCCGTTCATCGGTCACCACAACGGCGATATCGTCGGTAAAATTTGTGCCGAAACCGGTAAGAGCGTGCGTGAAGTTGTCCTGGAGCGCGGTCTGTTGACCGAGGCAGAACTGGACGATATCTTCTCTGCACAGAACCTGATGCACCCGGCTTATAAAGCAAAACGTTATACTGATGAAAGCGAACAGTAATCGTGTAGGGTAGTACCAGAGAGGGCACGTCATGATGACGTGCCTTTTTTCTTGCACCAAGTTACTTAAAAACAACAATTTAATATCAACTTGTTAAACAACAAGGAAGGCTAATATGATAGTTTTAGAACTTATCATCGTTTTGCTGGCAATCTTTTTAGGTGCCAGACTTGGGGGTATCGGTATTGGATTTGCAGGTGGGCTGGGTGTTCTGGTTCTCGCCGCTATTGGCGTAAAACCGGGTAATATTCCGTTCGATGTTATTTCCATTATCATGGCGGTTATCGCTGCTATCTCTGCCATGCAGATTGCAGGTGGTCTGGACTATCTGGTTCATCAAACTGAAAAACTGCTGCGTAAGAACCCGAAATACATCACGATCCTTGCACCGATCGTGACCTATTTCCTGACTATCTTCGCGGGTACCGGCAACATCTCTCTGGCAACGCTGCCAGTTATCGCTGAAGTCGCGAAGGAGCAAGGGATCAAACCTTGCCGTCCGCTCTCTACTGCCGTGGTTTCTGCACAGATTGCGATTACCGCATCACCTATCTCTGCGGCCGTAGTTTACATGTCTTCCGTCATGGAAGGTCATGGCATCAGCTACATTCACCTGCTGTCCGTGGTCATTCCGTCCACCCTGCTGGCCGTTCTGGTGATGTCTTTCCTGATCACTGCACTGTTCAACTCCAAACTGTCTGACGACCCGATTTATCGTAAGCGTCTGGAAGAAGGCCTGGTTGAACTGCGCGGTGAAAGACAAGTTGAAATCAAAGCCGGTGCGAAAACCTCCGTTTGGCTGTTCCTGCTGGGCGTGGTTTGCGTAGTTGTATACGCCATCATCAACAGCCCAAGCCTTGGCCTGGTCGCTAAACCGCTGATGAACACCACCAACGCAATCCTGATCATCATGCTGAGCGTCGCGACGCTGACAACGATCGTCTGCCGCGTTGAAACTGACTCCATCCTGAACTCCAGCACCTTCAAAGCCGGTATGAGCGCCTGTATTTGTATCCTGGGTGTTGCATGGCTGGGTGATACCTTCGTATCTCACAACATTGACTGGATCAAAGATACTGCAGGTAGCGTAATTCAGGGTCATCCGTGGCTGCTGGCCGTCATCTTCTTCTTTGCTTCTGCTCTGCTGTATTCTCAGGCTGCAACGGCTAAAGCACTGATGCCGATGGCTCTGGCACTGAACGTTTCTCCACTGACCGCTGTAGCGTCTTTCGCTGCGGTTTCTGGTCTGTTCATTCTGCCTACCTACCCAACTCTGGTTGCTGCGGTTCAGATGGATGACACCGGTACTACCCGTATCGGTAAATTCGTCTTTAACCATCCGTTCTTCATCCCGGGTACTCTGGGTGTGGTTCTGGCTGTCTGCTTCGGCTTCTTGCTGGGTAGCTTCATGCTGTAAGACTTTACTGCAGGGTGCCTTCGCGCCCTGCAGTTCCTCCTCTTCATCACCCTGCTTTAGCTAACATCCTTCCCTCGTCCGTTGTATAGTGACCACTCTTTAGCTGGTTACTCTGTTCTTTCGAGGTGTTTATGCTTGATGTTAAGAGTCAGGATATCTCCATCCCCGATACCGTTGTGGTGCTCTGTACCGCCCCGGATGAAGCAACAGCCCAGGATCTGGCTGCAAAAGTACTGGCAGAAAAACTGGCCGCCTGCGTGACGCTGCTGCCCGGTGCAACATCTCTCTATTATTGGGAGGGTAAGCTGGAGCAGGAATATGAAGTCCAGATGATTTTAAAAACTACCGTCACACACCAGCAAGCGCTTCTCGATTGCCTGAAGTCTCATCATCCGTATCAAACCCCTGAACTTCTGGTTTTACCCGTCACTCACGGAGACTTTGATTACCGCTCATGGCTCAACGCATCCTTACGCTGATCCTGCTGCTATGCAGCACATCCACTTTTGCCGGATTATTTGATTCGCCTGGCCGCTCGCAGTTTGTCCCTGCCGACCGGGCATTTATTTTTGATTTTCAGCAAAATCAACATGACCTGAACCTCTCATGGCAGGTAAAAGACGGCTACTATCTGTATCGCAAACAGATAAGCATTACGCCATCTCAGGCCGATATCGCTGAGGTAAAACTTCCGCCGGGTGTCTGGCATGAAGATGAGTTTTACGGCAAAAGTGAGATTTACCGTAAACAGTTGACCATCCCGGTCACGGTCAATCAGGCAAAATCTGGCGCCACATTAACGGTCACGTACCAGGGCTGTGCCAACGCCGGATTTTGCTATCCGCCGGAAACCAAAACCGTTCCACTCAGTGAAGTCATGGCTCATACAGATGCGATGCCTACACCAACACCTGATACAGTCGCCCCGGAAGAACAATCACAGCCAGCCGCCCAACTCCCCTTTTCCGCACTGTGGGCATTGCTGATCGGGATTGGCATTGCCTTTACCCCCTGTGTACTGCCGATGTATCCACTGATTTCCGGCATCGTACTCGGCGGCAAGCAGCGCTTATCAACCGGGCGGGCTCTGCTGCTGACCTTTATCTACGTCCAGGGAATGGCGCTCACCTACACTGCTCTGGGCCTGGTCGTTGCGGCTGCCGGGCTACAGTTTCAGGCCGCGCTACAGCATCCCTATGTATTGATTGGGCTTGCCATTGTCTTTTCGCTGCTGGCTCTGTCGATGTTCGGCTTGTTCACATTACAACTCCCTTCCTCACTGCAAACGCGTCTGACATTGATGAGTAACCGCCAGCAGGGCGGTTCTCCGGGCAGCGTATTTACAATGGGGGCGATTGCTGGACTGATCTGTTCCCCTTGCACCACGGCACCACTGAGCGCGATTTTGCTGTATATCGCTCAGAGCGGGAATATGTGGCTGGGAGGCGGTACGCTGTATCTGTACGCATTGGGGATGGGATTACCCCTGATGCTGATTACCGTATTTGGTAACCGTCTGCTGCCGAAAAGTGGCCCATGGATGGAACACGTCAAGACCGCTTTTGGTTTCGTCATCCTTGCGCTTCCCGTCTTTTTACTCGAGCGGATTATCGGTGATGAGTGGGGCATTCGCCTGTGGTCACTGCTTGGCGTAGCATTCTTTGCCTGGGCGTTCATCACCAGTCTGCAGGCAAAACAAGGCTGGATGCGTATCGTGCAGATCATTCTGTTAGCCGCCGCGCTGGTCAGCGTACGACCATTGCAGGACTGGGCGTTCGGTGCGCCACATGCTCAAAACCAGACGCATCTTAACTTTACGCCGGTAGCATCGGTAGATGCGCTAAATCAGGCGCTGGCACAAGCTAAAGGCAAGCCCGTTATGTTGGATCTGTATGCCGACTGGTGCGTGGCCTGCAAAGAGTTTGAGAAGTATACGTTCAGCAACCCGCAGGTTCAGCAAGTGCTCAGCGACACAGTGCTTTTGCAGGCGGATGTGACGGCAAACAATGCCCAGGATGTTGCTCTGCTGAAGCATTTACAGGTTTTAGGTTTGCCGACTATTTTGTTCTTTGACGCTGAGGGGAAAGAGCACCCGGAGGCTCGGGTAACGGGCTTTATGGATGCCGCAGCCTTCAGCGCACATTTGCGCGATCGCCAACCGTGAGCGACACTTGCAACAGGAAATACGGAGGAGAATACCGTGCAACGTGAAGATGTCCTGGGAGAAGCCCTGAAATTACTTGAGGTTCAAGGGATAGCCAATACCACGCTGGAAATGGTGGCCAAACGTATCAATTATCCTCTTGATGAACTACAACGCTTTTGGCCCGATAAAGAGGCCATTCTGTACGATGCGTTACGTTACCTCAGCCAGCGGGTAGATATCTGGCGGCGTCAGCTTTTGCTGGATGATACCCTGAGTGCTGAACAGAAATTACTGGCGCGCTACAACGCGCTGTCCGAATGCGTGAGCAATAATCGCTATCCCGGTTGCCTGTTTATCGCTGCCTGCACGTTTTACCCCGATCCAGGCCATCCTGTCCATCAGTTGGCCGATCAGCAAAAAAAGGCGGCGCATGACTTCACCCATGAGTTGCTGACGACGCTGGAAGTTGATGACCCGGCAATGGTCGCCAAACAGATGGAACTGGTGCTGGAGGGCTGCCTGAGTCGTATGCTGGTTAATCGCAGCCATGCTGATGTAGAAACAGCACATCGTCTGGCCGAGGATATCCTGCGTTTTGCTCAGTGTCGTATGGGCGGGGCGCTGACCTAAACGAGCATTCCTTTCCTGCGCACGGCTAAAACCGCACCATCTTCACGGTGGTGCGAAATACCCTGTTATTCACCTTGTCTTACCATCCCCCCTTCCACCTGGATTATCAGGAAAGTTTGTGCAAACGTCAGGCAAAAACACACAGATTGCCGTAATATTAAGCGGTTGAGCAGCTTTTCCAGAAATTTGATTGACTGGCATGCGTGAATACGGTTTAATGCGCCCCGTTGCCCGGATAGCTCAGTCGGTAGAGCAGGGGATTGAAAATCCCCGTGTCCTTGGTTCGATTCCGAGTCCGGGCACCAAATTCATATCAACGGACCTCCACGGAGGTCCGTTTTTGCATTCTGAGCCCGCAAAAATCAACACTTCTACAATTCCTTAACTCCACCCAATTCAATCAACTTCAACCCGCATCAAGTCCCTTGCGAGGGTACAACTGAGGGTATAGTCTGATTCGATAAAATTTATACCCCTTTTACTATCAGGAGACCCCGCCAATGGCGCTCACTGACGCGAAAATCCGAGCAGCAAAGCCGGATGAAAAACCTTATAAACTTGCCGACAGCGGCAACATGTTTTTACTCGTTCACCCTAACGGCTCGCGCTACTGGCGGCTCCGCTACCGGTTTCTGGGCAAAGAGAAAACGCTCGCTCTGGGTGTCTATCCTGAAGTCTCGTTATCAGAAGCAAGGGAAAAACGCGATACGGCGAGGAAGCTGATAGCTGAGGGAACTGACCCGTGCGAACAGAAACGGATCAAAAAGTCAGTACCCGAAGCAGCTCAGACATTTGAAGGCATCGCAAGGCAGTGGCATAAGAGTAACAAAAAATGGTCAGCCTCACATAGTGAGAAGATACTGAAAAGCCTCGAAACTCATGCGTTTCCCTTTATTGGCTCACGTGATATTACCACCCTCAGGACTCCCGATTTACTTGTTCCAGTAAAGGCTGCCGAAGCCAAAGAGATCTATGAAATTGCAGCGCGCCTTCAGCAGCGTATCACTGCAATCATGCGCTATGCTGCCCAGTCAGGCATTATCACCTATAACCCTGCCGTGGATATGGCTGGCGCGTTAACCACGGTGAAACGCCAGCACCGCCCTGCCCTCGCCTTAAATCGCATTTCAGAGCTTCTTGAACGACTGGATGGATACAGAGGACAACCTCTCACCCGACTGGCAACTAAACTCACTCTGCTTATCTTCATCCGTTCCAGTGAACTACGCTTTGCCAGGTGGTCTGAGATCGACTTTAAGAAAGCCATGTGGACCATTCCTCCTGAGCGGAAACCTATTGAAGGGGTCAAGTATTCCCATCGTGGCTCAAAAATGCGAACAGAGCATCTTGTGCCACTATCTACTCAGGCGGTGAATATACTGAAGCAGATCCACACTATCAGCGGAGAACATGAACTGATTTTCACCGGCGATCACAATCCATGGAAACCCATGAGTGAGAACACTGTAAATAACGCACTGCGTCTGATGGGCTATGATACAAAGGTCGATGTCTGTGGTCACGGCTTCCGGGCAATGGCCTGTAGTTCGTTGATTGAGTCAGGTCTTTGGTCCAGGGATGCGGTCGAACGTCAGATGAGCCATATGGAACGTAACACAGTGCGGGCTGCGTATATCCATAAAGCGGAACATCTGGATGAGCGAAAGCTGATGTTGCAGTGGTGGGCTGATTTTCTGGATGCTAACAGGGAACAGAGTGTCAGCCCTTTTGACTATGCAAAAATTAATAATCCTTTGAGAAGGTGACAGAACTCCATACACACACATGCTCTTCCCTCACAGGGGAAGAGCACTCATTGATAAAATACTGGCGTACAACCCCGAAGATAATCAGGGAGCACGCTGATTGATAGGACCGGAATTGTTACGCTCATGGCGACCATGAGGGGCAGTCCATGTACTGATGGTGCATGTAGTTGAATTTTCACCTTACTGGTATGAACTTAGTCTTCTGTATTTTCTGAATGGAGAATACATTAAAGGTGCGATAGCTTTTCGCCACGGTTTTACCACAAAATCTTACACCGCGGAAATTTACATCCCTTTCCACTTGCTGTGCGGCATAATCTTTCTGGCGGACCCGATACCGCTGAAGATTATTATGTAACATACAACTCGTTATGGGGACAATATCCAGAAACATTGATGTTTGTAAACTGACTGTATAATCACTCATCTGTAATGCGTGAACTGGAAGAAATAATTAAATGTGTCGAAATGCTGATGCAGAAAGATGTTTTTGAATATGCGAAAGTATTTTAAGACAGAAGAAGAATCGACGAGCGACTTTCTGAGAAAATTGTACAGAAATATAGAAGAAATGAAGGGGGAATATGTTTTGCCTTGGATATTTCCGTTTTCAGTAGAGATGAAGGGTAATGACTCCAACTTATTGATAGTGTTTTATGTTCAGATAATGCCCGATGACTTTGTCATGCAGCTCCACCGATTTTGAGAACGACAGCGACTTCCGTCCCAGCCGTGCCAGGTGCTGCCTCAGATTCAGGTTATGCCGCTCAATTCGCTGCGTATATCGCTTGCTGATTACGTGCAGCTTTCCCTTCAGGCGGGATTCATACAGCGGCCAGCCATCCGTCATCCATATCACCACGTCAAAGGGTGACAGCAGGCTCATAAGACGCCCCAGCGTCGCCATAGTGCGTTCACCGAATACGTGCGCAACAACCGTCTTCCGGAGCCTGTCATACGCGTAAAACAGCCAGCGCTGGCGCGATTTAGCCCCGACATAGCCCCACTGTTCGTCCATTTCCGCGCAGACGATGACGTCACTGCCCGGCTGTATGCGCGAGGTTACCGACTGCGGCCTGAGTTTTTTAAGTGACGTAAAATCGTGTTGAGGCCAACGCCCATAATGCGGGCGGTTGCCCGGCATCCAACACCATTCATGGCCATATCAATGATTTTCTGGTGCGTACCGGGTTGAGAAGCGGTGTAAGTGAACTGCAGTTGCCATGTTTTACGGCAGTGAGAGCAGAGATAGCGCTGATGTCCGGCAGTGCTTTTGCCGTTACGCACCACCCCGTCAGTAGCTGAACAGGAGGGACAGCTGATAGAAACAGAAGCCACTGGAGCACCTCAAAAACACCATCATACACTAAATCAGTAAGTTGGCAGCATCACC
>NZ_JAOWGQ010000056.1:0-336345 GCF_030333085.1 Citrobacter sp. Cpa228 | reverse complement strand
GGTGATGCTGCCAACTTACTGATTTAGTGTATGATGGTGTTTTTGAGGTGCTCCAGTGGCTTCTGTTTCTATCAGCTGTCCCTCCTGTTCAGCTACTGACGGGGTGGTGCGTAACGGCAAAAGCACTGCCGGACATCAGCGCTATCTCTGCTCTCACTGCCGTAAAACATGGCAACTGCAGTTCACTTACACCGCTTCTCAACCCGGTACGCACCAGAAAATCATTGATATGGCCATGAATGGTGTTGGATGCCGGGCAACCGCCCGCATTATGGGCGTTGGCCTCAACACGATTTTACGTCACTTAAAAAACTCAGGCCGCAGTCGGTAACCTCGCGCATACAGCCGGGCAGTGACGTCATCGTCTGCGCGGAAATGGACGAACAGTGGGGCTATGTCGGGGCTAAATCGCGCCAGCGCTGGCTGTTTTACGCGTATGACAGGCTCCGGAAGACGGTTGTTGCGCACGTATTCGGTGAACGCACTATGGCGACGCTGGGGCGTCTTATGAGCCTGCTGTCACCCTTTGACGTGGTGATATGGATGACGGATGGCTGGCCGCTGTATGAATCCCGCCTGAAGGGAAAGCTGCACGTAATCAGCAAGCGATATACGCAGCGAATTGAGCGGCATAACCTGAATCTGAGGCAGCACCTGGCACGGCTGGGACGGAAGTCGCTGTCGTTCTCAAAATCGGTGGAGCTGCATGACAAAGTCATCGGGCATTATCTGAACATAAAACACTATCAATAAGTTGGAGTCATTACCCAGGTCTGTTATTGGTGAATAGCCTCCATCGATTCACCTTTTTTATCAGCGTCTGTCTACTGTGATGATCGCATACGGTTTCCGTAGCACAACTCTTACAACATGGACAGACACCAATGCAACGTCGACAATTTCTCAAAAATAGCGTTCTCCTTTCCGCCGCCGGTTTAGTCGGCCCAGCGGTTATCAGCCAGACGGTAAGGGCCGCAGAACTTTCAGTCGCGCCAGCCACTCGTCGGCGCTTTGTGCTAACGCAAACGTATAAGCTCAACCCACCAAAGGGTTCGAATGGTGTCGTGAAGTTGTGGATCCCTTTGCCGGTCGATACCGCATTCCAGCAAATGATAAGTCTTGCTTTTAGCGGCAATTATAAACAGGCGTATGTCACAACCAACAATGTCTATGGCGCAAAAACGTTGTTTGCAAGTTGGCCTGACTCGCAGGGAGAGTTGCTGATCAAGGTTGATCTCGACATTGAGACAGCCGATTGGGAACCACTGCAGCATGACGCGTTAAAAAACTGGCAAGCACCGGAACAGATTACTTATCCGCTGGATGCAAAACCGTATCTGCTGCCAACAACGCACACCCCGATTGATGGGCTGGTTCTGGAAACAGCGCGTAAAATTACCGGTAATGAACAAGATCCGCTGAAAAAAGCTCGCCTGATATATGAGTGGGTGAGCAGTCATATGGAGCGTGATAATGACGTTATCGGCTGCGGAACCGGGGATGTAGCGGAGATTTTGAAAAGCGGGAAGCTCAAGGGCAAATGCACCGATATGAGCTCCGTTTTTGTCGCCCTGGCCCGAGCCAGCGGCATTCCTGCTCGTGAATTGTTCGGGATTCGTCTGGGGAAAGCAAACAAACTGGAGCGCTACTCAAAAAGCGCATTTGGCAAAGCCGACAGTGCAGGTGTTGCTGATGTTAGCGGGGGTCAGCACTGCCGTGCGGAGTTCTACCTGGCGGGTTACGGCTGGTTACCGTGCGATCCGGCCGATGTGACCAAAATGCGTCTGGCGGAGAAAAAAACGCATCAGGATGCGGACGTCCAGGCGGTGAATACCTATCTGTTTGGCAACTGGGAAATGAACTGGGTTGGCTTCAACTATGGTCGTGACTTTGAACTGTACCCGGCTACTGAGCAGGGAGCAATGAACAACTTTGGTTATCCTTATGCTGAAGTAGACGGTGACCCCATCAATTTCTATGACCCGAAAGCGTTCTCTTACCACTATGTCGCAACAGAACAACGCTAAAGGGGCGGGATTGACCCTGCTGACGGCCGCCGCGGCTGCCGTCACAGCTGGCTTATGTTGCGTCGGACCGCTGCTGTATCTGCTGTTTGGTATTTCGGCGGCGAGCTTTGCCGTGTTCACTCAGTTTGAGTTTCTGCGCGTTCCCCTGATGTTGCTGTCCTTAGGGCTATTATTACGTGTTTTCTGGCGACTCTACTTTTCAAAAAAGCTATGGTGCTCCGGATGGTTGTCCCTGAAGCAAGCGCGCGTTATCTACTGGTGTGCGTTGGCGCTGATTCTGCCCGTGTTGTTTTACCCCACGATCGTGGCCTGGTTTTATGAGGTGTTTGAGTGAAGATTATTACGTTAATCGCATGTTTGCTGTTGCCATTGTGGACTCTGGCTGCCAATCAGAAAGTGGTGCTGGATATCCAAAATATGACCTGCTCGTTATGTGTCATTTCGGTCAATCAGGCGCTACGTGAAACTGATGGGGTGATTAAGGCCAAATCTTCGCTCAAGACCCGGCAGGCAGAGGCTATCGTCCCGGAGGGATTTTCCACCGACACGCTACTTAACGCGGTGGCGAAAACGGGATATACCGCAACGTTGAACCGTATTGAGCCACAATAAACCACCTTCGGGTGGTTTTGTTCTGTTTTCCGCGTATGATGCCCGGCGGCTGATGCTGCCTTTTGTGCGTTAACTACCGGAATTACCCTCGTTTCCTGTTAACCTGAATTGGCGGTACCTGTAAGCCGCTCATGCCCATTTGGATCTGTTATCCCCCCAGCCATGTAAGATAATCACAGGCGAGAATTTTTACTAAGGAAAAGCGTTATGAAAACGGGACCACTAAACGAGAGCGAGCTGGAATGGCTGGATGATGTGCTGACTAAGTACAATACGGACAAGTCTATTCTGGATGTGTCAGAGCTGGATGGCTTACTGACGGCGGTGCTCAGTTCACCGTATGAGATCGAGCCGGAGCAGTGGCTGGTCGCTATCTGGGGCGGTGCACAGTATGTTCCGCGCTGGTCCTCCGAAAAAGAAATGGCGCGTTTCATGAATCTGGCGTTCCAGCATATGGCGGATACGGCCGATCGTCTGGATGAGTTCCCGGAGCAGTTTGAACCGCTGTTCGGCCTGCGTGAAATTGAAGAGCATGAGCTGACTATTGTAGAAGAGTGGTGCTTTGGCTATATGCGAGGCGTCGCGTTGTCGGATTGGTCAACGCTACCTGATTCACTGAAACCCGCTCTCGATGCTATTGCGCTACATGGGACAGAAGAAAACTTCGAGGTGGTGGAGAAACTGACGCCAGAGGCATTTGAAGAGAGCGTGGATGCCATTCGTCTGGCGGCTCTGGATCTGCACGCTTACTGGATGGCGCATCCGCAGGAAGCACCGGTTAGCGTCCCGGTAAAAGTTGATGCCAAAGTGGGGCGCAACGACCCATGCCCGTGCGGCAGTGGTAAAAAATATAAACAGTGCTGCCTGCATTAAGGGAGAGGGGCGTAAGCCCCTTTTACTTTAATGCGCTTCTGGCAGAGTCAATGGTAGGCCTGATAAGCGAAGCGCCATCAGGCAAAATCCCCGTTAACCCACTTCAGGCAGCAGCCCTGCGGCAATAGAAAACTGCACGGCTATCACCACGATACCGCAAATAAAGACCAGCGCCAGCGCTGGCGTGCCGCCCACTACGCGGTAGTTTGCCTGTGGGTTGTGCTTTCTGCTCCGCCAGGCCAGCATGGAGGGGATCAACAGAGCCAAAACGGCCAGAGCAACGCCTGCATATCCCAGCGCCATGACAAAACCTCGCGGATAGAAAAGAGCAAATGCCAGCGGTGGCAGGAACGTCACGACGCCAGTTTGCATCCTGCCAGCCACAGTATTACGGCGCTGAAAGAGATCTGCCAGGTAATCAAATAATCCCAGTGCGACACCGAGGAAAGAGGTTGCCAGTGCGAGATCGGCAAACAGATGCACAGCCAGTTCGACGTGCGGCGAAGCCACGACTTCACGTAATGCCTGTAACAAACCGTTTAAGCCAGCGTGATTGGCTAAGAGCCCCATAAACGTTGACGAGTTAATGCTACCGAGCGTGGCCAGTTGCCAGAAAATATAAGCCACTAACGGGATGGCGCTACCGCTGATAAACACCCAGCGCAGTTTACGGATGTTGCCGTTCATGTAGCTGACGATGCTGGGCACGCTACCGTGAAAACCAAATGAGGTAAAAATAACCGGGATCGCGGAAAGCGCAAGGCCTTGTTGAAGCGGCAGGGTAAGCAAGTTCACCTTATGAATATGCGGCATCAACAGCGCGAGCATTGCCACCAGGAAGATGATTTTGGCGCTGAACAACAGACGATTGAACAAATCAACCAGTGAAGTCCCGACGCACACTACGCCACCGGCAACAAAGGTGAACAGCAATACGCCTGTGGTGGGCGAGATGCTGGTTCCGGTCCAGTCGCTGATGCTAGAGGCCAACAGCTCGCCTGCACCGCTGATGTAGGCGGCGGTCAGGGCATACATCAAGAACATCATGCTAAAGCCCGTTACCCACTGCCCGTATCGACCAAGATAGCGTTTTGCCAGTGTGCCAAGCCCGGTGTCTGCCGGTACATGTTGGTACACTTCAAGCAGCAACAGTGCGGTATAGCACATCAGGGCCCATAGCCCAACTAACAACACCAGCGTGACGCTAAACCCCACGCCTGCCGCCGCCAGCGGCATTGCCAACATACCGGCACCAATCGTGGTTCCCGCCACGATAAAAATACTACCCAGGGTTCTGTTTTTCACGCTTTCCTCTGTCCCAGAGATAATCAACGGTTATATCTGCGGCGCAGGTTAAGGCATAACGCTATTTTCGTCAAATCACCGTTACAATCGCTGTATATTAATATTTACAGATGGCTGGGGTTAAGATGTATTAAAAATGATATTTATCTGCGCTCTGCCCGCATAAACCTGCGTTAGCGCAAAGCAGCATTGTACGGTTCACATTAGGCTACGGGCTTTATTGAGGAGGTAGTATGGAATCTATTCACGGTCACGAGGTGCTCAACATGATGATTGAATCTGGTGAGCAGTATTCACATGCCAGCCTTGAGGCGGCGATTACCGCGCGTTTTGGCGAGCAGGCACGTTTTCACACCTGTTCAGCAGAAGGCATGACGGCGGGCGAACTGGTCGCGTTTTTAGCGGCGAAAGGGAAGTTTATTGCCAAAGAAGACGGCTTCTCTACGCATGAAAGCAAGATCTGCCGCCACTAAGATTCTCGAATAACGGTGGCAAACGGCCACCGTTACCCAACAACATTAATTCTGTGTATCAAGGGTTGCCAGTTCTTTATCGATGAAATAAAGACCTTCGCCACTTTTACCGGCCAGCGATAGCTTATCGATGACGGATTTAAATAATTTCTCTTCTTCGTGCTGCTCAGCAACATACCATTGCAGGAAATTAAAGGTCGGATAATCCTGGTGGGTCATTGCCGCATGCGCCAGTTCATTAATTTTCTGCGTGATCAATTGTTCGTGCTCATAGGTGACACGGAACAGTTCATCCAAGGACGCATATTCTGCAAACGGTGAAGAAACGGTATTAATACGCGGCAGGCTGCCGGTATCCGTCAGGTAATCGAACAGACGCTGCATATGCGTCATCTCTTCCTGGGCGTGGCGACGCAGAAACGCGGCGGCACCTTCAAAGCTGTGATAGCTGCACCACGCACTCATCTGTTGGTAGAGCAGGGACGAATATAATTCAAGATTCATTTGCTCATTCAGTTTATCGATCATTTCTGTTTTCAGCATGGTTCTGCTCCACGAACGGTATTATATATTGACGTGGCGCCACTATAAGTTGTTATTTAATTATTTGCAAAAGGTAAAATAATAAATTTAATTATTAAAAATGCGAATGGGAATAAAACGCATTAGCGCTATTAAATTGATGATATAAATAAAAATAGAATAGATGACCAGCAGAAGTGCTGGTCGGAATGATTAATAATGGAAAGTAGAAGTTTGTGGTACGGCAACACCGTGACACTGCCAGGACTGCGTGATTTTGGTATTCAAACACAGAGAACCCGCATAAACGCTGCAGGTCGCAACCGGCTGGCCAAATCCGACTGCACTGGCATAACCCATGCGCTGACATGCTTTTGTCGCAGTTCCCTGAGCAACATAGTCGTCGGTACGTGCTGTTTGTAGCATGGCCTGGTTGTAAGTCAGACGAACCACGCCGGTAATGTTGCTGGCTTCGCTGACCTGAGCCTGCTTAGTGATAGTGCATCCCGTCAGCATGAGCGGTAAGAGGGCAAGAATAAAGGTCTTCATGAAATCGCTCTGAAAAATCGGTGATACGCTATCCTGACATACATCACGGCTAGTCAATGGCCTGAATAGCCAGAAGATCACCTGCGATTAATCACAACGACACCCTGTTTATGAGTTAAATCTGAAGGCTGGCGCAAAAACCGTGAGCATCTCGATATTTTATGAAACTTAATTTCATAAAATTTGAAAGCTGATTTGCTAAATAGTAATGTGACTGAAATGTCATGAGTTACGGCGGAACCTCCGCGACGCATTCAGGAGAATACACAATGAAAATTGCACTGATGATGGAAAACAGCCAGGCAAGCAAAAACGCGATAATTCACCATGAGCTTAAGTCTGTCGCGGATGAAAAAGGTTTTCCTGTGTTCAATGTCGGGATGAGCGACGAAAACGATCACCATCTGACTTACATCCATTTAGGGATCATGGCCAGCATTCTGCTCAATTCAAAAGCGATTGATTTCGTTGTCACGGGCTGCGGTACGGGTCAGGGGGCAATGATGTCACTGAATATTCACCCAGGCGTTGTGTGTGGCTACTGCCTTGATCCCGCGGATGCGTTCCTGTTTGCGCAGATAAACAACGGTAATGCGCTCTCGCTGGCCTTTGCGAAAGGGTTTGGCTGGGGGGCTGAATTGAACGTCCGGTATATGTTTGAAAAAGCGTTTACCGGTCGTAATGGTGAAGGTTATCCGCCGGAGCGTAAAGACCCGCAGGTGCGTAATGCGGGGATTTTAAACCAGGTGAAAGCGGCAGTAGTAAAAGAAAATTATCTTGATACCCTGCGCGCTATCGATCCTGAACTGGTGAAAACCGCCGTTTCCGGCCCACGTTTCCAGCAGTGTTTCTTTGAAAACTGCCAGGATAAAGCGATTGAAGCCTTTGTCCGTGAAGTTATTGGCTAAACCCGGTTGGCCCGATGGCGTGGACTATCGGGCTTATCGACGCTTATTTGACACTGCGCTTCCCGCATCGCGGGTAAGTCGCAGGGTATCAACCATTCCTATCAGGCAAATCATGGCGATAGCGACGAATGCCAGCCGGAAACTGATGCCGGGTATTGCACCCAGTGACAACCATTCACTCACTTGATCCCCGATACGGATCCCGATAGCCGCCAACGAAATCCCTAATCCAACAGCCAGTTGCGTCGCTGTACTAAACAGCGTATTGGCATAGCTCATCTGCGATGCAGGAACATCCGCAAATGCCAACGTGCTGACACCGGTAAACTGAATTGAGCGAAAAACGCCGCCCAGATACAGCACCAGTAAAATTACCCATACGGGAGTTTGCGGCGTGATCAGCGCACAGGCCAATAGCGCCAGCACATTAAGCGCGCCATTTATCAACAGCAGTTTTTTAAAGCCTAACCAACGTATTAACGGCGTAGTAGCGGGTTTAATCGTCAGGTTGCCAACAAACACGGCCAACACCAGCGAACCGGCATGGAAAGCATTCATACCAAACCCAACCTGAAACATCAGTGGCAACAGAAAGGGTACCGCACTGATAGAGGCACGAAACAGCGAGCCTCCGTACATCGTGACACGAAATGTAGGCACACGCATGGCATCCAGACGAATCATTGGCCACGCGGATTGGCGAAAATGGTGCAGGGCGAACAGGAACGTGGCTATTCCAAGTGTCAGAAGTCCTGCTGTTAACCAGCCTTGCGGTTGTTGGGTTCCCAGCAGTTCCATCGCATAGACCAGACTGACCATCGCGACCGATGTGGCAATAAAGCCGGGAAAATCGAACGGGCGACGCTCGTCATCATGAATATCCGGGATAAAACGCAGCGCCAGCGCTATCGCCAGCAACCCCAGTGGCACATTAATAAAGAAGATCCAGCGCCAGTTGGCATAACTGGTAATAAATCCGCCCAAGGGGGGGCCAATTATTGGTGCCACTAAGGCAGGCCAGGTCAGGGTGGCGATCGCGGTGATCAACTGATGTTTAGGCGTGGTACGCAGAACGGCGAGGCGGCCGACCGGCACCATCAGTGCCCCTCCGACACCCTGTAAAATGCGCATTGCCACAAAGACTTCAATACTGGTGGCGAGTCCGCATAAAACTGAGGCGAAGGTAAAGATCGCCAGTGCCAGGGTAAACACTTTTCGGGCACCAAAACGATCGGCAATCCAGCCACTGGCAGGGATGAGAACCGCCAGCGTGATCAGATAAGCACTGATGCCGATGTTCAGATCAACGGCCTGCACGCCGAAACTTTTTGCCATATCGGGCAAGGCCGTCGCAATCACCGTGCCATCGATGAACTCCATAAAGAAGGCCCCAGCGACCAGTAGTGCAGCCGGAGAAAGACCCCGCTTATTCTCAACCGCTAAATGTTCACTCATGTTGTGCTTGCCATCTCAAACGAAATTAACTGGGTCTGTTTTTTTATTTTCAGCGCGGTTGTACTGCTTGCACCGCTACCGTTTCGAGCGCTGAATAGGTACTATGACGACCTTTCTATAAGGAGCTCATTATGTCCCAAACACTGAATGCCGATCAGGAACTGCTCTCGGACGTTGTTGCCTGCCAGTTGGTTATCAAGCAAATTCTGGATGTTATTGATGTTATTGCCCCGGTAGAAGTTCGGGAAAAAATGTCCAGTCAACTGAAAAGCATCGACTTTTCCAGCCATCCAGCGGGCGCTGATCCCGTTACGATGCGCGCAATTCAAAAAGCGGTTGCGTTGATCGAGCTGAAATTCACCCCGCAGAATGAGTCTCACTAAAATAAACCGTTGTTTCAGGTTTTAGAAAGGTTTTTTTACGCCTCTCAGAACGGGAGGCGCAGATTTGTCGCGATCGGATATCAGTGATGTTGGTAGTTTACGACGTTTAGCAAATGCTTATCCGTTTGCGCCATACACAGTCCAGCACGTTTAGCGCTACGAACTTCATCAAGAATCGTTTGTAGCAGCACGCCATCCTGCTGCTGTTCTTTTTCCAGATCATGAAGAAAATCAACGGTTGACGCGTCGTTCAACGCTTCTGCCTCATCCGTCAGACGCGACAGCGTACGGGAACGCTGCTGATATTCTTCCAGCGTTTTCTGAAACAGCTCTTCAAGGGACGTTAGGTCATCACCGGGAACATCGATGGCTTTGACGATGGGGTTAGCCCCTGCGCTTTTCATAAAATTAAACATACGCATCATTTGCGTCACGTTACCCTGCGCCTGAGCGCGCAGAAACGTCGCGGTACCTGTCAGGCTGTGTTCGTAGCACCATTCACTGAGGTGAAGGTAGAGATTCGATGCGTAAAACTCAAGATTCATTTGCGTGTTGAGTTTGTGAACAATTCCAACTGCAGCCATATCAATATCCTTATTTCAGAAAGGTGAAGTACGTCACCAACGCCAGTACAACGGGCTGCCGTTGTACTTCACATCTACGTACGAGTAATACTGTTAGCAGAATAAATCCGTTCCGCCGGTCCTTTAGATGATCACGAATTATATTCGCTTCCGATCGTGATTCAGCATAGCGCGTGCCTGGCATCAAGAGAATCCTTAAAACCACCTATTTATGTTTTTTTACATATTGGCATAACAATATGCTTAGCCATGTCGTTTCGATATATAAGTGATGTGAATGTAATTTGATGATTTATAATGTATTTATTTAAAATGCAGATAGTGAAATGACGTTTCAATTCTCAAAATTAAATTTCATGCCGCGGTATTCTATGACATCTGGTGATTATCACTGTGGGTTTTGATGGGAATTTCCCGGTGAAGTGATGTGTCTGGAAATTATCTGCAACCTAATTTCTTGCGCCAGATCATTTTTAATAAATTTAATGGAATGAATTATTCGGCATTTTTTGTTGGATATCGGTGGATAAATCGAGGAGTTGTATATGAAGAAGGTGGCGGTGTTGCTGGCACCCGGTTTTGAAGAAGCTGAAGCCATTGTTACTATTGATATTCTACGTCGCCTGCAAATTGAGGTTGAGACGCTGGCCTGCGCTGAGTCTCGGGCGGTGGTGAGCTATCATGACGTGCCTATGGTGACCGACAATACGCTGGAGGCCCGTCGGGATGCCTTTTACGATGCGATCGTGTTGCCAGGAGGACCACAGGGTAGCGTAAATCTTGCCGCCAGTGCTGCAGTCGTCCAGTTTGTCTCTCGCCATGACGATGCAGGAAAACTGATTTGCCCGGTTTGTTCGGCAGCCGCGCGGGTGCTGGCGGGTAATGGGTTGTTGAAAGGACGGCGCTACGTGTGTTCAGGTGAGCTGTGGCAAACCATCACTGACGGCGAGTATGTCGATGCGGCTGTTGTTGAAGATGGCAATCTTATCAGTGGCAAAGGGCTGGGCCATATTTTTGATTTTGCGTTTACGCTTTCTGCTCGTCTGTTAGACGACGATATCCCTGTGCGCGATCACGCTGACCATATTTATTACCCCTGGTAATCATTGGACTCCCGGATGTTTCGATATTCGGGAACAAGGATTCACTGGCTGATGTTATGGATTAATCTGCTATTTCTTATTTTTTCCATTCTGAAAATTGTGTTTTTTTATGTCATTTCCCGCTGAATTTATGTACGCAACTACTGTAATTTCAGGGTGTGATGCCGCTCTCTTATGGAGAATCAATTTCCCGCTAAAAATACTCTCAGCACTGGCATTGATCTTATCAATAAAAGGTAATGCCTTGTTTTACGTCCGGATTACAAAAAATCGTTTGATTTTACCCTACATAAAAGAACGTTAAAGCTGGAGTTAACCATGCACAAATTCACTAAAGCGCTGGCGGCCATCGGTCTGGCTGCCATTATGTCACAATCCGCTATCGCAGAATCCATGAAGCTCGGTTTCCTGGTCAAACAACCGGAAGAGCCCTGGTTCCAGACAGAGTGGAAGTTTGCTGATAAAGCCGGTAAAGACCTTGGGTTTGAGGTGATTAAAATTGCCGTTCCAGACGGCGAGAAAACCCTGAATGCCATCGACAGCCTGGCGGCAAGCGGTGCAAAAGGATTTGTAATTTGTACGCCGGACCCAAAACTTGGGCCTGCTATTATGGCAAAGGCACGTGGCTATGACATGAAAGTCATCGCGGTTGACGATCAGTTCGCCAATGCGAAAGGTAAGCCGATGGATACTGTGCCATTGGTGATGATGGCAGCAACCAAAATTGGTGAACGCCAGGGCCAGGAACTGTACAAAGAGATGCAGAAACGTGGCTGGGATGTGAAATCTTCCGCTGTAATGGCGATTACCGCAAACGAACTGGATACCGCGCGCCGTCGTACATCGGGTTCGATGGAAGCGCTTAAAGCTGCAGGCTTCCCGGAAAAACAGATCTATCAGGTCCCAACCAAATCTAATGATATCCCTGGCGCATTCGACGCCGCAAACTCCATGCTGGTGCAACATCCTGAAGTTAAACACTGGCTGATTGTCGGTATGAACGACAACACCGTGCTGGGTGGCGTGCGTGCTACCGAAGGGCAGGGGTTTAAAGCAGCAAACGTGATTGGTATCGGTATTAACGGTGTTGATGCAATTAGCGAACTCTCAAAAGCGGAAGCCACCGGATTCTACGGTTCACTGCTGCCTAGCCCGGACGTTCACGGTTATAAATCCAGCGAAATGCTCTACAACTGGGTCACCAAAGGCGCAGAACCGCCGGTGTTTACTGAAGTTACCGATGTGGTGTTGATTACCCGCGACAACTTCAAAGAAGAACTGGCGAAAAAAGGCTTAGGCGGCAAATAACTCAACTGCCGTAAAACGATCTTATCCGGCCTACAAATAACGCCCTTAGTAGGCCGGATGAGGCTACGCCGCCATCCGGCAACCGTTTAGATCCACGGAGACGTTATGCAACAGTCTACCCCGTATCTCTCATTTCGCGGCATCGGCAAAACCTTCCCTGGCGTAAAAGCGCTAACGGATATTAGTTTCGACTGCTATGCCGGTCAGGTGCATGCACTGATGGGTGAAAATGGCGCAGGGAAATCAACATTATTAAAAATTCTCAGCGGTAACTACGCGCCAACCACGGGATCTATAGCGATCCGCGGACAGGAAGTTTCGTTTGCGGACACAACCACTGCGCTGAATGCCGGTGTCGCCATTATTTACCAGGAATTGCATCTGGTGCCGGAAATGACCGTCGCCGAGAACATCTATTTAGGTCAGCTTCCGCATAAGGGTGGGATTGTGAACCGCTCGTTGTTGAACTACGAGGCGGGGCTGCAGTTAAAGCATCTGGGAATGGATATCGATCCTGATATTCCGTTGAAGTATCTCTCCATCGGTCAGTGGCAAATGGTGGAGATTGCTAAGGCGCTGGCGCGTAATGCCAAGATTATCGCTTTTGATGAACCCACCAGCTCTCTTTCCGCCAGGGAGATTGACAATCTGTTTCGCGTAATTCGTGAGCTACGCAATGAGGGCCGCATCATTCTGTACGTTTCCCACCGCATGGAGGAGATTTTCGCCCTCAGCGATGCCATAACGGTGTTTAAGGATGGGCAATACGTCAAAACGTTTACGGATATGCAGCAGGTTGATCACGACGCACTGGTACAGGCGATGGTGGGGCGTGATCTTGGGGACATCTATGGCTGGAAAGCCAGACCTTATGGCGCGGAGCGTCTGCGTCTGCATGAGGTAAAAGCGCCAGGCGTGCGCACCCCGATCAGCTTATCGGTGCGTAGCGGCGAAATTGTCGGACTGTTCGGCCTGGTTGGTGCCGGACGTAGCGAATTAATGAAAGGTCTGTTTGGCGGGACGCGTATCACGCAAGGCCAGGTGTTTATTGACGAACAGGCGATAGATATCCGCAAACCCAGTCACGCCATTGAAGCAGGCATGATGCTGTGTCCGGAGGATCGTAAAGCCGAAGGGATCATCCCGGTCCATTCGGTACGTAACAACATCAATATTAGTGCGCGCCGTAAACATGTCATGGGGGGATGTCTGATCAACAACGGCTGGGAAGAGACCAATGCTGACCATCATATCCGTTCACTTAACATTAAAACGCCGGGTGCAGAGCAACTGATCATGAACCTCTCTGGCGGTAATCAGCAAAAGGCCATTTTGGGGCGTTGGTTATCGGAAGAGATGAAAGTGATTTTGCTGGATGAGCCCACCCGCGGCATTGATGTCGGTGCGAAGCATGAAATTTATAACGTGATTTATGCCCTGGCTGCGCGCGGTGTTGCCGTGCTGTTTGCCTCCAGTGACCTGCCGGAAGTTCTTGGTGTCGCCGACCGCATTGTGGTGATGAGAGAAGGTGAGATCGCAGGTGAATTACTTCATGAACAGGCGGATGAACGCCAGGCGTTGAGCCTTGCTATGCCTAAAGTCAGCCAGGCAGTTGCCTGAATAAGGAGAATATGATGTCTTCCGTTTCTACATCGGGTTCAGGCGCTGCGAAGTCGGCGCTAAATCTTGGCCGAATTTGGGATCAGTACGGGATGCTGGTGGTGTTTGCCGTGTTGTTCCTGGTTTGCGCTATTTTTGTGCCAAACTTTGCGACTTTCATCAACATGAAGGGGCTGGGACTGGCGGTATCTATGTCGGGTATGGTTGCGTGCGGGATGTTATTTTGCCTGGCATCCGGCGACTTTGACCTCTCGGTAGCGTCTGTTATTGCCTGCGCAGGGGTGACGACGGCCGTGGTCATTAATATGACCGAAAGCCTGTGGATTGGCGTGGCGTCAGGGTTGTTGCTCGGCGTTCTGTGCGGTCTGGTGAATGGTTTCGTGATTGCACGCTTAAAAATTAACGCGTTGATCACGACACTCGCCACCATGCAAATTGTTCGTGGTCTGGCCTACATTATCTCCGACGGTAAAGCGGTGGGAATCGAAGACGAGCGCTTCTTTACGCTTGGCTATGCCAACTGGTTAGGACTGCCGGCGCCGATCTGGTTAACCGTGGGCTGTTTTATTATTTTTGGCCTGCTGTTGAATAAAACCACGTTTGGTCGCAATACGCTGGCGATTGGGGGCAATGAGGAGGCGGCTCGTCTGGCTGGGGTGCCGGTCGTTCGCACTAAGATTATTATCTTTATCCTTTCCGGTCTGGTATCCGCCGTGGCGGGGATTATCCTGGCATCACGTATGACCAGCGGCCAGCCAATGACCTCTATCGGTTATGAGCTGATCGTGATTTCTGCCTGTGTGTTAGGCGGCGTTTCGCTCAAAGGCGGCATCGGAAAAATCTCATATGTCGTCGCAGGGGTGTTGATTCTGGGGACGGTTGAGAACGCGATGAACCTGCTGAATATCTCTCCATTCGCACAGTATGTGGTGCGAGGTTTGATCCTGCTGGCAGCGGTGATCTTCGACCGCTACAAACAAAAAGCTAAGCGTACTGTTTAATGATTTAAATCCCAACTTTTTAGTCTAGCTTCCGCTTATCGCCAGCCGCTACCCGGCTGGCGATTGTTTTTCTAAATGGCGAACACGGTCACACTGTCTATACTTATACCCGTCATACATCCTATATACGGCGCGATCCGCGCGGCGTACAGACCATGACGAGGAGGAGAATCGGGTGACAGCATCGCTAACCTTACCCCCTGAGCATCCCACAAACTGTGCTTATTTTTTCGATCTCGATGGCACACTGGCTGAAATCAAACCGCATCCTGACCAGGTTGTTGTTCCACAGACCATTCTGCAGTTATTACATCGCCTGGCCACGCAAAATGCGGGTGCTGTGGCATTGATTTCAGGGCGCTCAATGGCAGAGCTTGACGCACTCACCACCCCTTATCGTTTCCCGCTCGCCGGGGTGCATGGGGCAGAACGCCGTGACATCAATGGTCAAACCCATATTGTGCATTTGCCTGCGGCGGTCGAGCGCGAAGCGGGGGCGTTATTGCATGCGGCGCTGGCGACGTTACCGGGGACAACGCTTGAAACTAAAGGCATGGCTTTCGCTCTGCACTACCGGCAGGCGCCTGAGCATGAGGCCGCGCTGCTGGCGTTGGCTGAACGTATTACCCATATCTGGCCGCAATTGGCATTGCAGCCCGGGAAGTGTGTGGTGGAAATCAAATCACAGGACACCAATAAAGGAGACGCAATTGCGGCATTTATGCAGGAAGCGCCATTTGTCGGACGGACCCCTGTTTTTGTTGGTGATGATCTGACCGATGAAACAGGTTTTGCCGTGGTCAATCGCGCCGGTGGTATCTCGGTAAAAGTGGGAAGCGGGGAGACTCAGGCGACATGGCGCCTGGCTGCTGTCAGGAACGTCTGGCATTGGCTGGAACAAATCAACTGTCCGCAGCAGGAACAAGAAGCAACGAATGACAGGAGAGGTGGCTATGAGTCGTTTAGTCGTAGTATCTAACCGCATCGCCTCACCGGATGACAAAGGCAGTGCTGGCGGCCTTGCTGTAGGTGTGCTGGACGCCCTGAAGGCGGCTGGCGGCCTGTGGTTCGGCTGGAGCGGTGATACAGGCAATGAGGAACAACCGTTAAAAAAGGTTACCCGTGGCAACATCACCTGGGCATCGTTTAATCTGAGTGAACAGGATTACGAGGAGTATTACTGCCAGTTTTCGAATGCCGTGTTATGGCCTGCGTTCCATTATCGACTGGACCTGGTACAGTTTCAGCGTAGTGCCTGGGAAGGCTACCAGCGGGTTAATGCCTTACTGGTTGATAAGCTGCTGCCACTGCTTAGCGATGACGATATCATCTGGGTTCACGATTATCACTTGTTACCCTTTGCCTGCGAGCTACGCAAACGTGGTGTGAATAATCGCATCGGTTTTTTTCTGCATATTCCTTTTCCGACACCCGAAATTTTCAATGCGTTGCCGCCACATCAGGCGTTGCTTGAGCAACTGTGCGACTTTGATTTATTGGGCTTTCAAACCGACAACGATCGCCAGGCTTTTCTTGACTGTCTGACGGCGCAAACTCAGGTAACTACGCCCAGCGAGAAACAACATCTGGCCTGGGGTAAAGCGTTCCGCACGGAAGTTTATCCTATTGGTATTGCACCTGAAGAGATTGCACGGCAAGCATCAGGATCGCTACCGCCGAAACTGGCGCAGTTAAAAGCAGAGCTTAAAAATGTGAAAAATATCTTCTCTGTTGAGCGACTGGATTACTCCAAAGGCCTGCCGGAGCGCTTTCAGGCCTACGAGGCGCTGTTGGAACAGTTTCCCCAGCATCACGGTAAGATTCGTTATACGCAGATAGCACCGACCTCGCGTGAGGAGGTACAGGCTTATCAGGATATTCGTCATCAGTTAGAGACCGAGGCCGGGCGGATCAATGGTAAATACGGGCAACTGGGCTGGACGCCGCTGTACTACCTGAATCAGTATTTTGACCGTAAATTACTGATGAAGGTCTTCCGTTACTCAGATGTTGGACTGGTGACGCCACTGCGCGATGGCATGAATCTGGTGGCCAAGGAGTTTGTCGCCGCACAGGATCCTGCTAACCCCGGCGTTCTGGTGCTCTCGCAGTTTGCCGGGGCTGCGAATGAGTTGACTTCTGCACTCATTGTAAACCCTTATGATCGGGATGACGTCGCAGGCGCATTAAACCTGGCTCTGACGATGCCGCTTGCCGAGCGCATTTCCCGTCATGCGGCAATGCTGCAGACTATCGTTAAAAATGATATCAACAACTGGCAGGCGAGATTTATTTGCGATCTGAAGAACATCGCATCGCGTCATACGGAAAACCTGTCGCCTGACCCGCAGACAGCCTGCAGCAAACTGGCGTGATTAATCGCCGGCAAGCGGCACCAGCAACACATCAACCTGGCTTGCGCTGACCACGCTTTTCGCTGAGCAGGAGGCTCGCGAAAAGAAACTGTGGTTATGGTTGCCATAAATCACCAGATCAACCTCGTGTTTGCGGCATACATCCAGAATGTGGTCGTTCAATGCCCCATAGGTAATAAACGTGTGCTCAATGGGGTACTGTGCCTCTTTGCTTAACTGATCGAGAAAATTATGGGTCTCTTCTTGCATGACTTCCCGCAGATCTTCCAGCATTGGGGCGGCAAACTGGTTATACAGTTCAGGATCTGAAACCAGGGTTATCAGACTAATGCGGGCGTTGACAGGGCGAGCGATTGAAACAGCCTTTGCTAACAGTTGGTGACTTTCGGGGGTGGCGGCAACAGCGACAAGAATGTGCGCATAGCTCATAACTCGCTCCTTTTGTTCATGAATTATGAGAGAACTCTTCAGTTTTGATCGTATAACGCCATACTGCTACGTTTCGTACGGTAATTGTGTGAATGCCATCATGATTATTCATTAATTATTCTTATAAATAGAATAATCACTTCATATAAGCTGTAAATCTGTTCGGATGATTTAAGTTAAACTCATCTCTAATAAAAACAATTTGTTAATAAAAAGTATACATCATTTAACATTTAAACGGTTATCACAGCCCGGTATTAATTAATCAGTCTTAATATTTAAGTCTTTGTTTATAAAGAATTTAATGCGGAGTGTTATTTCATATTAAATCTGTGAGCCAGCTCGCTATTTTAGCGCGTGATATTAACGTTCGTAAACAGAATACTATTCGATTTTATTGCAAGATTATTCGTATGGCTGGAATCGAAAAAGATAATGGTGGTTTAAAAAATAGCCAAAATAAAAGCTGTGCTGATGGATTTATGTTAAGTGTTCAGCTTGATTATGTGATCTGCGTCACATATTCTTTAAATTCGCAGCATGGCTACGTTGTATGTGTAACGGGGGGCGGGTAGAGTTGCGTCGAATTAGGAAAAATCTTAGACATTTGTAAGAAATGATGTGAGCTTGTAAGGGGCGCGGCATTCTAAGAAAGGAATGTTAAGACAACGCGTAAGCGCCATCACGTTGCTATGTATTTGACCTTTTGCTTTTTTTTTTACCGGGCCTTCCCGGCGACATCACGGGGTGCGGTTCTGCCGCATGAAAATAATGTTGGTTATTATGGATGCAAATAATGCATACATCCGAGTTGCTGAAACACATTTATGACATCAATTTGTCGTATTTATTGCTAGCACAGCGTTTGATCGTTCAGGACAAAGCGTCTGCAATGTTCCGCTTGGGTATCAGCGAGGAGATGGCAGATACATTGGCAACATTAACACTTCCTCAAATGGTCAAATTGGCTGAAACCAATCAACTGGTATGCCATTTCCGTTTCGACGATCATCAGACTGTAACGCGTTTGACGCAAGATTCCCGCGTTGACGATCTTCAGCAAATTCATACCGGTATTATGCTTTCAACACGCCTGCTTAACGATATCGATGACGCAGCGCGTAAGAAAAGGGCTTGATGATGAGCGAAAAAAGCATTGTTCAGGAAGCGCGTGATATCCAGTTAGCGATGGAATTAATCACATTGGGCGCCCGTTTGCAAATGCTGGAAAGCGAAACGCAATTAAGCCGTGGCCGACTCATCAAGCTGTACAAAGAATTACGCGGTAGTCCTCCGCCAAAAGGGATGCTTCCGTTTTCCACCGACTGGTTTATGACGTGGGAACAAAATATTCATGCATCGATGTTTTGTAATGCATGGCAATTTCTGCTTAAAACCGGTTTGTGCAGCGGCGTGGATGCCGTGATTAAAGCGTATCGGTTATATCTTGAGCAGTGTCCGCAGCCAGAAGAAGGGCCATTGTTGGCGCTTACTCGTGCGTGGACCCTTGTCCGTTTTGTTGACAGTGGTTTACTTGAATTGTCCGCCTGTAACTGCTGCGGCGGAAATTTCATTACCCACGCGCACCAACCCGCAGGCAGCTTTGCCTGCAGTTTATGTCAGCCGCCATCGCGAGCCGTAAAAAGACGTAAACTTTCCCAGAATGCTGCCGATATTATTCCACAACTGCTGGATGAACAGATCGAACAGGCTGTTTAACTGAAACGGTGTGGATAAACACTCCAGCAGCGGTAAGCGATTACCGCTGCTTTTTTTTGTCCTGACCATGAGTTAACTGCCCGACTGCGCATCCTGTCATAGTCAATTGCGAAAGGATGATGTCGTGCTTATCTTATTAGGTTACCTGGTTGTTATTGGTACAGTTTTCGGCGGTTACATGATGACCGGCGGACACCTTGGGGCACTCTATCAACCGGCTGAGCTGGTGATCATCGGTGGCGCAGGTATCGGGGCATTTATCGTTGGTAACAACGGTAAAGCCATCAAAGGGACGATGAAAGCGATCCCGTTGCTTTTTCGTCGTTCGAAATATACCAAAGCCATGTATATGGACCTGCTGGCCTTACTCTACCGCCTGATGGCCAAGTCACGTCAGCAAGGCATGTTCTCGCTGGAACGCGATATCGAAAATCCAAAAGAGAGTGAAATTTTCGCCAGCTATCCGCGTATTCTTGCGGATGCAGTGATGCTTGATTTTATTGTCGATTATCTGCGTCTGATCATCAGCGGCAACATGAATACGTTTGAAATTGAAGCGCTGATGGACGAAGAGATTGAGACGCATGAAAGTGAGGCCGAAGTTCCGGCTAACAGTCTTGCGATGGTCGGTGACTCATTACCGGCGTTCGGGATCGTGGCTGCGGTGATGGGGGTTGTACATGCGCTGGCTTCTGCCGATCGTCCCGCTGCTGAACTGGGTGCCCTGATTGCACATGCCATGGTAGGGACATTCCTCGGTATTTTACTGGCCTATGGATTTATTTCCCCACTCGCCAGCGTCCTGCGACAGAAGAGCGCTGAAACAACCAAGATGATGCAGTGTGTGAAGATAACTCTGCTCTCCAATCTGAATGGCTACGCGCCACCGATTGCGGTCGAGTTTGGTCGTAAGACGCTGTATTCCAGCGAGCGTCCTTCGTTTATCGAACTGGAAGAGCATGTTCGTGCGGTGAGGAATCCAGCAGCGCAGCAGACGACCGAGGACGCATGAAAAATCAGGCCCATCCCATTATCGTCGTAAAGCGACGCAAACATAAAAATCACGGTGGTGGGGCGCATGGTTCGTGGAAAATTGCCTACGCCGATTTTATGACCGCGATGATGGCCTTCTTTCTGGTGATGTGGCTTATTTCCATCTCCAGCCCTAAAGAACTGATTCAAATTGCCGAATATTTCCGTACTCCGCTGGCCACTGCGGTGACGGGCGGAAATCGGATCTCGAACAGCCAAAGCCCAATTCCTGGTGGGGGTGATGATTACACCCAGCAGCAGGGGGAAGTGAACAAGCAGCCCAACATTGATGATCTGAGAAAGCGCATGGAGCAAAGCCGTTTGAGCAAGTTACGTGGCGATCTCGATCAACTGATTGAATCTGATCCTAAGCTGCGTGCACTACGCCCACATCTGAAAATTGATTTGGTTCAGGAAGGGCTGCGGATACAGATTATCGACAGTCAGAACCGCCCGATGTTTAAAACCGGAAGCGCAGAGGTTGAACCTTACATGCGTGATATTTTGCGGGCGATTGCGCCGGTGCTGAACGGGATCCCAAACCGTATCAGTCTTTCTGGTCATACGGATGATTATCCCTATGCCAACGGTGAGAAGGGATATAGCAACTGGGAACTGTCTGCCGATCGCGCCAATGCATCGCGTCGCGAGCTGGTCAGCGGTGGACTGGATGATGGAAAAGTATTACGGGTGGTAGGTATGGCCGCCACGATGCGTCTGAGCGATCGCGGTCCTGAGGACGCCATCAACCGCCGTATAAGCCTGCTGGTTCTGAATAAGCAGGCCGAAGAGGCCATTTTGCATGAAAACGCTGAAAGCCAGAATGAGCCGGTAAGTGTCTTACAACAGCCAGTGGCGCTGCCGCCGGCAAGCGTTCCCACATCGCCACCAGCCAATCCGAGGTGATAGCGTGAGCATGGATATTAGCGATTTTTATCAGACATTTTTTGATGAAGCTGACGAACTGTTGGCTGACATGGAGCAACACCTGCTGGATTTGGTGCCTGAAGCCCCGGACTCCGAACAGCTGAATGCCATTTTTCGTGCAGCGCACTCGATTAAGGGCGGGGCGGGCACTTTCGGCTTTACCATTTTGCAGGAAACGACCCATCTGATGGAAAACCTGCTGGATGAAGCGCGGCGTGGCGAGATGCAGCTCAATGCCGACATTATCAACCTGTTTTTGGAAACGAAAGATATTATGCAGGAACAGCTCGACGCCTATAAAAACTCAGAGGAGCCAGATGCCGCCAGCTTTGAGTACATTTGTAATGCGTTACGACAGTTAGCGCTCGAAGCAAAAGGTGAAACCGCGCCCGCGGTGGTCAATAGCGCCAAACTGAGCGTTGTTGATGGCACGGCGATAGCAGAGGAGGTGGGTGCACAAGAAGCCGCCCCTGTCACTGAAGAGATCAAAAAGCGGATCATTCTCTCGCGCCTGAAAGCCAGTGAAGTCGATTTACTGGAAGAGGAACTGGGGAATCTGGCGACCTTAAGCGATGTGGTCAAAGGTGCCGATACGCTGTCGGCAACGATCGACGGTAGCCTTGCCGAAGATGACATTATTGCAGTGCTCTGCTTCGTCATTGAAGCGGATCAGATTGAGTTCGAAACCATCACTGCCGCGCCGACTGCTGCAGAAACGCCAGCCGTCGCAGATGTCGCCGAACCACAGCCGCTGCCGGTTGCTGCACCTGCGCCAGTGGCCAAAGCGACCGCCAACGAAGCGCCGCATGGACGAGCAGAGCGTGAGAAACCTGCCCGGGCCAGCGAATCAACCAGTATCCGCGTGGCGGTTGAGAAAGTCGATCAACTGATTAACCTGGTGGGTGAACTGGTCATCACGCAGTCAATGCTGGCTCAGCGTTCGAACGAACTGGATCCGGTAAACCATGGCGATCTCATCACCAGCATGGGGCAGTTACAACGTAACGCCCGCGATCTGCAAGAGTCGGTGATGTCGATTCGTATGATGCCAATGGAGTATGTTTTTAGCCGCTTCCCGCGTCTGGTGCGCGATCTGGCGGGTAAATTGGGGAAACAGGTTGAACTAACCCAGGTCGGTAGCTCCACCGAACTGGATAAGAGCCTGATCGAACGCATTATCGATCCGTTGACGCACCTGGTGCGTAACAGCCTCGATCACGGTATTGAATTGCCGGAAAAACGCATCGAATCAGGGAAAAGTCCGATTGGTAATCTGACACTTTCTGCCGAACACCAGGGCGGGAATATTTGTATCGAAGTGACCGATGATGGCGCGGGTCTGAACCGCGAACGTATCCTGGCGAAGGCTATTTCCCAGGGGATGCCGATCCACGAAAATATGAGCGATGACGAAGTCGGCATGCTGATCTTCGCCCCGGGATTCTCGACCGCCGAGCAGGTGACGGATGTTTCCGGGCGTGGTGTCGGTATGGACGTGGTGAAACGAAATATCCAGGAGATGGGCGGTCATGTTGAGATCCAGTCGAAACAGGGTCAGGGCACGACCATCCGTATCTTGCTGCCGCTGACGCTGGCTATCCTTGATGGCATGTCTGTACGTGTAGCCGATGAAGTGTTTATCCTGCCGCTGAATGCGGTGATGGAATCTCTGCAACCTCGTGAAGAGGATCTCCATCCGCTGGCCGGGGGAGAGCGTGTTCTGGAAGTGCGTGGTGAGTATCTACCGCTGGTTGAGTTGTGGAAAGTCTTTGAAGTTGAAGGTGCAAAAACCGAAGCAACTCAGGGTATTGTAGTGATTTTACAAAGTGCAGGGCGTCGCTACGCGTTGCTGGTCGATCAGTTAATTGGTCAACACCAGGTGGTGGTAAAAAACCTGGAAAGCAACTACCGCAAAGTGCCAGGCATTTCCGCAGCAACGATCCTCGGCGACGGTAGCGTCGCGCTGATTGTCGATGTCTCTGCATTGCAGGGGTTAAACCGCGAACAACGTGTGGCAATCACAGCCGCCTGATAGAGTAAGAAAGGGAAGAATATGACCGGTATGAGTAATGTAACTAAACTGGCCGGCGAACCGTCAGGTCAGGAATTCCTCGTGTTTACGCTGGGGGATGAAGAGTACGGTATCGATATCCTGAAAGTGCAGGAAATCCGCGGCTACGATCAGGTTACGCGTATTGCCAATACGCCAGCCTTTATTAAAGGCGTGACTAACCTGCGCGGCGTGATTGTGCCGATTGTTGATCTGCGTGTGAAATTCAGCCAGAGCGATGTGGATTACAACGAAAACACCGTGGTGATTGTGCTGAATCTCGGACAACGGGTGGTTGGGATTGTGGTGGATGGCGTATCTGACGTGCTGTCGCTGACGACCGATCAAATCCGACCGGCACCGGAATTCGCGGTTACGCTGTCAACGGAATATCTGACGGGACTGGGCGCGTTGGGAGACCGGATGCTGATTCTGGTCAACATTGAGAAGCTGCTGAACAGCGAAGAAATGGCGCTGCTGGATATTGCCGCTTCCCATGTGGCATAAATCATAAGCATGTTATCCGGCCTACAATGAATGCTGTTGTAGGCCGGATAGGCGTTGCTATCCGGCAGATTTTCCCTTTACGCTTCCCGCTCAACCAGCTCCGATTCTTCTTCCAGCAAACCTTCATCCTGTGCCAGCATCGCCGTTGCAATCCCGTTACCCAACACGTTGATCGCTGAGCGCCCCATATCCAGGAAGTGGTCAATACCCATCAGTAACAAAATTCCGGCAACCGGAATATTAAAGCTTGGAATGGTTGCCGCCAGCACCACCAGCGCTGAACGTGGCACACCGGCTATCCCTTTTGACGCCAGCATCAATGTCAGCATCAGCACGGTAATTTCCGCGAAGGAAAGGTGGATGTTATAAGCCTGTGCGATAAACATAGAGGCGAACGAGCAGTAGACCATGGAACCCACCAGGTTAAACGAATAACCGATAGGCAGTACAAATGACACGATATTGGGCGAGCAACCAAATTTGGTTAATTGCTCCAGCGTTTTCGGATAAGCGGCTTCGGAGCTGCTGGTGGTGAAGGCGACCAGAACCGGGTCTTTGAGCATACTGACCAGGCGGAACACCTCTTTTTTCAGCATCATATAACCCACGGCCAGCAGAACCAGACAGGTCAACAAAATGGCCACATAATAACCACCTATGAACGATGCGTAGTTGAGCAGGATCCCCAGACCCTGGGTGGAGATAACGGAAGAGATGGCGGCAAAAATAGCCAGCGGCGCAACATACATCACGTAGCCGGTCACTTTCAGCATAATGTGGGAGACCACATCCAGCGCGGCAACCAGCGGGGCGTTAAATTTTTCGCCGAGCGAAGCACCACCGATTCCGAAGAACATCGAGAATACAACGATTTGCAGGATCTCATTATTCGCCATCGCTTCGGCGATGCTGGTGGGAATGGTATGCGTCAGAAAACCTTTCAGGCTCATACCACCGACGGCCAGGCCGGTATCAGTGGCTTCCAGCGGGATCGCCAGGTTCAGACCGCTGCCGGGTTGTTCGAGGGAGACCACAAACAGACCGACCAGAATAGACAGAATAGAAGAGCTGATAAACCAGATCATCGCTTTGCCGCCCACGCGCCCGATGGTTGAGGTTTCGCCCAGACGCATAATACCCACGGTCAGGGTACTGAATACTAAAGGCGCAATGACCATCTTAATCAGGCGCAAAAAGATGTCGGTAAGCAGCGTAATATTATCGGCCCAGGCGGTAACGACGCCGGGGGAGGCATAAGAGTGGATCACCGCACCCGACAGGATCCCCGCCAGCATGAAGATCACAATAAACAACGTGAGTTTGTTTGCATTTGCCACTAAAAAGCCCTCAGTAAGGATTTAACATTTATTGTTCGGTTACTCATTTTTTATACTTATTAAGTGGTAACGAAGTATTCATCATATAAATTGAATTAAAGCGTAAGCGGATACAACTTTTTTTAATTTTTTATCCATTTTGTTGTGGTATTTAGTGAATGGTTATGTGATCGGTGTCACACGAAAAGGGGCGGGGAATACAAATAGCGGCAAAATAAGGCGAGTTGAAAATGTTATCTTCATGATAATTATTATGTTTTTATGTAAATGCGTTGTGGTTTCTGTGCCTCCGGTTTTCCCTCCTCCCACCGGGCCTTGCTTTCCTGATGGATTTCCTTTTTGCAAACGTAAAGTTATCTCAGTGCATGCCGATAATGTTGATAACTCGTTTTCAGGAAGGTGCCTTATGTTTAACCGTATCCGCGTTGTCACAATGCTGATGATGGTGCTGGGGGTTTTCGCACTGCTACAGCTTGTTTCCGGTGGTCTGTTGTTTTCTTCATTGCAGCAGAATCAGCAAAGTTTTGTTATTTCTAATGATCTTCGACAGCAGCAAAGCGAACTCACCTCAACATGGGATCTGATGCTGCAAACACGCATCAATTTGAGTCGTTCCTCTGCGCGCATGATGATGGATGCGTCCAACCAGCAAAGCAGCGCGAAAAATGATCTGCTGAAGAATGCGAAAGCGTCGTTGGCGCAAGCCGAAGCGCATTACGCTAATTTCAAAAAAATCACGCCGTTGCCTGATATGACGGATGCCAGCGGTAACGTCGATGAAAAATATCAGCAGTACCATGCGGCCCTGGTGGAGCTTGTCCAGTTCCTTGAAAACGGCAACATGGATGCCTATTTCGCACAGCCAACTCAGGGCATGCAAAATGCCCTCGGCGCAGCGTTAGGTAAATATGCAGATGTTAGCGAGAAACTCTACCGCCAGGCCTTTGATCAAAGCGCAAGCGATTACCATTTTGCCCAATGGCAACTCGGCATTCTGGCTGTAGTGCTGGTACTGATTCTGGTGGTGGTGTGGTATGGCATTCGTCATGCCTTGCTAAACCCTTTGTCTCGCGTCATTGCGCATATCCGTGAAATTGCCAGCGGTAACTTAACCGCAACTCTGGCTGTCAGCGGTCGTAATGAAATTGGCGAGCTGGCCAGCACGGTCGATCATATGCAGCGTTCGCTAACCGAAACGGTAACCCTGGTGCGCGAAGGTTCGGATGCGATTTATTCCGGTACCAGTGAAATTGCCAGCGGTAACACCGATCTTTCATCCCGTACTGAACAACAGGCTTCCGCGCTGGAAGAAACAGCAGCCAGCATGGAACAGTTGACGGCTACCGTGAAGCAAAATGCGGACAATGCGCGTCAGGCTTCTCAACTGGCGAAAAGCGCCTCCGATACCGCGCAACATGGCGGCAAAGTGGTTGATAGCGTGGTGAATACCATGCACGAAATCGCCGATAGTTCGAAGAAAATTGCCGACATTATTAGCGTTATCGATGGCATTGCATTCCAGACAAACATTCTTGCGCTGAATGCGGCGGTGGAAGCTGCGCGTGCCGGTGAACAAGGCCGTGGTTTTGCCGTCGTTGCCGGTGAAGTGCGTAACCTGGCGAGCCGCAGTGCGCAGGCAGCAAAAGAGATTAAAGCGCTAATTGAAGATTCTGTATCGCGGGTTGATACCGGTTCTGTATTGGTAGAAAGCGCCGGGGAAACCATGCATGACATCGTTAATGCAGTCACGCGTGTGACCGACATCATGGGGGAAATCGCCTCGGCATCCGATGAACAAAGTCGAGGGATAGATCAGGTTGCGCTCGCTGTGTCTGAAATGGACCGGGTTACGCAACAAAACGCCTCGTTGGTGCAGGAGTCGGCCGCTGCCGCTGCCGCACTCGAGGAGCAGGCCAGTCGCCTGACCCAGTCGGTGTCGACATTCCGCCTCGCGTCACGTCCTGCATCATCAAAGACGCGAGATACACGACTACCTGCAACAGCGACTCCGGCGTCACAACCGCGCCAGCTAGCCACCGAACAAGATACGCATTGGGAAACATTTTGACTGACAGCTAAACCGCGGCCTGCGCCGCCTGATGGGAGCGTTGATGTTTAATCGTATGCGAATTTCGACCACGCTGTTTTTGATTTTAATCCTCTGCGGCGTTTTGCAGATTGGCAGTAATGGCTTGTCCTTCTGGGCATTTCGGGATGGTTTTCAGAACCTGAACCAGGTCGAACAGAGTAATCAGCAACGCGCTGCGCTGGCGCAAACCCGCGCTGTGTTATTACAGGCCAGTACTGCACTTAATAAAGCAGGCACGCTGACGGCGCTGAGCTATCCGCCAGAGGATATCAAAGCGCTGATGACGATTGCACAGGACAGCCTGGCCCAGTCCGAATCGATATTTAAACGCTTTATGGCGACGACAGAGACGGCAGAAGAGGGGAAGGCGCTGCAAAGCGCAACCGAGAAAAGCTTCAGTCAATGGCATAGCGATCTGGTTCACCAGGCAACCTGGCTGGAAAATAATCAGCTGTCAGATTTTTTGACCGCCCCGGTACAGGCTTCACAGGATGCCTTTGATACAAACTTTACGGCGTGGCAAAACAACATCAACCAGGTATTGCAAAAAGCAGAGGATCACAGCCAGCGTAGTTACCATATGTCCGGGGTGATTTTCGCCACCATGCTGGTACTGGCGGCGCTATTAACGACCGCAGCGCTGTACTGGTCGCGCAAAATGATTGTACAGCCGCTGGCGATCATCGGTAGCCATTTCGACAGCATTGCGGCGGGTAATCTGGCGCGACCGATAGCGGTATATGGGCGCAATGAGATTTCAGCCATTTTTGCCAGCCTGAAAGCGATGCAACAGGCACTGCGTGAGACGGTCAGTGAGGTACGCCAGGGGAGCTCGGCAATGCATACCGGGATCTCGGAAATCGCGATGGGTAATAACGACCTGTCCTCGCGAACTGAACAGCAGGCGGCATCGCTGGCGCAAACGGCAGCCAGTATGGAACAGCTTACCGCCACCGTGGGGCAAAATGCGGATAACGCGCGACAAGCCTCAGGCATTGCCAAAAGTGCGGCTGACACGGCGCATAAAGGAGGGGAACAGACGGCTAAGGTTGCCAGCACTATGCATGAGATTTCTGCCAGCTCGCAGAAGATAGGTGACATCACCAGTGTGATTGACAGCATCGCCTTCCAGACCAACATCCTGGCGTTAAACGCCGCGGTGGAAGCTGCCCGTGCCGGTGAGCAGGGGCGCGGTTTCGCCGTGGTCGCCGGAGAGGTTCGCAATCTGGCAAGCCGTAGCGCACAGGCAGCGAAAGAAATTAAAGGACTGATCGAAGAGTCCGTCACCCGCGTTCACCAGGGATCGCAGCTGGTGGATATGGCGGCGCGCACGATGACAGAGATTGTTAGCTCGGTTACCCGGGTTAACGACATCATGGGGGAGATTGCCTCGGCCTCCGATGAACAACGCAAAGGCATTGAGCAGGTGGCGCAAGCCGTTAGCCAGATGGATTCTGTCACACAGCAGAACGCCGGGCTGGTTGAAGAAGCGGCAGCCGCCACTGAGCAGTTAGCTACCCAGGCAGATAATCTTTCCGCCTGTGTCGCGTTTTTTAAAATTGAAGAACAAACCGTAACACAACAAGAATTGGCGCAGCCGCAGGTTGTGCCCGTTGTATCCTGAATGTGATTGAGAAGGCGCTATGACATCATCTCTGCCCTCCGGGCAAACGTCATTATTGTTACAGATGACACAGCGCCTCGCGCTGTCTGACGCGCATTTTCGTCGGATATGTCAATTAATCTACCAGCGCGCGGGGATCGTGCTGGCCGACCACAAGCGGGACATGGTCTATAACCGCCTGGTTCGCCGGTTACGGACCCTGGGACTGGATGATTTCGGTCGCTATCTCAGCATGCTGGAAGCTAACCAGAACAGTGCTGAGTGGCAGGCTTTTATTAACTCCCTGACCACCAACCTGACCGCTTTTTTTCGCGAAGGGCATCACTTTCCGGTGCTGTCTGACCACGCCAGTCGACGCAGCGGTGAATATCGCGTCTGGAGCGCGGCAGCGTCTACCGGAGAAGAACCTTACAGTATTGCGATTACGCTGGCCGATACCCTGGGTATGGCGCCGGGTCGCTGGCGTGTTTTTGCCAGCGACATTGATACTGAGGTGTTGGAAAAGGCAAGAAGCGGTATTTACCGTCTTGACGAGCTAAAGACGTTGTCGCCACAACAGCTGCAACGTTATTTCATGCGCGGTACCGGGCCTCATGAAGGGCTGGTGCGCGTACGGCAGGAACTGGCAAGCCATGTTGAGTTTTCCAGCGTGAATTTACTGGACAAAAAATACAACGTGCCAGGCCCGTTCGACGCCATATTCTGTCGTAACGTCATGATCTATTTTGACAAAACGACTCAGCAGGACATTTTGCACCGTTTTGTTCCACTCCTTAAACCTGACGGACTGCTGTTTGCCGGTCATTCAGAAAACTTTAGCAACCTCGTGCGCGAGTTTAGCCTGCGCGGGCAGACGGTGTATGCGCTAGGTAAGGATAAAGCATGAGTAAAATCAGGGTATTGTCGGTTGATGATTCTGCATTGATGCGTCAAATCATGACCGAGATTATTAACAGCCACAGCGATATGGAGATGGTTGCGACAGCGCCTGATCCTTTGGTTGCGCGGGATCTCATCAAAAAATTTAATCCCGACGTTCTGACGCTGGATGTTGAAATGCCGCGCATGGACGGTCTCGATTTTCTTGAAAAGCTGATGCGTCTGCGTCCGATGCCCGTGGTGATGGTCTCTTCGCTGACAGGCAAAGGTTCTGAGGTCACGCTGCGGGCCCTGGAACTGGGGGCGATTGACTTTGTCACCAAACCTCAGCTGGGGATTCGCGAAGGAATGCTGGCATATAGCGAGATGATTGCGGAGAAAATCCGCACTGCATCGCGCGCAAAACTGGCCGCCCACAAACCCACGGCAGCGCCAGCGACCTTGAAGGCGGGGCCGTTACTCAGTTCGGAAAAACTGCTGGTGATTGGTGCCTCAACCGGAGGAACAGAGGCAATTCGTCATGTACTCCAGCCATTGCCGCTTTCAAGTCCCGGTATTCTTATTACCCAGCATATGCCGCCAGGATTTACCCGTTCGTTCGCCGAACGTCTGAACAAACTGTGTCAGATAACTGTGAAAGAGGCTGAAGACGGAGAACGTGTGCTTCCTGGGCATGCGTATATCGCGCCTGGCGACAAGCATATGGAACTGGCGCGTAGCGGGGCGAACTACCAGATCAAAATTCATGATGGCCCGCCGGTTAACCGGCATCGGCCTTCAGTGGATGTGCTGTTCCATTCGGTGGCGAAACATGCGGGGCGCAATGCCGTCGGGGTGATCCTGACCGGTATGGGCAACGATGGGGCAGCCGGAATGTTAGCGATGAACCAGGCTGGTGCCTGGACCATTGCGCAAAATGAAGCAAGTTGTGTGGTGTTCGGCATGCCGCGCGAGGCCATCAATATGGGTGGCGTAAGCGAAGTGGTCGATCTTAGCCAGGTAAGCCAGCAAATGCTGGCGAAAATCAGTGCCGGACAGGCAATACGTATTTGAATCAGGAGTTTATTTTTATGGCGGATAAAGAGCTTAGGTTTTTGGTTGTGGATGACTTTTCCACCATGCGTCGCATTGTGCGTAACCTGCTGAAGGAACTAGGATTTAACAACGTTGAAGAAGCTGAAGATGGCGTGGACGCGTTGAACAAACTGCAGGCAGGGGGATTCGGATTTGTGATTTCCGACTGGAACATGCCTAACATGGACGGTCTTGAACTGCTGAAAACCATTCGTGCTGACGGCAGCATGTCTGCCCTGCCGGTGCTGATGGTGACGGCAGAAGCGAAGAAAGAAAACATTATCGCGGCAGCACAAGCGGGTGCCAGTGGTTATGTTGTAAAACCGTTCACCGCGGCGACGCTGGAAGAAAAACTCAATAAGATCTTTGAGAAACTGGGCATGTGAGGATGTGATGATGATGCAACCACAAATTAAACCTGTTGACGAACACTCAGCAGGGGACATCATTGCGCGCATCGGTAGTTTAACCCGAATGCTGCGCGACAGCCTGCGTGAACTGGGGCTGGATCAGGCCATTGCCGAAGCGGCGGAAGCCATTCCCGACGCGCGCGATCGCCTGGACTACGTTGTACAGATGACTGCACAGGCGGCAGAGCGTGCGCTAAACAGCGTAGAAGCTTCACAGCCGCACCAGGACGCCATGGAAAAAGGGGCAAAAGACCTGACCAAACGCTGGGATGAATGGTTCGAAAATCCGATTGAACTGTCCGATGCCCGTGAACTGGTCACTGATACCCGCCAGTTCCTTGGTGATGTCCCCGGCCATACCAGCTTTACCAATGCCCAATTGCTGGACATCATGATGGCGCAGGATTTCCAGGATCTCACCGGTCAGGTGATCAAGCGCATGATGGATGTTATCCAGGAAATTGAGCGTCAACTGCTGATGGTGCTGCTGGAAAACATTCCGGAGCAGGGCGCTCGTCCAAAACGTGAAAACGAAAGCTTGCTGAACGGTCCGCAGGTTGACACCTCCAAAGCCGGCGTAGTGGCAAGCCAGGATCAGGTTGACGACCTGCTGGATAGCCTCGGTTTCTGATGTGTATTTGCCGGATGCCGAAGGAAACTTCTCATCCGGCTTACATGTTATTCATCGGCAATTGGCGTTAAAGCCATAAATCCCGTCTTTTTTACCGCTTACTCTCCCCATTGTTGCATGGCTGTTCTGGCATTATTCACGCCTATATCTCTATCCAGGGTCTGATGCGTGGCAGAAGAAAGCGACGACGACAAAACAGAAGCCCCCACACCCCACCGACTTGAAAAAGCACGGGAAGAAGGGCAGATACCCCGATCCAAGGAGCTAACCTCACTGCTTATTTTGCTGGTGGGCGTGTGCATTATCTGGATTGGTGGAGAGTCGCTCGCCCGTAGGTTGGCAGGCATGCTGTCAACCGGATTACGCTTTGACCACAGTATGGTCAATGACCCTAACCTGATCCTGAGTCAAATCATTCTGTTGATTAAAGACGCCATGATTGCGTTGTTGCCGCTGATTACCGGGGTTGTGCTGGTGGCATTGATCTCCCCGGTGATGCTTGGCGGCTTGATCTTCAGCGGTAAATCGCTGCAACCCAAATTCTCAAAGCTGAATCCGTTACCGGGTATTAAGCGTATGTTCTCGGCGCAAACCGGGGCGGAGCTGCTCAAAGCCATATTGAAATCCACGTTGGTGGGTAGCGTGGCGGGCTTCTATCTCTGGCATAACTGGCCGGAGATGATGCGCCTGATGGCCGAATCCCCGATTACGGCGATGGGAAATGCGCTGGATTTAGTTGGTATGTGCGCATTACTGGTGGTGCTTGGCGTCATTCCGATGGTGGGATTTGACGTCTTTTTCCAGATTTATAGCCACGTGAAAAAACTGCGGATGTCGCGTCAGGATATCCGTGATGAATTTAAAGAAAGCGAAGGTGACCCGCACGTTAAGGGCAAAATTCGTCAGATGCAGCGTGCGGCCGCACAGCGCCGGATGATGGAGGATGTGCCGAAGGCGGATGTTATTGTGACCAACCCGACGCACTATTCGGTTGCCTTGCAGTACGACGAAAACAAAATGAGCGCGCCAAAAGTTGTGGCTAAAGGGGCCGGGCTGGTGGCATTGCGTATTCGAGAGATTGGCGCGGAGCACCGTGTCCCAACGTTAGAAGCTCCGCCGCTGGCTCGTGCGTTATATCGCCATGCTGAGATCGGTCAGCAAATACCTGGCCAATTGTATGCCGCCGTTGCCGAAGTGTTGGCATGGGTATGGCAGCTAAAACGCTGGCGTCTGGCTGGCGGCACGCCGCCACCACAACCTGGAAACCTTCCGGTGCCTGAAGCGCTGGATTTTATGAACGAGAAGAATACTGATGGCTAATCTGGTCGCGATGCTGCGTCTGCCCGGCAACCTGAAATCCACGCAATGGCAAATTCTTGCCGGGCCGATCCTCATTCTGCTGATCCTGTCGATGATGGTGTTGCCGCTTCCGGCCTTCATCCTCGATTTACTGTTCACCTTTAACATTGCGCTGTCGATCATGGTGCTGTTGGTGGCGATGTTCACTCAGCGCACGCTTGAATTCGCCGCATTCCCAACGATTCTGCTGTTCACCACCTTGCTGCGCCTGGCATTGAACGTCGCGTCAACGCGTATCATTTTGATGGAAGGACATACCGGTGCAGCGGCGGCAGGTAAGGTGGTGGAAGCCTTTGGTCACTTCCTGGTCGGCGGTAACTTTGCCATCGGTATCGTGGTCTTCGTCATTCTCGTCATCATTAACTTTATGGTTATCACCAAAGGTGCGGGACGTATCGCTGAAGTGGGTGCGCGCTTCGTGCTGGATGGGATGCCAGGTAAGCAGATGGCGATTGACGCCGATTTGAATGCGGGATTGATTGGTGAAGATGAAGCCAAAAAACGCCGTTCTGAAGTGACACAGGAAGCTGATTTTTATGGCTCCATGGACGGTGCGAGTAAATTTGTTCGTGGGGATGCCATCGCCGGTATTCTGATCATGGTCATCAACGTGGTGGGCGGCTTGCTGGTTGGGGTGTTGCAGCACGGTATGAGCATGGGCAGCGCAGCAGAAAGCTATACTCTGCTGACCATCGGTGACGGGCTGGTAGCTCAGATCCCTGCGTTGGTTATCTCAACGGCGGCGGGGGTTATTGTAACCCGCGTGAGTACCGATCAGGACGTGGGTGAACAGATGGTCACCCAGTTGTTCAGCAACCCAAGCGTTATGCTGCTTAGTGCGGCGGTCCTCGGTTTACTGGGGCTGGTACCGGGAATGCCAAACCTGGTGTTTCTGATGTTTACCGCGGCATTGCTGGGGCTGGCCTGGTGGATGCGCGGACGCGAGCAAAAAGCACCAGAAGAAGCTCAGCCGGTAAAAATGCCGGAAAACAACTCGGTAGTGGAAGCTACGTGGAGTGATGTTCAGCTAGAAGACACGCTGGGAATGGAGGTTGGGTATCGCCTGATTCCGATGGTGGACTTCCAACAGGACGGCGAATTGCTGGGGCGTATTCGCAGCATTCGTAAGAAATTTGCCCAGGATATGGGGTTCCTGCCGCCAGTGGTACACATTCGCGACAATATGGATCTGCAACCTGCCCGCTATCGTATTCTGATGAAAGGGGTCGAGATTGGTAGTGGAGATGCTTACCCAGGGCGCTGGCTGGCTATCAACCCTGGTACCGCGGCCGGATCGCTGCCAGGGGAGAAAACGGTTGATCCTGCTTTTGGTCTGGATGCTATCTGGATTGAAAGCGCGCTAAAAGAGCAGGCGCAAATTCAGGGCTTCACCGTTGTTGAAGCCAGTACGGTAGTTGCCACACACCTGAACCATCTGATTGGCCAGTTTGCCGCAGAGCTGTTTGGTCGCCAGGAGGCGCAACAGCTGTTGGATCGTGTTTCACAAGAAATGCCAAAACTGACAGAAGATCTGGTGCCGGGTGTGGTCACGCTGACCACACTGCACAAAGTGCTGCAGAACCTGCTGGATGAAAAAGTCCCTATTCGTGATATGCGCACCATTCTTGAAACGTTGGCGGAACATGCCCCGTTACAGACTGATCCGCATGAACTTACCGCAGTGGTGCGTGTGGCGCTTGGACGGGCGATTACTCAACAGTGGTTCCCGGGTAACGAGGAAGTTCAGGTTATCGGACTCGATACACCGCTTGAGCGTCTGTTGTTACAGGCGTTACAGGGCGGTGGGGGCCTTGAACCTGGTCTGGCAGACCGACTGCTGGCACAGACGCAGGAAGCGCTGTCGCGTCAGGAAATGTTGGGTGCGCCGCCAGTATTGCTGGTGAATCATGCGCTGCGACCTCTCCTGGCGCGTTTTTTACGCCGCAGTATTCCGCAGTTGGTGGTGTTGTCGAATATGGAGCTTTCCGATAACCGCCATATCCGTATGACCGCGACCATTGGAGGTAAATAATGCGTAAATTTCTTTGGCTGTTGCTTTTTCCTCTGGCGGTACAGGCCGCCGGGGAAGGAACATGGCAGGCAAGCGGTATGGGGATTACCTTAAATTATCGTGGGGAGTCGGCTTCATCTTCGCCTTTGGTTCCCAGCCAGCCGGTTTCCGGCCTGATGACGCTGGTCGCCTGGCGCTATGAATTAAATGGGCCTACGCCTGCGGGGTTACGTGTGCGCTTATGCTCTCAATCTCGTTGCGTCGAACTGGATGGACAAAGCGGTACCACCAATGGCTTTAATAATGTCCCTGCGATTGAACCCATGCACTTCGTCTGGGAAGTGCCTGGTGGCGGTCGCCTGATCCCTGCCTTGCAGGTTCAGAGCAATCAGGTGATTGTGAACTACCGTTAATTCCCTTCTTTACGTCGGCCAGCAGGCGACACTGCTGGTCACCTCGCAGTTCTGAATGACCATCCCGATCAAAAAGAAACGCCGTTTTATAAAATTAGTGACCTGTGTTATCGGACTCTTTGTGCTATTGCCATTTCGCAAAAACCCCTGGCAGAAACAAAAAGGCTTCCCCTGTGATTAGCTTTTACTGTGACCCGGTAATGATACCCAATGTTGACGAATCACTTTAGGGTAACAACACACAGGATTTTCCGAATCGTAATAAACCTGCCGCGCCGAAACTGGAACAGGGCGCAGCATTGAATTCGACACTGACAGAGGTTAAGGAAATGATTGTTTACCCGGTTAAACACAGTCCATTGTTGCGTCAACCAGAACATTTTATTGCCAGGGATGAATTAAAAACGCTCATTAAAAAGGTGACGCATAACCTGGTCAATATTCATGATGAAACGGGCGAGTTCTTGCTGCGACTGGATGACGGACGTGTTATCGATACCAAAGGCTGGGCCGGATGGGAGTGGACGCACGGCGTCGGCTTGTACGGAATGTATCAGTATTATCAGCAAACTGGCGATGCAACGATGCGCGATATCATCGACGGCTGGTTTGCCGAACGCTTTGCGGAAGGCGCAACCACCAAAAACGTTAACACCATGGCACCGTTTTTAACGCTGGCGTATCGCTATGAAGAGACGCGTAATCCGGCGTATCTGCCGTGGCTTGACAGTTGGGCTGAGTGGGCAATGCATGATATGCCGCGTACTGACTTCGGCGGTATGCAGCACATTACGCTGGCGGAAGAAAATCATCAGCAGATGTGGGATGACACGCTGATGATGACGGTTTTACCGCTGGCGAAAATTGGCAAGTTGCTCAATCGCCCTGAGTATATCGAAGAGGCCACGTATCAGTTTCTGCTGCATGTACAAAATCTGATGGATAAGAAAACGGGGCTGTGGTTCCACGGCTGGAGCTATGTGGGGCAGCATAACTTCGCCAACGCCCGCTGGGCGCGGGGTAATAGTTGGCTTACGATTGTAATCCCGGACTTCCTTGAACTACTGAATTTGCCGGCAAACAACGCCGTGCATCGCTATCTGGTGCAGGTTCTGAATGCGCAAATTGCAGCCCTGGCGGAATGCCAGGATGAAAGTGGGCTGTGGCACACCTTGCTGGACGACCCGCAGTCATATCTGGAAGCATCGGCTACCGCCGGATTTGCTTATGGGATCCTCAAGGCGGTACGTAAACGCTATGTCGGACAAGACTATGCAGCAGTAGCCGAAAAAGCCATCAGAGGTATTGTGCAACATATTTCACCGGAAGGTGAATTGCTGCATACCTCGTTTGGCACCGGCATGGGGCACAATCTCGATTTCTACCACAACATCCCTCTCACCTCTATGCCTTACGGGCAGGCTATGGCAATGCTGTGCCTTACCGAATATTTGCGTAAGTACTATTAATCGTGTCTCCCGCTGATGCTGTACTGACCGGATCTGGTTGTTCTGCGGCATCGGGTTGCCCGGGCGGCGCAAACAGATGATCCATGATTTGGCGCATGACCGGCGCGGCGGTAACCCCGTCGCTGCCGCCGTTTTCCAGAATTAATGCGATGGCGACTTTTGGGTTCTTATACGGCGCAAACGCGGTATAGAATACGTGGTCGCGCAGGCGTATGGGGATCATCTTCGCATTGTAAGTCTGGTTTTCTTTCAGGCTAAAGACCTGTGATGTCCCGCTTTTGGCCGCGATGCCATAAGGTGCCGTATGGAAAAATTTATACCCGGTACCGTTTGGTGCATTCGCCATGCCGAACATCGCCTGACGCACCAGTCCCCAATAGGGTGATGAAGCCGAAGCAATTTGTGTGGGTGCTTCGGGAGCCTGATACGGCGTGATGGCTTTCCCGCTCTCTTCATCAAGTAGCAGGTGAGGGGCAATAACCTTGCCGTTGTTAATCAGCGCGACCATGGCTTTTACCATCTGGATCGGCGTGGCAATCCAGTAGCCCTGACCGATGCCAACCGAAATGGTATCTCCCTGATACCAGGCTTTTTTATGCACTTTCTGCTTCCATTCGCGACTCGGGAGCAGGCCGTTATACTCCTCATCAAGATCGATGCCGGTCGGTTTGCCATAGCCAAACTGGCCGAGCATGCTGTTAATCCGGTCAATTCCCATCATATACGCGACCTGATAAAAGAACGTGTCAGCAGACTCTTCAATCGCTTTGGTGACATCCAGCATACCGTGACCCGTTTTTTTCCAGTCGCGGTAATGTCGCTCGGTGCCGGGGAGCGTCCAGGTGGCCGCGCCGAAGAAGCTGGTCTGCGGCGTGATCACACCGTCCAGTAAGGCTGACATCGCCATGTACGGTTTTACCGTTGAGGCAGGAGGATATAACCCCTGGGTGACGCGGTTAATTAATGGCAGGTTTTTATCCTGCAACAGCGTGTTGTAGTCCTGGTAGCTGATGCCTTTGACAAACGGGTTGGGGTCATAGCTGGGATTTGAGACCATTGCCAGCACGGAGCCATCATGGGGATCTTCCACCAACACCGCGGCGCGTTGGCCCACCAGCAGGCTTTCAATGTATTCCTGCAAGTGTAAATCCAGCGTCAGATGGATATCTTTGCCGGCGACAGGGGGGACGTCTTTAATCAAACGTACAATACGCCCGTGATTATCAACTTCCACTTCCTGATAACCCGTTTTGCCGTGCAGATCATTCTCGTAGTAGTGCTCAATGCCTTGTTTACCAATGTTGTGATCGGCGGCGTAGTTCTCTGCCAGCCCTTTTTTATCCAGTGCTTTCAGATCGCTATCGTTGATTTTTGATACGTAGCCAAGTACATGTGCCAGCGCCGCCCCATAAGGATACTGGCGATCTTCGTAGCTATTGATGGTCACACCGCTGAAATGGAACTGATTCACAGAAAAACGGGCAATTTCTACATCGGTTAGCGCATTTTTTAGCACCACCGGGCGATAGCGGCTACTGGCCTTCAGCTCATGGCGAAACTGGTCAATATCATCTGGGGTGAGGTCAACAATCGGTGTGAGTTGCTTCAGCAGGGCGTCCATATCGCTGATTTTATAAGGCGTAACAGAAATGTCGTACCAGGTGACATTTCGTACCAGCGGGATACCGTTGCGATCATAAATGATACCGCGCGTTGGGGCGACGGGCAGCATTTTGATGTCGTTTGCATCCGATCGGGTGGTGTAATACTGGTGTTGACGGATTTGTAAGTTATAGAGGTTATAAATCAGGATGCCAAAACAGATGACGACCAGGCCAAAGGCCACCATTACACGCCGCTGGAAAAGTTTTTCTTCCGCCTCAAAATCTCTGAATGTCATTGACCCGTACCCGATTAATTCGCCGCCTAATGATACGGAGGCGTAAACGGGATGACAGGCAAAAAATGTTCCATCCCTCTACGGAAATGTGTCATTCCTTGTGAGTTGTTACAAATTACAGTGAACGTAGTCGTTTCTCGTAGGCCGGATAAGGCGTTTACGCCGCCATCCGGCAAGGTGCGCCTGACCGCCTGATGGCGCTTCGCTTATCAGGCCTACGAGGGAGGTCATTCGGGAAAATAAAAAAGCCCACGACATAGCGCAGGCTTTCACATCACTCGAGGTGATTACATGCGTTCTACGGTTTCGATACCCAGCGTATCCAGACCCAGCTTCAGGGTTTTCGCCGTCAGTTGCGCCAGTTTCAGGCGGCTGTTACGAATTTCTTCGTTTTCAGCGCTAAGGATAGGGCAGTGTTCGTAGAAGCCAGAGAACAGACCGGCAACGTCGTACAGGTAAGCACACATCACGTGCGGCGTACCTTCACGTGCCACAACGGTCAGCGTTTCTTCAAACTGCAGCAGACGCGCAGCCAGTTGGGCCTCGCGATCTTCGTTGATAATCACCTGCGCATTTGCCAGCGCGCTTTCGTCGATGTCTGCTTTGCGGAACACTGACAGGACTCGGGTGTAAGCATACTGCATGTACGGCGCGGTATTGCCTTCGAATGCCAGCATGTTGTCCCAGTCGAAGATGTAGTCGGTGGTACGGTTTTTCGACAGATCCGCATATTTAACCGCGCCGATACCAACGGCATTCGCCAGTTTTTCCAGCTCATCAGCAGACATGTCCGGGTTCTTCTCTGCCACCAGACGACGCGCACGTTCCAGTGCTTCATCCAGCAGATCGGCCAGTTTAACCGTGCCGCCAGCGCGCGTTTTGAACGGCTTACCGTCTTTACCCAGCATCATACCGAACATATGGTGTTCCAGCGGTACGGAGTCCGGCACATAGCCGGCTTTACGCACGATGGTCCAGGCCTGCATTAAGTGCTGATGCTGACGGGAGTCGATGTAATACAGTACGCGATCGGCATGCAGCGTTTCATAACGATACTTGGCGCAGGCGATGTCGGTCGTGGTGTAGAGATAGCCGCCATCTTTCTTCTGAATGATAACGCCCATCGGTTCGCCTTCCTTGTTCTTATACTCATCAAGGAATACGACGGTAGCGCCTTCGCTTTCAACAGCCAGGCCTTTCGCTTTGAGATCGGCCACAATGCCAGGCAGCATTGGGTTGTACAGGCTTTCACCCATGACGTCGTCACGGGTCAGGGTGACGTTCAGGCGATCGTAGGTTAACTGGTTTTGCGACATGGTAATGTCGACCAGCTTGCGCCACATTTCACGGAAGTACTCATCGCCGCCTTGCAGCTTCACAACATAGCTACGGGCGCGTTCTGCGAAAGCTTCATCTTCGTCGTAATGTTTTTTCGCATCACGGTAGAAACCTTCCAGATCGGCCAGCGCCATCTCGCCGGCATTTTCCTGCTGCTGTTTTTCCAGCCATGCGATGAGCATCCCGAACTGAGTGCCCCAGTCGCCGACGTGGTTAGCGCGGATAACATTGTGGCCAAGGAACTCCAGCGTACGCACCGCAGCGTCACCGATGATGGTGGAACGCAGGTGACCCACGTGCATTTCTTTCGCGACGTTAGGTGCGGAGTAGTCAACCACAACGGTTTGTTTAGCCGGTTGGGTGACGCCCAGACGATCGGAGGCCAGCGCCTGCTGAACGTGTTGCGCCAGAAATGCCGGATCGAGAAAAATGTTGATAAAGCCCGGGCCTGCAATTTCAACTTTGCTGGCGATCCCGTTGAGATCCAGATGAGTCAGCACCTGCTCAGCCAGTTGTCGCGGGGCCATACCCAGTTTTTTCGCGACAGCCATCATGCCGTTGGCCTGATAGTCGCCGAACTGTACTTTTGCTGACTGACGAACCTGCGGTTCGCAATCTGCAGGCGCGCCTGCAGCAATCATGGCCTGACTGACTTTTTCTGAGAGAAGAGCCTGAATATTCACCGGAATACCTTACATTTATGAAGCGGCTTAAAATTGACCGCACCAGTTTAAGAATTAAGGGCGGGAGTATACTGCAAATGCCCGTTGCCGTCAGCATTGCGAGTACCGCCAGCAGCCTGAAATATAAACATTGTTATTACGTATAATTATTCATATCGCGCTTAAGAAAATCAGCTGTTGGTTGGGGCAGCGCAACAGGGTAAATTAGCCGCTTTGAACAAGGATATGAGCTTTCATTATGGCGAACTGGCAAGCAGTTGCAGAACTGCATGATATTTCCGCAGATTTACCGCATTTCATTCAGGCGTTAACGGATCTTTCCACTCGACTTGGGCTGGATGTCTCATCGCTTGAAGCCGATCACATTTCTCTGCGCTGTCATCAAAATACCACCGCAGAGCGCTGGCGTCGTGGTTTTGAACAGTGTGGCGAATTGTTGTCAGAAAATATCATTAATGGCCGACCGATTTGCTTGTTCAAGCTTGATGAACCCGTTTGTGTGCAACACTGGCAATTTACGATCGTAGAACTGCCATGGCCGGGCGAAAAACGCTATCCGCATGAAGGCTGGGAACATGTGGAAATAGTACTGCCGGGTGACGTGGAGACGTTGAATGCACGAGCGCTGGCGCTGCTTTCTGATGAAGGATTGAGTCAGCCGGGGATTTTCGTGAAAACCAGCTCGCCAAAAGGAGAGCGTGAGCGTTTACCGAATCCGACGCTGGCGGTCAGTGATGGCTGCGTCACCCTCAAATTTCATCCGTGGTCAATTGAAGCGATTGTCGCAAGCGAGCAACAGGAGTGAGTGATGGCATTACTGGAAATCTGCTGTTACAGCATGGAGTGCGCACGCACCGCGCAGCAAAACGGTGCGGATCGCATTGAGCTTTGTTCAGCGCCTAAAGAAGGAGGCTTAACGCCGTCGCTGGGGGTGTTGCGCTCTGTACGCCAGCATGTCTCTATTCCCGTTAATCCCATTATCCGTCCGCGTGGGGGCGATTTTTGTTACACCGACGGTGAATTTGCCGCGATGCTTGATGATATCGCGATGGTCAGAGATTTGGGTTTTTCAGGGCTGGTGACCGGCATTCTCGATGTGGACGGGAATGTCGATATGCCACGTATGGAAAAAATAATGGTTGCTGCGGGCCCGCTAAATGTCACGTTTCATCGGGCCTTCGATATGTGTGCCAACCCATTAAATGCGCTGAATAAATTGTCCGATTTAGGTGTCGCCAGAGTGCTGACTTCCGGGCAAAAATCAGATGCAGCGCAAGGTTTAACAAAAATAATGGAACTTATTGCGCAGGCAGATGCTCCAATCATTATGGCCGGAGCGGGGGGTCGCGCCGCGAATTTGTCCCTGTTCCTTAATGCCGGAGTGCAGGAAGTCCACAGTTCTGCCGGAGTATGGCTGGCTTCACCCATGCGGTATCGCAATTCGGGGTTGTCGATGTCTTCGGATTCGCAGGCGGATGAGTATTCACGCTATGCGGTAGACGGGGCGGCGGTTGCTGAAATGAAGGCAATCATTGCGCACCACCAGGCCAGCTGATTTTTACCGTTGCATCATGTCGCCCAATATGATGCTTGCTCGTACCAGGCCCCTGCAATTTCAACAGGGGCCTTTTTTTATCCTTATTATGCCTGATGGCGGCGATGCCTTATCAGGCCTACTGCTCGGTAAGCGTAGCGCCACCGGGCAAACCATCACGGCTTACGCGCAATCAATACCGCACGCAGTGGGGCGGGGTAGCCTTCGATCGTTTTGCTGTGGTCGTTCGGGGCGAGGAAATCGGCCAGCGATTCGGTTATCATCCATTCGGTGCGACGCTGTTCTTCGGTAGTGGTCACACACACGTCGGCGATACGAACATCGACAAATCCGCATTTTTCCAGCCAGTTTTTTAACGCCAGCGCAGACGGAATAAAGTAGACATTACGCATTTGCGCGTAGCGATCGCCTGGTACCAGAACGGTATTTTCATCACCTTCGACCACCAGCGTTTCCAGCACCAGCTCTCCGTCTTTTACCAGTTGATCTTTCAACTGCCAGAGATGTTCCAGCGGCGAACGGCGGTGATAAAGCACACCCATGGAGAATACGGTATCAAAGGCGTTGAGCGCCGGAAGCTGCTCAATACCCAACGGCAACAGATGTGCGCGCTGGTCATTGCCCAGCAGTTTACGCACCGCTTCAAACTGACACAGGAACAGCTGCGTAGGATCGATACCGACGGCCAGATGTGCCCCCGCGCCAATCATGCGCCACATGTGGTATCCGCTGCCGCAGCCCACGTCGAGAATGGTACGCCCGGTCAGATCGGATAAATGCGGCAGAACGCGATCCCACTTCCAGTCGGAACGCCATTCGGTATCAATATTGACGCCGTACAGCGAATATGGACCTTTGCGCCACGGCATGAGATGACGCATCAGCGTATCAATCCGTTTGATCTGCCCTTCGCTGAGCGGCTCCTCGCTTTCGGCAGTCACGCTATGCAGTAAATCCAGACGATGCGGCGTCAGTTCCGGCAGAAACTCGACGGCATTCGACCACTGCTTAAACAAGCCGTGCTGATCGCGCTGCCAGGTCGCGATTTGCGCTGGCAGCGTTTCCAGCCAATGGGAAAGATGGTTTTTGGCAATCAGCTGATAAAAGTTACCAAAGTCGATCATGCGCTAGCCTCAGCTTTCAATGCCACCAGAGAACCAAAGTTGAAGCACTGGAACCACAGTTCACTGTGCTCAAAACCTGCCTGATGCAGTCGCGCTTTATGCGTTTCGACCGAATCGGTGAGCATCACGTTTTCCAGCATGCTGCGCTTCTGGCTGATTTCCAGTTCGCTATAGCCATTGGCGCGTTTGAAGTCGTGGTGCATGTTGAACAGCAGTTCGCCAACTTTGGCATCTTCGAAGCTGAACTTCTCTGACAGCACCAATGCACCGCCGGGGTTTAACCCCTGATAAATCTTATCCAACAATGCCTGGCGCTCAGGTGGTTCAAGGAATTGCAGGGTAAAATTCAGCACCACCATCGAGGCGTTTTCGATAGTTATGTTGCGAATATCGCCTTCGACCACGTCAACAGGCGTGGGGGCTTTATAGGCATCGATGTGACGACGGCAGCGCTCAACCATGGCCGGGGAGTTATCGACGGCAATAATTTTGCAATTCTCATGATGAATATTGCGACGCACCGAGAGCGTCGCCGCGCCCAGAGAACAGCCCAGATCGTAGACCTGCGTGTTGGGTTGCACGAAACGTTCGGCCAGCATACCAATCATCGAAATGATGTTGGAGTAGCCCGGAACGGAACGCTGGATCATATCCGGGAAGACTTCAGCTACCCGTTCATCAAAGGTCCAGTCACCCAGACTGGCGATAGGCGCAGAAAAAAGCGTGTCGCGGTGAGACATAACGTAAAAATCCGGGAAAAATAAAGTGGCGTATTGTGCGCTAATGCAGGGAGAAAACCAACTCCCAGGGCATATACCAAAGATTCGCCAGCACCATGAGCAACAGTGAACACCAGGTGGCGCTCATGCCGGAACGGCGCCAGCGGAAAAGCCGGTGGTGGAATCCGTAATAATGCATCAGTCGCCCGGCAATCAACATCAGCCCGCAAATATGCACCATCCACGTTTCTGCGCCGTTCATTTCCATAAAAAGCAGCAGCACTAATGCAACGGGAATATATTCCACTGCATTACCGTGAATGCGGATGGCGCTTTGCAGCTCACTAAAGCCGCCATCACCATAGGCAACGCGATATTGCATGCGCAGGCGAACGACGTCAAAGGAGAACTTTATTAACAATAACGCACCCAGGACGGCATAAAGCGCGCTTACCATACAAACTCCCTTTTAAAATGGCTGCTGGCATTGACTATGATAGGTGGCATTTTCAGAAAAGAGAAGATTGCTGTGGAATCGAGGGCGCTGATCCGATCTCTGGCAGGGCACTACGTAAATCTGCCCATAGCGTGTCTACCAGCTCAGGAGCCTGTGCGATATCCGGCGTGTGCAAAAACAGATATGGCGTGGTGGTCTGTTGCCAGAGTGGCAACTTTTCCAGCCAGGCGGCAAAGAACTGCCTATTTTGTGTCATGTTATCACTACCGATAAAACGGACCATCGGGTGGTTTGCCGTGACTACCGCATGGACCGGGACCTTCGGTTTCTTACGTTGAGCATCGCGTATCGCTTCCGTGTGTGGGATCGCGGCATGGACCGGACGACTGTCTAAAATGACCCGATTAATCCCGCGTTCATGCAGACCCCGATTGAACTGGATCTCTGATTCACCTTTCGCAAAGAAATCCGGATGACGAACCTCGACACCGTAGGTAAACGTTTTAGGGAGGGCATCGAGGAATTGCCACAGGGCAGGGAGGTCACGCGGGCCAAAAGTCGCGGGTAATTGCAGCCAGTATTGTCCAATGCGTGATTCCAGCGGCGACATGCGCGCGAAAAATTCCAGTACCAGGTCATCACAATTACGCAGCGCAGCCTGATGTGAAATGGTGGCCGGAAACTTAAAACAGAATCGAAACGCATCGGTGGTCTGTGCATGCCAACGCGCAACAATCTCGGCTTTTGGCAGGGCGTACAGCGTGGTGTTGCCCTCCACGCAGTTAAAGTGGCGGGCATACTCTTCAAGGCTGGTGATCCCCAGACGCATCCATTTCGGGTGTGACCACTGAGGTAAGCCGATATAGATCATAACGCTTGCAGGATCTCGTCAACGCGACGTACACGGGCAATACGTGGGAAAATATGCGTCATGCTGCCCTGATGCTGGTCGGCGCTGGCGGCACTGCAGGCGTCTTCGGCAACGATCAGGCTAAAACCCAGCTCCCAGGCATTACGCGCGGTGGACTCGACGCCGATATTGGTGGAGATCCCGCAAAGGACGATGGTGTCGATACCACGACGGCGCAATTGCAGTTCCAGGTCAGTACCGTAGAATGCTCCCCACTGGCGCTTGGTGACCTCCAGGTCTGTCGCACATTTTCCCAGCGCTTGCGGGTATTCCCACCAGTTTTCGGGTAATGCTTTGGCCGGAGTCTGAGCATCAACCGGTTGTTTTAGCGCTTCGGCATAATCCGCAGACCAGCCGACACGAACCATCACCACCGGTGAACCGTTGGTACGGAATTTTTCCGCCAGTTGTGCGGCGCGCTCGACCACGTTGTTTGCCGAATGAGGTCCACCCGCGAAAGGCAGGATCCCTTCCTGTAGATCGATGACGACAAGAGCGGTTGTTTTTGCGTTCAGTTCCAGCATGGTGACTCCAGTAAAAAGATTTCCGTTACACCTTAATCGCGAATCTGTGTGAAAGGGGCGACAATTTTTGTTATTTTTTGTGAGATTACGCAATACCCGCTTAGGAAACATGCGTACAGTCAGTACCGGACTGAGAGTCTATCCCAGTAGGCTCTTATCGTGCGGCAGAATTTCCAGTATAATAGCCGCCTTTTTTCATTCAGTTGTGACATTCAGCTAAAGCTGCGACTTCGTCATCTGCCGGGCAGGTGACAATCCGCCTGCGGCAAAGTTAAGGGATATCTCATGCGTACAGAATATTGCGGACAGCTACGTCTGTCCCACGAGGGGCAGCAGGTGACTCTGTGTGGTTGGGTCAACCGTCGTCGTGATCTTGGTAGCCTGATCTTTATCGATATGCGCGACCGCGAAGGTATCGTGCAGGTATTTTTCGATCCGGACCGTGCGGACGCGTTAAAGCTGGCCTCCGAACTGCGTAATGAGTTCTGCATCCAGGTTACGGGCACCGTGCGTGCGCGTGATGCGAAAAACGTCAACGCCGATATGGCGACTGGCGAAATTGAAGTGCTGGCCTCCGATCTGGTCATTATCAACCGTTCAGATTCACTGCCGCTCGACTCTAACCACGTAAATACTGAAGAAGCTCGTCTGAAGTATCGCTACCTCGATCTGCGTCGCCCTGAAATGGCGCAGCGCCTGAAAACGCGTGCCAAAATTACCAGTCTGGTGCGTCGTTTTATGGACGACCATGGCTTCCTCGACATCGAAACGCCGATGCTGACGAAAGCGACGCCAGAAGGTGCGCGTGACTACCTGGTACCGTCTCGCGTACATAAAGGTAAATTCTACGCGCTGCCACAGTCTCCTCAGTTGTTCAAACAGCTGCTGATGATGTCTGGCTTCGACCGTTACTACCAGATCGTAAAATGCTTCCGTGACGAAGACTTACGTGCTGACCGCCAGCCTGAATTTACTCAGATCGATGTTGAGACCTCCTTCATGACCGCACCGCAGGTGCGTGAAGTGATGGAAGCGCTGGTGCGTAATCTGTGGCTGGAAGTAAAAGGTGTGGACCTGGGCGATTTCCCGATCATGACCTTTGCTGAAGCTGAGCGTCGCTACGGTTCCGATAAGCCGGATCTGCGTAACCCGATGGAGCTGGTGGACGTTGCTGATTTGCTGAAATCTGTTGAATTCGCCGTGTTCTCTGGCCCGGCTAACGATCCGAAAGGGCGTGTAGCGGCTCTGCGCGTACCTGGCGGCGCTGCACTTAGCCGTAAGCAGATCGACGATTACGGTAACTTCATTAAGATCTACGGCGCGAAAGGTCTGGCATACATTAAAGTCACCGAGCGTGCGAAAGGTCTGGAAGGGGTAACCAGCCCGGTGGCCAAGTTCCTGAATGCTGAAATCATTGAAGCCATTCTGGAACGTACTGGCGCACAAGACGGCGATATGATCTTCTTCGGTGCCGACAACAAGAAAGTGGTTGCCGACGCGATGGGGGCTCTGCGCCTCAAACTGGGTAAAGACCTGAACCTGACCGACGAATCCAAATGGGCGCCGTTGTGGGTTATCGACTTCCCAATGTTTGAAGACGATGGTGAAGGCGGTCTGACCGCGATGCACCACCCGTTCACCTCGCCGAAAGACATGACGGCGGCTGAGCTGAAAGCTGCGCCCGAAGATGCGGTTGCCAATGCGTACGATATGGTTATCAACGGCTACGAAGTAGGCGGTGGTTCTGTACGTATCCATAACGGTGATATGCAGCAGACCGTATTCGGTATTCTGGGTATCAACGAACAAGAGCAGCGCGAGAAATTCGGCTTCCTGCTCGATGCGTTAAAATACGGTACGCCGCCGCACGCGGGCCTGGCGTTTGGTCTGGATCGTCTGACCATGCTGCTGACCGGTACTGATAACATCCGTGACGTTATTGCTTTCCCGAAAACGACGGCTGCCGCGTGTCTGATGACCGAAGCGCCGAGCCTGGCCAACGAAGCTGCGCTGGCGGAACTGAGTATTCAGGTTGTTAAGAAGGCCGAGAATAACTGATATGGCATATAAACAGCCTGTCTCGGTGTTAGTCGTGATTTATGCAAAGGACACCGGGAGAGTGCTGATGTTACAGCGACGCGACGATCCTGATTTTTGGCAGTCGGTCACCGGCAGCCTTGAAGAAGGTGAAACCGCGTCGCAAGCCGCCCTGCGTGAAGTAAAGGAAGAGGTCGCCATTGATGTTGCGCGTGAGCAGCTGACCTTAATTGACTGCCTGCGCACGGTGGAGTTTGAGATTTTTAGTCATTTACGTCATCGCTATGCGCCAGGAATTGTACGTAATACGGAGTCCTGGTTTTGCCTGGCACTGCCCACTGAACGAGAGATCGTGTTCACCGAACATTTGACCTACCGTTGGGTTAATGCGCACGAGGCTGCACAGTTAACCAAGTCGTGGAGTAACCGGCAGGCGATTGAAGAGTTTGTAATTAACGTCGCCTGAGAAGGCGCGCTTTTTGGAGAGATTATTTATGGCAGGTCATAGTAAATGGGCCAACACCAGACATCGTAAAGCAGCGCAGGATGCTAAGCGCGGTAAGATCTTCACCAAAATCATTCGTGAGCTGGTGACGGCGGCTAAATTGGGTGGTGGCGATCCGGATGCCAACCCACGTCTGCGCGCAGCGGTTGATAAAGCGCTGGCAAACAACATGACTCGTGACACTCTGAACCGTGCAATCGCGCGCGGTGTGGGTGGTGATGAAGATTCCAACATGGAAACCATCATCTATGAAGGTTACGGTCCTGGCGGTACAGCCGTGATGATTGAATGTCTGTCTGACAACCGTAACCGTACCGTTGCAGAAGTGCGCCACGCATTCACTAAAACAGGCGGCAACCTCGGTACCGACGGTTCCGTCGCATACCTGTTCAGCAAGAAAGGCGTGATCTCCTTTGAGCAAGGCGACGAAGACGCCATCATGGAAGCGGCACTGGAAGCCGGTGCTGAAGATGTTGTAACCTTCGACGACGGCGCGATTGACGTATACACCGCGTGGGAAGAGATGGGTAAAGTTCGTGATGCGCTGGAAGCGGCAGGTCTGAAAGCGGACGCGGCTGAAGTTTCTATGATCCCATCCACCAAAGCGGATATGGATGCAGAAACAGCGCCGAAACTGATGCGTCTGATCGATATGCTGGAAGATTGCGATGACGTGCAGGAAGTTTACCACAACGGCGAAATCTCCGATGAGGTTGCAGCTACGTTAGAATGATGTGGTTAAGCCATAAAATAACAGGAGATGCGTGATGTCTATTATTCTCGGCATTGATCCGGGGTCGCGCATTACCGGTTATGGCGTAATCCGTCAGGTCGGCAGACAGTTGACCTACCTCGGCAGTGGTTGTATTCGCACCAAAGTTGACGATCTCCCGTCACGGCTGAAATTAATATACGCGGGGGTGACGGAAATCATCACTCAGTTCCAGCCGGATTATTTTGCCATCGAGCAGGTCTTTATGGCGAAAAATGCCGATTCGGCGCTGAAGCTGGGACAGGCGCGCGGCGTAGCGATTGTTGCTGCGACCAATCAGGATCTTCCGGTGTTTGAGTATGCTGCCCGACAGGTTAAACAGACCGTCGTCGGTATCGGCAGCGCAGAAAAAAGCCAGGTACAGCACATGGTGCGTACGCTGCTCAAACTCCCGGCTAACCCGCAGGCGGATGCTGCGGATGCGCTGGCGATTGCCATTACCCACTGCCATGTCAGCCAGAACGCCATGCAAATGAGTGAGTCGAGGTTGAATTTAGCGCGCGGTAGGTTACGTTAGTGACAAATGAGGCTGGATATCTATCCAGCCTTTTTTTATGATAGCGCATTACCTTTTAGCCCTTAACGCAGGAGCGTCATGTGATAGGCAGACTCAGAGGCATCATTCTTGAAAAACAACCCCCACTGGTCCTTCTGGAAACGGGCGGGGTAGGCTATGAAGTGCATATGCCGATGACCTGTTTCTACGAGCTGCCGGAAGCCGGGCAGGAAGCGATCATCTTCACGCATTTTGTGGTGCGCGAAGACGCACAGCTGCTGTATGGCTTTAACAATAAGCAGGAGCGCACGCTGTTTAAAGAGCTAATTAAAACCAACGGCGTGGGGCCGAAGCTGGCGCTGGCGATCCTCTCCGGCATGTCAGCGCAGCAGTTTGTCAATGCCGTAGAACGTGAAGAACTGGGGGCGCTGGTCAAACTACCGGGTATCGGTAAGAAAACGGCGGAGCGATTGATCGTCGAAATGAAAGACCGCTTTAAAGGACTGCATGGCGATCTCTTTACCCCGGCGGCAGATCTGGTGCTGACATCACCTGCCAGTCCGGTAACCGATGATGCCGAGCAGGAAGCGGTTGCTGCGCTGGTAGCGTTAGGCTATAAACCACAGGAAGCCAGCCGCATGGTAAGCAAAATTGCCCGCCCTGATGCCAGCAGTGAAACCCTGATTCGTGAAGCGCTTCGCGCTGCGCTGTGAGGTAGAGGATGATTGAAGCAGACCGTCTGATTTCGGCTGTCAGCACGACCCCTGAAGATCTGGTGGATCGTGCGATCCGCCCTAAATTGCTGGAAGAGTACATTGGTCAGCCGCAGGTGCGTTCGCAAATGGAGATTTTTATCCAGGCGGCGAAGCTGCGCGGCGATGCCCTCGATCACCTGCTGATTTTTGGTCCTCCGGGTCTCGGTAAAACCACGCTTGCCAATATTGTTGCCAATGAAATGGGCGTCAACCTGCGCACTACGTCCGGCCCGGTACTGGAAAAAGCAGGCGATCTGGCGGCAATGCTCACCAACCTTGAACCACACGATGTGTTGTTTATCGATGAAATCCATCGTCTGTCACCGGTGGTGGAAGAAGTGTTGTATCCGGCAATGGAAGACTATCAGCTGGATATCATGATTGGCGAAGGCCCGGCTGCGCGTTCAATTAAAATCGATCTGCCGCCGTTTACGCTAATCGGCGCCACAACGCGTGCGGGTTCGTTAACGTCTCCGTTGCGTGACCGTTTTGGGATTGTGCAGCGCCTGGAGTTCTATCAGGTGGCTGATCTTCAGCATATTGTTGGACGCAGTGCCCGCTTTATGGGACTGGAGATGAGTGACGAAGGGGCGCTGGAAGTGGCGCGGCGGGCACGTGGTACGCCGCGTATTGCCAACCGTTTATTGCGTCGGGTACGCGATTTTGCCGAAGTGAAGCATGACGGCACCATCTCGGCGGATATCGCCGCCCAGGCACTGGATATGCTCAATGTCGATGCGGAAGGCTTCGATTATATGGACCGCAAGCTGCTGCTGGCCGTGATCGATAAATTCTTTGGTGGTCCGGTCGGGTTAGATAACCTGGCGGCGGCAATCGGCGAAGAACGTGAAACCATTGAGGACGTGCTGGAACCGTATTTGATTCAGCAAGGTTTTCTGCAACGTACCCCGCGCGGACGTATGGCAACGGTGCGGGCATGGAACCACTTTGGCATTACACCACCGGAAATGCCTTAAGCCCCAATAATGCCTGATGGTGCTACGCTAATCAGACCTACGGTATGATGTAGGCCTGATTAGGTGAAACCGCCATCCGGCGAAATACCACTCAGCTCGCTTGCTTCTTCATCATACTGAGGATAAACAGCAGTGCAGCACAAAGCACCACGGATGGCCCGGCCGGTGTGTCATAGAACGCAGAGAAGGTCAGCCCGCCTGTAACCGCTATCATCCCGACACCTACGGCAACGCCTGCCATCTGTTCGGGTGTACGGGCGAAACGACGTGCGGTAGCCGCAGGAATTATCAGCAGTGAGGTGATAATCAGTGCCCCGACGAATTTCATCGCCACACCAATAGTGAGTGCTGTGACCAGCATCAGCAATAGCTTGACACGTTGCAGCTTGACGCCATCAACAAAGGCCAGATCCGGGCTGATAGTCATCGACAGCAGGTTACGCCACTGCCAGAACAAAATCGCCAGAACGATAACCACGCCAATGGCAATGGCCACCAGATCTTCTGGGGTGACGGCGAGCAGATCGCCAAACAGATAGGCCATGAGATCCACACGAATATTCGACATCAGGCTGACAACAACCAGACCTAATGACAGCGCACTGTGCGCCATAATACCGAGCAGGGTATCAATCGCGAGATGCGGGCGTTTCTCCAGCCAAACCAGGCCTGCGGCCAGCAACAGGGTGATGGCGATAACGGCATAGAAGGGGTTTACATCCAGCAGCAGGCCAAATGCGACGCCCAGCAGTGATGCGTGCGCCAGCGTATCGCCAAAATAAGACATCCGACGCCAGACCACAAACGAGCCAAGCGGGCCAGCAGCGCAGGCCAGCATGATCCCGGCTAACCAGCCGGGTAATAATAATTCAATCATGAGTGACCATTTCCCCGGCGTAAAACAATGCGGCCCTGTAAATCGTGGCGATGATTATGGTTGTGACGGTAAATTCCGAGTTGTTCAGCGCCGCGTTGCCCGAACATAGAAATGAATTCAGGGTGCATTGAAACCACCTCTGGCGTGCCGGAGCAGCAAATGTGGTGGTTCAGACACAGGACTTCGTCGGTTTTTGCCATGACCAGATGCAGGTCATGGGATACCATCAGCACGGCGCAATCCAGCTCACGTCGCAACTGATCGATAAGATCGTACAGTGCAACCTGACCATTCACATCCACTCCCTGAGTCGGTTCATCGAGCACCAGGAGCTGCGGTTTATTTAGCAACGCACGGGCCAGCAAGACACGTTGCGTTTCCCCGCCGGACAGTTTTTGCATCGGAGCATCCATCAGATGCCCGGCCTGAACACGCTTCAGCGCAGGGAGAATGTCGGCTTTCTTTGTGCCAGGACGTAAGCGCAAAAAGCGACTCACCGTCAGCGGAAGTGTTGTATCGAGGTAGAGTTTTTGCGGTACATAGCCAATCCGCAAATGCCCGTTGCGCTTGATAACCCCTTCATCAGCCGCTACCAGCCCCAATACAACGCGCACCAGCGTAGACTTTCCGGCCCCATTCGGGCCAAGAAGCGTTAAAATTTTGCCGGGTCGAAGTTCAAGCGATACGTCAGAAAGGACGCGGCGTTGACCATAAGAGACCGAGACATTTTCCAGTGAAACCAAAGTCGTCATATCAATTTTAGTCTTGCAGAAGTTATAGAATGTTATAATATCACATTTCTCACATTCGTTACGATGATTGGTCGCATTATGTTACATAAAAATACGCTTCTTTTCGCAGCATTATCCGCTGCTCTTTGGGGTAGTGCAACTCAGGCAGCAAATGCTGCTGTAGTGGCGTCACTTAAGCCGTTGGGCTTTATTGCTTCGGCGATTGCAGATGGGGTTACAGACACCCAGGTTCTGCTGCCTGACGGGGCCTCCGAACACGATTATTCGCTGCGTCCTTCAGACGTAAAACGCTTACAGAACGCGGACTTAGTAGTTTGGATTGGTCCAGAAATGGAGGCGTTTATGGAAAAGTCAGTCAAGAATATTCCTAACGCAAAACAGGTAACGATTGCGCAGCTCAATGACGTGAAACCGTTACTCATGAAAGGCGCTGACGATGACGATGACGATCATGGGCATAACGACGCTCACGGCGAAAAAAGTGACGAGCATCACCATCATGGTGATTACAACATGCATCTTTGGCTTTCCCCAGAGATAGCGCGGGCCTCAGCGGTTGCAATCCATGATAAATTAGTGGAACTTATGCCGCAAAGTCGAGCCAAACTTGACGCCAACCTGAAGGATTTTGAGGCACAATTAGCCGCAACCGATAAGCAGGTTGGTAACGAGCTCGCACCGCTCAAGGGGAAAGGGTATTTCGTTTTTCATGACGCCTATGGCTATTACGAAAAACACTACGGGCTAACACCGCTTGGTCACTTTACCGTGAACCCTGAGATTCAACCTGGTGCGCAGCGTTTACATGAAATAAGAACACAGTTGGTTGAGCAAAAAGCAACCTGCGTTTTTGCTGAGCCACAGTTCAGGCCAGCGGTCGTTGAAGCCGTAGCGAGAGGGACATCCGTTCGAATGGGAACGTTGGATCCCCTCGGAACGAATATCAAACTGGGTAAAACAAGCTATTCAGCGTTTCTGAACCAATTAGCCAACCAGTATGCGAGCTGCCTGAAAGGAGATTAATGAGGAAGTGAATACGTGCAACAGATAGCTCGCGCTGTCAGCCTGGCATTTAATAATTTGCCGCGACCCCATCGTGTTATGTTGGGGTCGCTTACTGTTCTGACATTGGCCGTCGCAGTCTGGCGGCCTTATGTATACCATCCCGACTCTGCGCCCATCGTTAAAACCATTGAGCTGGAAAAAAGTGAGATACGTTCACTGTTGCCCGAGGCCAGCGAACCTATCGATCAAGCCGCTCAGGAAGATGAAGCTATCCCTCAGGATGAACTCGATGACAAGACCTCTGGCGAGGCCGGGGTTCATGAGTATGTTGTCTCTACCGGTGATACGCTGAGCAGTATTCTGAACCAGTACGGCATTGACATGGGCGATATCAGCCAGCTTGCCGCATCTGATAAAGATTTACGTAATCTGAAAATTGGCCAGCAACTTTCCTGGACACTGTCTTCGGAAGGTGATTTGCAGCGCCTGACCTGGGAAGTTTCCCGCCGTGAAACCCGTACTTATGATCGTACGACAACGGGTTTCAAGATGAGCAGCGAAATGCAGCAGGGTGACTGGGTCAACAGCCGAATAAACGGTACGGTGGGCGGTAGTTTCGTCGCCAGTGCAAGAGATGCCGGCCTGACCAGCTCTGAAATCAGCGCAGTGATTAAAGCGATGCAATGGCAGATGGACTTTCGCAAGCTGAAGAAAGGCGATGAGTTCTCCGTTTTGATGTCTCGCGAGATGCTGGACGGTAAACGCGAGCAAAGCCAGTTGCTGGGCGTTCGTTTGCGCTCTGAAGGCAAGGATTATTACGCGATCCGTGCTGAAGACGGTAAATTCTATGACCGTAACGGGACCGGGCTTGCTAAAGGGTTTATGCGTTTCCCTACGGCGAAGCAGTTCCGTATTTCGTCAAACTTCAATCCACGTCGCCTGAATCCGGTAACCGGACGCGTTGCACCGCACAAAGGTGTCGACTTTGCGATGCCGCAAGGTACGCCGGTGCTGTCAGTCGGTGATGGTGAAGTGGTTGTCGCGAAACGGAGTGGCGCGGCCGGATACTATGTTGCTGTTCGTCACGGTCGCACTTACACCACCCGTTACATGCACCTGCGTAAGCTGCTGGTTAAACCGGGGCAAAAAGTGAAACGTGGCGATCGCATTGCGCTGTCAGGTAACACCGGGCGTTCTACTGGCCCGCACCTGCACTACGAAGTATGGGTCAACCAGCAGGCAGTGAACCCGTTGACGGCAAAACTGCCGCGTACGGAAGGGCTGAGTGGTTCGGATCGTACCGAGTACCTGGCACAGGTGAAAGAGGTTCTGCCTCAGTTACGCTTCGATTAATAAATACACTGACAGAGCCGGTACGCTAAGCGTGCCGGCTTTTTTTATTTTGTACGGGACACGGTGCGCCGCTACACTATCAACAGATTTACTTTTTCGCGGCCCCCGATACTGGAAGAGCATGGAAACGAAAAAAAAGAGTATTGAGTATATCCCTGAGTTTCATAAATCATTCCGTCACCCGCGCCACTGGGGCGCCTGGCTTGGCGTGGCAGCGATTGCAGGGATTGCATTAACGCCTGCGTCATTTCGCGATCCCATTCTGGCGAAACTGGGGCGGCTTGCCGGGCGACTGGGGAAAAGTTCGCGTCGTAGAGCGCTTATCAATTTATCCCTCTGTTTTCCTGAGCGCAGCGAAGCCGAGCGTGAGGCCATCGTTGATGAGATGTTTGCGACTGCGCCTCAGGCGATGGTTATGATGGCAGAATTAGCCATGCGTGGCCCGGAGAAAATCCAGCACCGCGTTGACTGGCAGGGCCTGGAAATTATCGATGAGATGCGACGTAATGAGGAAAAGGTGATTTTTCTCGTCCCTCACGGCTGGGGGGTTGATATTCCGGCAATGCTGATGGCCTCTCAGGGCCAGAAAATGGCAGCGATGTTCCATAACCAGGGCAATCCGGTATTTGACTATGTCTGGAATACGGTACGTCGACGTTTTGGCGGTCGTTTACATGCTCGTAACGACGGTATTAAACCTTTTATTCAGTCGGTACGGCAGGGATACTGGGGATATTACTTACCGGATCAGGATCACGGCCCGGAGCACAGCGAGTTTGTCGATTTCTTCGCGACCTATAAGGCAACGTTACCGGCGATTGGCCGCCTGATGAAGGTTTGTCATGCGCGCGTAATACCGCTGTTCCCGGTGTACGATGGCAAAACGCATCGTCTGACGATTCAGGTACGCCCACCCATGGATGACATTCTGACGGCAGATGACCATACAATTGCCAGGCGGATGAATGAAGAAGTGGAGATTTTTGTCACCCCGCATCTTGAACAATACACCTGGATTCTGAAACTGCTAAAGACCCGCAAACCTGGCGAAATTGAACCGTATAAACGCAAAGATCTTTATCCTAAGAAATAGAAAAAGCCTCTCGAACGAGAGGCTTTTTTGTATCAGTCGACCTGCACGCTTGATAAGCAAGTAATATCAGGCAGTCAGCAGCGTCGTTATTCTACAGTCAGAATACGTGTGGTGTTGGTGGAACCGATGGTGCTCATGACATCACCCTGGGTCACAATCACCAGATCGCCTGACACCAGGTAACCTTTGTCGCGCAGCAGATTGACCGCTTCGCTGGCAGCCACTACACCGTCAGTTTCGCTGTCAAAGTGGACCGGCGTAACGCCACGATACAGAGAGGTCAGATTCAGCGTACGCTCATGACGAGACATCGCGAAAATTGGCAGGCCAGAACTGATGCGTGATGTCATCAGCGCAGTACGACCGGACTCGGTCATGGCGATGATAGCGGTAACGCCTTTCAGATGGTTCGCGGCATACATCGCTGACATGGCGATAGCTTCTTCGACATTATCAAACTGTACGTCGAGACGGTGTTTAGAAACGTTGATGCTTGGGATTTTCTCCGCGCCCAGACATACGCGAGCCATTGCCGCGACGGTTTCCGCCGGGTACTGACCTGCGGCTGTTTCTGCTGAGAGCATGACGGCATCAGTCCCATCCAGCACGGCGTTTGCCACGTCCATGACTTCCGCACGCGTCGGCATTGGATTAGTGATCATTGACTCCATCATCTGCGTTGCGGTAATGACCGCACGGTTCAGCTGACGTGCGCGACGGATCAACGCTTTCTGAATACCAACCAGCTCCGGGTCACCAATTTCCACACCCAGGTCACCACGCGCGACCATTACCACGTCAGAGGCAAGGATGATGTCATCCATCGCATTCTGGTCGCAGACAGCTTCAGCACGCTCTACCTTGGCAACAATTTTTGCATCGCAGCCAGCGTCGCGTGCCAGGCGGCGGGCATAATTCAGATCTTCGCCACAGCGAGGGAAGGAAACCGCCAGATAGTCAACGCTGATTTGCGCTGCAGTAATGATGTCTGCTTTGTCTTTTTCCGTCAGCGCTTCAGCAGAAAGGCCACCGCCAAGTTTGTTGATGCCTTTGTTGTTGGAGAGCGGGCCACCGACAGTGACTTCGGTGAACACTTTCATACCCTGAACTTCCAGCACTTTGAGCTGTACGCGACCATCATCCAGCAGCAGGATATCGCCCGGCACTACGTCAGCAGGCAAGCCTTTGTAATCGATGCCGACTTTTTCTTTGTCGCCTTCACCTTTACCGAGGTTGGCGTCTAACAGGAATTTGTCGCCAACATTGAGAAATACTTTACCTTCTTTAAAGGTCGATACGCGGATTTTAGGTCCCTGCAGGTCACCCAAAATAGCTACATGACGTCCCAGCTTGGCGGCAATCTCACGGACTTTATCCGCCCGCATTTTGTGATCTTCTGGAGAGCCGTGCGAAAAGTTCATACGTACAACGTTCGCCCCAGCGGCGATAATTTTCTCAAGGTTGTTATCGCGGTCAGTTGCCGGGCCTAAGGTGGTAACGATTTTGGTTCTGCGAAGCCTTCTGGACATGTAATACTCCGTTGACTGAAACAACTAGGTGTTGCGTGAACATTGATCCGGCCGTTCTCGAACATAAACGGTAAAATGAACGACCCGGATGATAAAAGGGTAGAACATTGTTATTGCTTTTAGCGGTCATCACTCTTGATGAGTAATTCTTTATCAAAACGCGATTCCTTGAGCGCTTCCTTGACACGCTTCAAGTTATCTCTAAATTTTGCCCCACGGCGCAAAGTAAATCCCGTAGCCAGCACATCTATCACGGTAAGTTGAGCAAGTCGAGAGACCATGGGCATATAAATGTCAGTATCTTCCGGTACATCGAGGGTAATTGCCAGCGTTGCTTCACGTGCCAGCGGAGTACCAGGAGATGTCAGGGCAATCACCATGGCATCGTTTTCTCTTGCCAGTTGTGCCAGCTCAACCAGACTTTTGGTTCTTCCGGTGTGTGAAATAAGCACAATGACATCGTCATCACTACAATTCATACAGCTCATGCGTTGCAGTACGATGTCGTCGGAATAGATAACTGGAACGTTAAAGCGGAAAAATTTATTCATGGCGTCATGCGCCACCGCGGCGGAGGAACCGAGCCCAAAAAAGGCAATTTTCTTCGCCTGAGTGAGTAAATCAACCGCACGATTTACCGCTGCGTTATCCAGCGACTGACGAACATGGTCAAGGCTCGCCATTGCAGACTCGAAGATTTTCCCCGTGTAGGATTCAACGCTGTCATCCTCATCCACATTGCGATTAACATAAGGGGTACCATTTGCCAGGCTTTGCGCCAGATGCAGTTTAAAATCAGGAAAGCCACGTGTATCCATGCTGCGGCAGAAACGGTTAACGGTCGGTTCGCTGACATTGGCTTCCAGCGCCAGCGCAGCAATGCTCGAATGGATTGCCTGGTCTGGTGAGGTAAGAATAACGTCAGCAACCTTACGTTCTGACTTGCTCAAATGTTCCAGTTTTAACTGGATTTTTTCCAGCATATTCATGATTTAGGTAGACTCATGGGTCATGGGCAAAAGCGATTTCAGCAATATGGGGAAATCGGGGCATAATTTTGCTATACACGTCATACTTCGAGCCGCAGGGGGCTACGTTAATTCACCTGAATCGCTTACTTGAGTAAGCCCATCGGGATGAAATGAGGGACATCCTTCGGTTGGAAAAATTCGTTCCTGACGAATTTGTCACTCGTTTGCCGCTTTCCTGCAACACGAATTATTTTGTGCGTAGATACTACCTCTGGGAGTGAAGGAACGGGGCAAAATGGAGAGAATAGTTGTTGTTTTTTTTCATTACATGATCGAAGTCCGGTTTTCATACTTCTTCATGGGTACGAAACAAAGCGACTTTTTTATCCATTTTGAGCGTAACTGACGCTTGTTTAACCGCTGTTTTCGGTAACAGCACGGCTGGATAAGCGTTTACGGTTCACGGAATCACGTAAAAGCAGTACAGTGCACTGTAATAAAATTACAACCAGTGTCTGGCAAAAGCACCAGGCACTCAATTGAGGAGAATGACATGGCGGTAACGCAAACAGCCCAGGCATGTGACCTGGTCATTTTCGGCGCGAAGGGCGACCTGGCGCGACGGAAATTGCTGCCTTCCCTGTATCAACTTGAAAAGGCCGGTCAGATTAACCCGGATACCCGCATCATTGGGGTAGGGCGTGCTGATTGGGACAAAGCTGCCTATACCAAGGTTGTACGCGAAGCGCTCGAAACTTTCATGAAAGAAAAAATTGATGAAAGTTTATGGGAAACCCTCAGTGGGCGTCTGGATTTTTGTAATCTGGACGTCAATGATACCGCCGCATTTAGCCGTCTGGGCGAGATGCTGGATCAAAAATCACGTACCACGATTAACTATTTCGCTATGCCGCCAAGCACCTTTGGCGCGATCTGCAAAGGTTTGGGTGAAGCAAAACTTAACGCGAAGCCTGCGCGTGTCGTGATGGAAAAACCGCTGGGTACTTCGCTCGCGACATCCCGTGAAATCAACGACCAGGTGGGTGAGTATTTCGAAGAATGCCAGGTTTACCGCATCGATCACTATCTTGGTAAAGAGACGGTTCTGAACCTGCTGGCGCTGCGTTTCGCTAACTCCCTGTTTGTGAATAACTGGGATAATCGCACTATCGACCACGTAGAAATTACCGTAGCGGAAGAAGTGGGTATTGAAGGGCGCTGGGGCTATTTTGACCAGGCCGGTCAAATGCGCGATATGATCCAGAACCACCTGCTGCAGATCCTATGCATGATCGCAATGTCCCCTCCGGCTGATCTGAGCGCCGACAGCATTCGCGATGAGAAAGTAAAGGTACTGAAATCGCTGCGTCGCATCGATCGCTCGAACGTGCGTGAAAAAACGGTTCGCGGCCAGTACACCACTGGTTTTGCCCAGGGTAAAAAGGTACCGGGTTACCTGGAAGAAGAGGGCGCGAATAAGAGCAGCAATACGGAAACGTTTGTGGCGATCCGCGTCGATATCGATAACTGGCGCTGGACGGGTGTACCGTTCTACCTGCGTACCGGTAAACGTTTACCAACCAAGTGCTCTGAAGTGGTGGTTTACTTCAAAACACCTGAGCTGAATCTGTTTAAAGAATCCTGGCAGGATCTGCCGCAGAACAAGTTGACTATTCGTTTGCAGCCTGATGAAGGGGTTGATATTCAGGTACTGAACAAAGTGCCGGGTCTGGATCACAAACATAATCTGCAAATCACTAAGCTGGATCTGAGCTACTCAGAAACCTTCAACCAAACGCACCTGGCCGATGCCTATGAGCGCCTGCTGTTGGAAACCATGCGCGGTATTCAGGCTCTGTTTGTGCGTCGCGATGAGGTCGAAGAAGCCTGGAAGTGGGTGGATTCAATTACTGAAGCCTGGGCGATGGATAACGAGTCGCCGAAGCCTTATCAGGCAGGAACCTGGGGACCGGTTGCGTCGGTGGCCATGATCACCCGTGACGGTCGCTCCTGGAACGAATTCGAGTAAAAGATCATCTAGCCATTAGGTGTTATTTTACCGGTAACATGATCTAACACAGATTGTAGAATAATTTTTGCACTTTTAAACCTCGCGTGGATTCACCCGCGAGGTTTTTTTTATTACACTGCCTGAAACGATTTTGCCCCTGAGCTACGGCTAACAAGCGATTCAGCAATATTTAGCGATGCTGAATACATTGTTTACCCAACCGCTCTGACAGATAAATTTTAGGAGCCTCTATGAATCCGAATTTGTTACGCGTAACACAACGTATCGTCGAACGTTCCCGGGACACGCGTTCCGCCTACCTCGCTCGAATCGAACAGGCTAAAACGACTACCGTCCATCGTTCACAACTGGCGTGCGGTAATCTGGCGCATGGTTTTGCCGCCTGTCAGCCGGAGGATAAAGCCTCGCTAAAAAGTATGTTGCGTAACAATATCGCGATCATTACCTCCTACAACGACATGCTTTCCGCACACCAGCCGTATGAACACTATCCGGCCATCATTCGCAAAGCACTACATGAAGCCAATGCGGTGGGCCAGGTTGCTGGTGGTGTACCTGCGATGTGCGACGGTGTGACTCAGGGTCAGGACGGCATGGAGCTTTCTCTGCTAAGTCGTGAAGTCATTGCGATGTCGGCGGCCGTGGGGCTCTCACACAATATGTTCGATGGTGCGCTGTTCCTCGGTGTATGTGACAAGATTGTCCCGGGCCTGGTCATGGCGGCGCTTTCCTTCGGTCATCTGCCTTCAATTTTCATCCCTTCAGGCCCGATGGCGAGTGGTCTGGCGAACAAAGAGAAAGTGCGTATTCGTCAACTGTATGCCGAAGGCAAAGTGGATCGTATGGCACTGCTCGAATCCGAAGCTGCGTCTTATCATGCACCGGGTACTTGTACGTTCTACGGCACCGCTAACACCAACCAGATGGTAGTGGAGTTCATGGGCATGCAGTTGCCAGGCTCCTCTTTTGTGCACCCTGATGCGCCGCTGCGTGAAGCGCTGACCGCAGCCGCAGCCCGTCAGGTGACGCGCCTGACCGGCAACGGCAATGAATGGATGCCGATCGGTAAAATGATCGATGAAAAAGTGGTGGTGAACGGGATTGTCGCGCTGCTGGCGACCGGGGGCTCAACCAACCATACCATGCATCTGGTGGCTATGGCGCGTGCAGCCGGTATTCTGATTAACTGGGACGACTTCTCCGATCTGTCCGATATCGTGCCGCTGATGGCGCGTCTGTACCCGAATGGACCGGCGGACATTAACCATTTCCAGGCTGCTGGCGGTGTGCCTGTATTAATGCGTGAACTGCTGAACGCGGGTCTGTTACATGAAGATGTGAATACCGTGGCCGGATTCGGTTTATCGCGTTACACCCTGGAGCCGTGGCTGAATAATGGCGAACTGGATTGGCGCGAAGGTGCGGAAAAATCGCTGGACAACAATGTGATTGCCGCCTTTGACCAGCCATTCTCCCATCACGGCGGCACTAAAGTACTGAGTGGCAACCTGGGGCGTGCGGTAATGAAAACCTCAGCTGTTCCAGTTGAAAATCAGGTGATTGAAGCACCTGCAGTGGTCTTTGAAAGTCAACATGATGTGTTACCGGCGTTTGATGCGGGTCTGCTTGACCGGGATTGTGTGGTCGTTGTGCGCCATCAGGGACCAAAAGCGAACGGAATGCCAGAATTACATAAACTCATGCCGCCACTTGGTGTATTATTGGACCGTTGTTTCAAAATTGCGTTAGTTACCGATGGACGACTTTCAGGTGCTTCAGGTAAAGTGCCTTCAGCAATCCATGTAACCCCAGAAGCCTACGATGGCGGGCTGCTGGCGAAAGTGCGCGATGGCGACATCATTCGTGTGAATGGACAGACAGGTGAATTGACGCTGCTGGTTGATGAAGAGGAACTTGCCTCTCGTCAGCCTCACATTCCTGACCTTAGCGCTTCGCGCGTGGGTACCGGGCGTGAAATGTTCAGCGCGTTGCGTGAAAAGCTGTCCGGTGCGGAGCAGGGCGCAACCTGTATCACTTTTTAAGACTTAATTTGTAATCAGGCGAGAGAAAACTCTGATGAAAAACTGGAAGACAAGTGCAGAAGCAATCCTGACCACTGGCCCGGTTGTACCGGTTATTGTGGTTAACAAACTGGAACACGCTGTGCCGATGGCAAAAGCGTTAGTTGCAGGGGGCGTGCGCGTTCTGGAAGTGACGTTACGTACCGCATGTGCGATGGATGCTATTCGTGCAATCGCGAAAGAAGTACCGGATGCTATCGTTGGTGCGGGTACTGTGCTGAATCCACAGCAACTGGCTGAAGTTACTGCGGCTGGTGCTCAGTTTGCGATTAGCCCGGGTCTGACCGAGCCGCTGTTGAAAGCAGCAACCGAAGGGACGATTCCGTTGATCCCGGGTATCAGCACCGTTTCTGAACTGATGCTGGGTATGGACTACGGTTTGAAAGAGTTCAAATTCTTCCCGGCTGAAGCGAACGGCGGTACGAAAGCACTGCAGGCAATCGCGGGTCCGTTCTCTCAGGTTCGTTTCTGCCCGACCGGCGGTATCTCTCCGGCGAACTACCGTGACTACCTGGCCCTGAAAAGCGTGCTGTGCATCGGCGGTTCCTGGCTGGTTCCGGCGGATGCGCTGGAAGCGGGTGATTACGATCGTATCACCAAACTGGCTCGCGAAGCGGTTGAAGGCGCGAAGCAGTAAGCTATCAACGTGTAAACCGAAGGCCCGATAAGAGGCGTTAGCGCCACTATCGGGCTTTGCCGGATGGGAGGATACTGCCTCATCCGGTTTACGGAGCCGGTTTTAACCTGCCACGATTACCTGTGAAGCCGCGTTTTTCGCGCGATCAACCGCTTCTTCAACACTTTCTGCAGTTGCCAGCACGACACCTAAACGACGCGTACCGTCGATTACGGGTTTACCAAACAGACGTATCTGCAAACCTGCGCCAACGGCAGCATCCACATTATCAAAGGTAACGTTTTGGCTGCATAGCTGCGGCAGGATCACCGCTGACGCTGACGGCCCATACTGGCGGATTGCGCCAACGGGAAGACCAAGGAATGCACGCACGTGCAGGGCAAACTCGGACAGATCCTGAGAAATCAGCGTCACCATACCCGTGTCGTGCGGGCGAGGGGATACTTCGCTGAAAATCACCTCGTCACCGCAGACAAACAGTTCGACCCCAAACAGCCCGTGGCCGCCCAGTGCCAGCACCACCTTACGGGCAATCTCCTGCGCGCGCGCCAGTGCCAGTTCACTCATCTGCTGCGGCTGCCAGGATTCGCGATAGTCGCCGTCTTCCTGGCGATGACCCACCGGCGCGCAGAAATGCACACCATCAACAGCGCTGACGGTAAGCAGGGTGATTTCAAAATCGAAATTCACCACGCCTTCGACGATAACACGCCCGGCGCCAGCTCGACCGCCCTGTTGGGCATAGTTCCAGGCTTCGGTTAGCTGTTCGGCGGAGCGGATAAAGCTCTGGCCTTTACCGGAAGAACTCATTACCGGTTTTACGATGCAGGGATAACCGATTTCGTCCACGGCCTCGCGAAAACGCATTTCACTGTCGGCGAAGCGGAAAGATGATGTCGGTAAAGATAACTCATCGGCGGCGAGGCGACGGATGCCTTCCCGGTTCATGGTCAGTTGAGTCGCGCGGGCGCAAGGCACTACGTTCAGGCCTTCCTGCTCCAGTTTTACCAGCATATCTGTGGCGATGGCTTCAATTTCTGGCACGATAAAATGCGGTTTTTCATGCCCGACAACCTGGCGTAATGCATCACCATCCAACATGTTGATGACGTAGGAACGATGAGCAACGTGCATCGCTGGTGCGTCGGGGTAACGATCCACGGCAATGACTTCCACACCCAGGCGTTGGCATTCAATCGCCACTTCTTTACCCAGTTCACCTGAACCTAATAACATCACACGCGTTGCTGCAGGACGCAGTGCTGTGCCTAATAACGTCATAAATTAATCCCCTGTTTTAACTGGGCGCAGTATATACGAAAACGTTTGCGTCTGTCTTTATTACCAGGTTGATTTCAGTGATGAAAAAGAATATGCTGTATATAAATACAGGTAATTTAAGAGGCTGCAAAAATGGCGGTTGAAGTTAAATACGTAGTCATTCGGGAAGGTGAGGAAAAAATGTCGTTTACCAGCAAAAAGGAAGCCGATGCGTATGACAAGATGCTCGATACAGCCGACCTGCTCGACACATGGCTGGAACAATCACCGGTAGCGCTGGAAGATGAGCAGCGTGAAGCGCTTTCTCTGTGGCTGGCTGAGCAAAAAGAGGTGCTGAGCGCCATCCTCAAAAACGGCAAGCTGCCTTCTCCACAGGTAGTCGACAACGACGCATCTGCTGAGGATGATACCCAGGCGGCCTGAAGCGACTTGCGCTCCTGATATTTTGTACCATGCTTTTCCCTGAATCATTGTGCAATCTCTGACAGCCTTCACACCGCAGGTCTGCGGTCTGAAGGTCGAAGGGGAGGTAAGGAGAAAAGAATGTATAAAAAAAGAGCGTTATTGAGCCTGCTGTTGTTATCTGCCAGCGCATCAGTATTTGCGGCGAATACGGAAAGTAAGACAGTTCAGTTTCCAAACTGTGAAGGTCTGGACGCTGATGGTATTGCGGCTAGCGTCAAACGTGATTACCTGCAGAATCGCATTGTGCGCTGGGCCGACGATCAAAAGAAACTCGGTCAGCTTGACCCGGTAGCATGGGCCAATCCACAGGATATTGTCGGTAAAGACGGGCAGTGGACAGTCCCCTTCACCGTGCGCGGCAAAAGCAGCGACATTCACTATCAGGTAAAGCTTGATTGCAAAGCCGGCACAGCCGATTACCAGGTGCGTCAGTAGCTGAATTTGCACATCTTTTGATGACCTGAACACTTCCTGACATCCCCTCGGGTACGCTTTGATGATTATTCGTCTGTACTTGAGGGGCAAAATGGCTAACTGGCTGAATCAACTACAATCTCTTCTTGGGCAAAAAGCATCATCTGCGTCATCTTCCGGTGAACAAGGGCTAAGCAAACTGCTGGTGCCTGGCGCGCTTGGCGGTCTGGCAGGATTACTGGTTGCTAACAAATCCTCACGAAAATTACTCAGTAAATACGGCACCAGCGCGCTTTTGGTTGGCGGTGGGGCGGTTGCCGGTACGGTGTTATGGAACAAGTACAAAGATAAGGTTCGTGCGGCGCATCAGGGCGAACCACAATTTGGTGCGCAGAGCTCGCCGCTGGATGAGCGAACTGAGCGTCTGATCCTGGCGCTGGTCTTTGCGGCGAAAAGCGATGGGCATATCGATGCGAAAGAGCGTGCTGCCATTGAACACCAACTTCGTGAAGCGGGAGTCGAAGAGCAGGGCCGCGTTCTGATTGAACGTGCGATTGAACAACCACTCGATCCTCAGCGTCTGGCTCAGGGGATCCGTAATGAAGAAGAAGCACTGGAAATCTACTTCCTGAGCTGTGCGGCGATTGATATTGACCACTTTATGGAGCGCAGTTATCTGAATGCATTGGGTGATGCGTTAAAGATCCCGCAGGATGTTCGTGAAGGGATTGAACAGGATCTTAAGGAACAAAAACAGGCCCTGCCGGGTTAAATAGTTACTGCTAAGACGCATGTTTCGCTTGCATCATTGCTGACTTTTGCCACCCTTATAGAATGTTTAAGCAAAAGAACAATGACATGCTACCTAAAGCTCCTCGTATTCCCCACGCCATGACGCAGCATGGCGACACCCGCGTTGATAATTATTACTGGTTGCGAGATGACACCCGCTCGCAACCAGAAGTACTGAATTACCTGCAACAGGAAAATGCATACGGCCGCCAGGTGATGGCTTCGCAGCAAGCTTTGCAGGATCGTGTTCTGAAAGAGATTATCGACCGTATACCCCCTCAGGATGTGTCTGCACCGTATGTGAAAAATGGGTACCGCTATCGCCATCTCTATGAACCGGGGTGTGAATATGCCATTTATCAACGCCAGTCTGCCCTCAGTGAAGAATGGGATGAATGGGTTACCTTGCTGGATGGAAACCAGCGTGCAGCCCATAGCGAATTCTATACATTGGGTGGTCTGGCAATATCACCGGATAATACCATTATGGCGCTGGCAGAGGATTATCTGTCTCGTCGGCAATATGGCGTGCGTTTTCGCAACTTACAAACGGGTAACTGGTACCCGGAGGTACTTGAAAACGTCGAGCCGGAATTAGTCTGGGCAAACGACTCCCAGACTTTCTATTATGTCCGCAAGCATGAAACCACATTGCTGCCGTATCAGGTCTGGCGGCATACTGTCGGTTCACCATCCTCCGATGATGAGCTGGTGTATGAAGAGGCTGATGATATGTTTTATGTCAGCCTGCATAAAACCACCTCACAGCACTATGTTGTTATTCATATTGCGAGTGCAACCACCAGTGAGGTTCTGCTCATTGATGCAGAACTGGCTGATGCCGAGCCGCTGGTCTTTTTGGCGCGTCGAAAAGACCATGAATACAGTCTCGATCACTATCAACACGCGTTTTATCTGCGTTCAAACCGTCAGGGTAAAAACTTCGGTCTGTATCGTACCCGTGTTCGGGACGAACACGCCTGGGAGACGCTAATCCCAGCGCGTGACAGTGTCATGCTGGAGGGTTTTACGCTATTCACCGACTGGCTGGTGGTGGAAGAACGACAACAGGGGTTAACCAGCCTGCGGCAGATCAATCGCAAAACGCGCGAAGTAATAGGGATTGCCTTTGACGATCCCGCCTACGTGACCTGGCTGGCTTATAATCCTGAACCGGAGACATCGCGCCTGCGCTATGGCTACTCCTCCATGACTACGCCGGACACGCTGTTTGAACTGGATATGGATACTGGCGAGCGCCGCGTACTTAAGCAGACTACAGTCCCCGGCTTTGACGCTGCAAATTACCGCAGTGAACACGTGTGGATAACCGCGCGCGATGGTACAGAGGTGCCTGTCTCGCTGGTCTACCATAAGCAGCATTTCCGTAAAGGGAAAAATCCATTATTGGTGTATGGCTATGGCTCATATGGCGCAAGCATGGACGCTGATTTCAGCAGCAGCCGCTTAAGCTTATTGGATCGCGGCTTTGTGTACGCGATAGCCCACGTGCGCGGTGGCGGTGAATTGGGGCAGCAATGGTATGAAGATGGGAAATTTCTGTGCAAGAAAAATACCTTCAATGACTATCTCGACGTCTGCGATGCACTGCTCAAACTGGGTTACGGCTCACCTTCATTGTGTTATGGGATGGGAGGAAGCGCCGGAGGGATGCTGATGGGGGTTGCCATCAACGAACGTCCGACACTTTTTCACGGCGTTATTGCCCAGGTGCCGTTTGTCGATGTGGTGACCACCATGCTGGATGAGTCAATTCCACTGACAACTGGTGAGTTTGAAGAGTGGGGCAATCCGCAGGACAAAGAGTATTACACCTACATGAAAAGCTACAGCCCCTACGATAACGTCACCGCACAGGATTATCCGCATCTGTTGGTTACCACAGGGTTACACGATTCCCAGGTGCAATACTGGGAACCGGCGAAGTGGGTGGCGAAACTGCGTGAAATGAAAACAGACGATCATCTGCTGCTATTGTGTACGGATATGGACTCCGGGCACGGCGGTAAATCCGGGCGCTATAAATCCTATGAAGGTGTGGCCCTCGAGTTCGCTTTTTTAATTGGTCTTGCGCAGGGAACACTGCCCGGTCAGGCGGCAACTCAGGCGTTATCCAGATAGTGTTTCAGCGTTAGGCGCAATTCCGGGCTCATATTATCAAGGTTATTAAACAGCCAGCGCAGATAGCCCGGATCGCGTTCAGCGACTTCAGATACCGGTTTCCCGCGGTATTTTCCGAAGGTAAATGTGGTTAGCAACGCAGGACGACCGGTGACATCGGCCATTTGCTCCGGGGTCCAGCCGGACGTCTTCATAATGTCGATCAGCAGTGCCGCCGTGATGTAGCAGTCATAAAGCGCGCGGTGGTGGTGCAGACCTGACGGCGTCTGGACGCTCAGCTTGCGGGATTTATAGAGCGCCATATTGCTGTATTTGATCCCCGGCCACAGGCGGCGGGAAAGCTTCATGGTGCAAATCCATTCCCCCGGCATTTCGGGTAACACACGCCGATCAAAACTGGCGTTATGCGCCACGTACCACTTGCTGCCGTAATAGTGCGGGATGACATCTTCAATCCATGGTTTATCCGCTACCATCGCTTCAGTGATGTGATGGATAGCCATGGCTTGTGGACTGATGGGACGGTCAGGACGCACCAGATGGCTCATGGGATTGACGATCGTTCCGTCAACGACATCGACAGACGCAATCTCAACAATGCCTCCCTGCAGACCACAGGTTTCTGTATCTATTATGCGCAACATGCCGGGCTCCAGACCAAAAACGACTAGCGTAATGGAATGATATCACCTTGCCAACCCCGTGGCGTGCGTTGTCCGGTTAACAGTAACGAACCGCTGTCGGCGCGTACAATTAACCGACCACGTTCATCCCACAATGCGCTGCTGCCACGTGCATTGGCCATCAGCACCGCAATGGCGAATTTATGTGAAAAACTTTGCAGGCGCGAAGCGGAAGAGAGCAATTCTGGTTCGCTGACGGACTGACAGGTTGTGAACAGCGAAAATGTCGGGTCGATATCAATACCTTCCGGCTGACTGTCGACAACGCTGATGGCATTTTGTTGCCTGGCGATACAGGCGCCATGGCTTTGATGAAACATTAACGGCGAGGTCATCCAGGGAGAGAAAAGCGCTATTCCCTTCACAAAGCGATCGCGATGCTCTACCGACAACCCGGCAATGATGGTCATACGATACGTGGCCGCGGCGTGGGCGAGAGGTTGCAATAACTCTTCATCGGGCGGGGCTGGGAGAGTGTCGTCTTCGTCCACACATCCCAACAGGGACAATGATGGAAAAACCAACAATTCGCATTGGCATTTAGCCGCAGCCTGAATGAACTGCAAATGATGGGCGACGTGTTCGCTTAATGAACGTTGAAGTGGTTCGTACTGCGCTGCTGCAATTTTCCAGTGTGACATAATGATTTCCTTTTCATAGTGTCTACAACCATCCTTAAATAGTAGATTAAGAATGTACTTATACTGTAGCAGGCATCATGTAAGGAATTGTAACTTAATATAAGGTTTATTTAACTTTAGGCTCGTAAGGTAAACGTGACAGGGAAACGGAAGCTAAACGGTGCGCGATCAGGCGTTCACGGAACCAGTCGCGTAAATGTGCAGGCTGTTCACGCTCGACAACTTCAGCAACGACAGGCATGTTGTAGCGCTCTTTAAATGCGACGCCTGCTGCAGCCAGATCGACGTTAACTTTATCCATTTCGGCTTGCTCAAGTTTGGCCAGATTAATATTCATACGTTTTTCCTCATCTCTCCATTGGCGCGCAAAAGTTACTAAGAGTGCGCATTAATGGCAAGCCTGAAATGATGATTCTCGACTCGATCATTGTAGAAGGTTATTCTCTATAGATTAGACATAACAAAAAGGAATAGTTGATATGGCTTCATCTGCACCTATGCTTCGCAGCGCTCTCATCGTACTCGCCAGCGTGCTGGCAACGCCCGCCGCCCTGGCGCATGCTCACCTGACAAAACAAAATCCGGCGGCTAATGCTGAGGTAATGACATCTCCTCAGGCGTTGACGCTGAATTTCTCTGAAGGCGTGGAACCGGGATTTAGCGGTGCAACGCTGACAGGTCCAAACAAAGAGCAGATCAAAACGGGCAAGGCAACGCGTAATGAGCAGGATAAAACGCAACTGATTATTCCGCTCGTTCAGTCACTGGAAACAGGAAAATACACGGTCGATTGGCACGTTGTGTCAGTGGATGGCCACAAGACGAAAGGACAATATAGCTTTAGTGTGAAATAACCAATGCTGGCGTTTACCTGGGTTGCACTGCGTTTTATCCATTTTACCACGCTGATGCTGGTGTTTGGCTGTGCGCTCTATGGCGCATGGCTGGCTCCTGTTTCGCTCCGTCGTTTGATGATGCGTCGTTTCTTGCATCTGCAACGCCACGCCGCGGCGTGGAGCTTTATCAGCGCGATGCTGATGCTGGCGGTTCAGGGGGGATTAATGGGCGCGGGTTGGCAGGATGTCCTCTCCATCACCGTTTGGGGAGCTGTCCTGCAAACACAATTCGGGGGCGTCTGGCTGTGGCAAATTATCCTTGCGCTGGTCACACTGGCGGTGACTATTATCGTACCGCGCAGTATGCCGCGACGACTGCTAATGCTGACGATTGCGCAGTTTATTCTGCTGGCGGGCGTTGGGCATGCGACATTGCACGATGGCGTAACTGGCACATTCCATCAGATTAACCATGCGCTGCATCTGATATGCGCTGCAGCCTGGTTTGGCGGCTTGCTGCCGGTGCTCTACTGTATGAGAATGGCGCAAGGACGCTGGCGCGATCAAGCCATCAGTACCATGATGCGCTTCTCCCGCTATGGGCATTTTTTTGTGATTGGCGTGGTGCTTACCGGCATTATGAATGCGCTGTTTATTGTCGGTTTTTCTGTTCCCTGGCATGCGGCTTATGGGAGACTGCTGCTGTTAAAATGTGGCCTGGTCATGCTAATGGTGGCGATTGCGCTGGCGAATCGGTATGTTCTTGTTCCACGTATGCAGCAGGATAACCGCTGCATGACCCTCTATTTTATTTGGATGACGAAGCTGGAATGGGGGATAGGCGCTGTTGTGCTGGCAATTGTCAGCCTGTTTGCAACCCTCGAACCGTTCTGATGGACTGGCAAAACGTATGAAAAAAATCATTATCTCTTTATTGCTACTGGCAAGTTCGGGAGCGGCACTGGCTGCGCCGCAGGTTATTACCGTCAGTCGTTTTGAGGTTGGCAAAGATAAATGGGCGTTTAATCGTGAAGAGGTGATGCTGACCTGCCGTCCGGGCAACGCGCTGTATGTCATCAACCCCAGCACGCTGGTGCAATACCCGCTGAATGATGTTGCCAGGCAGCAGGTTGAGAGCGGTAAAACCACGGCAAAACCGATCGATATTATCCAGATTGACGATCCAGCTAAACCTGGCGAAAAAATGAGCCTTGCTCCGTTTATCGAGCGTGCAGAAAAACTCTGTTAATTGTCAGATGTAGCGCTCTGATTTCCAATAAAAAACCGCAAGGATCTCACAGGAGAACTTGCGGTTTTTACATTGCAGCGAGTGACAATCCCCCTTTTTTTCAGACCACTTTAGTCGCGGACTGGAAAACCTGGCGCTGTCATCTATTCTTAAATGGCAGGGTAACTTAGCCTGCATTAATGCCAACTTTTAGCGCACGGCTCTCTCCCAAGAGCCATTTCCCTGGACCGAATACAGGAATCGTATTCGGTCTCTTTTTATCGGGCTTTAATTTCAGTTACTTAGGACTCCATGTCCGAAAATGTCCGAAATTTGTCCGAATTCAAATATTCGGTCTTTATTCGTTATACCACACCATTTTTAACATTCACAATTCATTTACGAAGAAAAGCTAGATCAGCACATACTCTTTTTTTCTCGTATCAAGATACTTCTCAGTCATTTTTTCTGACTTGTGCCCAAGTAGCTTTTGCGCAAAATCCTTCCCGAATTCCTTCTCATACATCCTTCCCGCCAGACTCCGAATTTCATGAAATGAAGGTGGATTTTCTGAAAACTTTAAACCAGAAAAATTTCTCGCTTTCACAAAACCTTTTGTCAGACTATCCAGGTTTATGCTTCCGTCTTCGCTGTTTTTTCTGATCCCGGGGCTTATAAAGAAATCGCATCGACTGACAAGCCGGCAGCGATCGATGACGGTCGACAGCCTCAGGCCGGATGCTTTCAACGTCAGTGAAAGTGGGATAGCCAGGCAAGACCCGGTTTTTTGTTGTTCGATGTACAGCCGGTCATCTTTAATGTCACTGAAGCGCATCCGGGCGACGTCCTCACGTCGCTGACCGGTGACCAGGGCGAGATCCATCGCCAGACCAAACCATGCAGGCATGCGCTCTGCGCCAGCGCGAACGGCCATAAACATTTCATATTCCAGACGCTCGCGCAGCACTTTAATTTTCGGTGCCCGAGTGGGATCCACTGGATTGGAATCAACACGCCCTTCCACTACGGCTTCACGGAAAACATCAGACAGTACCGATCTCATGGTTCCTGCCATCGTTGTTTTGCCGCACTCCGTCCAGCGCTCAATAAACTCAGCCACATCGCGAGTGGTGATGCTGGCCAGTATCATTACTCCAAAGTATTCTCTAATGGTCGCCAACTGCCCGGCGCGAACTTTGTAAGTATTGGTCGCCAGCTTGCGTCGCTGCAGAATAATTTCGTACCGATCTAGCCAGTTGGCCATGGTGTATTCCTTAGTACCTTTCAGTTGTTCGAGCAGGGCGATTGGAGTGTAATTTTTATCGATGTAGTGATTTGCTTCGATAGCCTGGGCGATCGCTTCCCTGCGGGATATCTTACCCAGAGATATCTCTTTGCCGTCGACAGGATTGCGCCAGGAATATGACTTCCTGGCTTTGCGATAGGTCAGATTCTTAGGCAAATTAGCGTCATACTTGTCCGGCCTCGCCATCGATAATCCTCTCCACTAATCGCCCTTTTAACGGGTGTCTGCTTTGGTTTGTGTTGATCGTTTTACAATATTTATTTGGTCGGATAAAAACCGCATCCGGCCTGACGCGATACTGGGTGCCTTCCTTTTCTGGTGCCGGGTATATATTCCCGTTTCGCGCCCATTTCCTTAGCGTTCCTATTGGTGGCGGTACCTCATATCTGAGTTCCGCCCAGCGCTCGAGTGATACAAGTTTCACTTTCACCTCGATAGCCAGCCATTACGATACACGCAACAGCCAGCGCAGGTTGATTGTCAAAAATCAGCAATGCCGGGAAGCCTTCGCAGGTGTCGAACACTGGTCATTGCAGTTGCTACATAACTGCGTCGGCGGGTGATAACCTCGACAGTTACTTTTTTTCCGTTAATAAGTACGGTGTACATGGTCTGAGTGTATTGCTTGCCATGTTCACCGAACTTTTCAACATGCGCCTTTAAGGCAGTTGAACATGCTTGTCCGAAAACAGGATCATTTTTACTGCGATTTATCAGGCGCACGCGGCATACTCCGATCAAGGACCGTTTCCATCCGGCGGATACAATCGCGGATGCGGGCTATTTGTGTTTCCGGGAACTGGCTTTTGCCCATCGTTTCCAGAGTTTCACGCAAGCGTTCATGTTGAGCCTTTTTCTGCAATATGCGGGCACATGCCCGCAATGATTCGCCGACGCGGCGTTTTTCTCTCTGGGCAAAAACGCGACATAACTCGAGAGTAACAAGCGTGTCCGGAAACTCACTGAATCGGCTAACGGCGATCGCTTCTTTGGCTATGCTCACTGGCCTTCCTCCGCACTTATCACCCCGGCGGCAAGCGCTGCAGCCATGTGCGGCAATTCGTCAAAATCGCCTCGGTATGCCGGGTTTGCACACATCCCCTGCAGGGCTGCAAGCGTCAGTTGCTGGCGGTAGGTTAGGGCGGGTTCTGACACAAGGAACGCCGATTCATTGGCCTGTACCGGCTCGGGTTCCTTTTTCGGCTTAGTGGTAACAACGGGGGGATTCAGCACCACGGCTTTTGGCGGTTCCGGGCGGCGATATTCCACGATCGCATCGAGGGCGATTTTCTGACGCAAGGCAGCATCATCAGACCAGCCATCAAGAATTGTCGTGGCGACATCGTGAATTTCGTCATCGTTGAAATTAGGGGACAGGCAAAATTCAGTGGTGGAGATATCGATGATCAGCAGAGGAAGAACGTCAGCGATAATGTGACCGGTGCATGCCACAACGCCTTCCGCCTCTTCCTTGCCCATAATGTCAGTACATCCCGAAAGCAGGTCGTTCAGCGCGTGGGCAATCTCAATTTCTCGGGCATCCATTGGAAGTCGGTTATCTTCCTGCTCGGTCACTTCCGTTTTTTCGCCCTCATTTGAGGCGCTATTGGCAAATGCTGCATCCAGTTCCCTGTTGAGTTCCGCAGCGTGAGACGGGCAGTCTGCTGGTATTTCAGTTTCGTTCTGTAAAGTTTGTTCGGTTTGATCATCAGATTTTGCTCCATCATTTTTTTGTGGAAGCGGGGCAGACGTACGGCCGCAGGCGATATCCATGACCACTTGAGGTGGGTTAACACAGTCAAAACCAGCAATGCTGTTATCGATGTATTTGCGCAGTTCGCCAGGATAAATATGAAGTTTTTCATCAGCGGTTTTGATGATGGCCACGATGGACGCCGGGTGATAATCATGAATACCCGGGGTACGTGAAAATGGTGCACACCAGTCATCAATCTCGACGTCTTCACTGCACAGCATGGTATTGATGCGCATTTCAATGCCAACTGGAGGGCTGCAGATGTCGAAATCCATGGAGCGGGATAATTTGCCCATGGCAGTGCGATAGCGCAGCCTGGTAGCAAGCTCGCTCATGCTTAGTTTTTTCTCATCGCGCTTTGCTGGCTCGCGTTTATCGGGCGGGGTATCAGCCCATTGGGTAAACAGGTTTTTATAGTCTGGCCATTTAGCATTGTCGCGCGCCCTCTGACGCACCCAGGCCAGGCATTCGGTCTGTTTTTCAGGAAGCATGGCAAGAATGCGGGGTTCTTTGGCAAGACCCTCTGCCTGTTCGCGTAAAGGGCTAAATTCATCATCATTCAGCATGTCGATTAACTGGCCATACTGAGAAGGAGTGATTTCATCAATGGCGCCAAACACCGCGAGGCAGTATGAGCGGGCCAGCACATCCAGTTCTTTCACCGGTTTCATTTTTTCTTCTGTCGCGTCAGCATTGAGTTGTTCATTACCGCCAGCAAGCTCTGGCTCAACTATGACGCGCTCTGGTTCACCTTTCTCCGCATTCCAGACAATTTCACCAGTGAAGAGGTCGGTATAGAACTGTCCCTCAACAGTGCAGAACATACCTTCTTCTGTTTCCCAGACCTTGGGGGCGAAATAATCATCAGCATAATCTGGCGCGAACTGTATAAAATCAGCATGCAGTAATGTCTTTGCAATTGTTTTATTTTTCGCTTGTTTAAAAGCAACATAAACTGGAAGTGTACTGTCTTTTTCAAGTGCACTTTTTTTCGGTTCGAATCTCCCGCCAAATTTTTTTAATCCAGTTGTCATAATAACCTCAATAATGTTTATGTGAATGGCGTGCATTGCTTCTGCTTAAATTACAGCGCCGTGGTTCATGAATTTGTTTGTAGGAGATAGCATGCTCAAGGCTACAGAAATAAGCAGTCACTACTCTCTTATGAATTCTTTTTGTTGATTTATACATGGAATCATCAGAACTCCATTTTTTACAATACGGACAGCACTCAAGTGTCACTTACCCTCCCTGCATGGGTGGCTATGACAGGGTCATCATTGATGGATATAGTTAGCCCTGCCAGTTAAGGCATAAATAAAAACTCTCTTAATTGTTTGAAGTTATTGAAGGGGGTAAATAAAAGTTCAGCGTAAAAATTCGCTAATATTAACCCTCTGGTCGTTAACTATTTTGGTCATTACTTTGATGAAACACATATCCAGCACTGCCTCATCTTTATATTTTTGAACGCCGGTTATATCAGCCACAGCTTTTTTATATTCAGCTTCAGCTGTACGCTGGGCAATATCTTCGCTGGTAAATTTAACCATTGGCACGCACCATCCTGAGTAAAGATTCCGTGTGATCGAGAGCTGCCTTCTGTTGTTCGTACAGTGCCTCAAGTTCAGCTGTAAGGCGGTCGCGAAACGCAGGAACGCTTAACTGATAAATAAAATTACTTACTGAGCTTTCCACATCAGGATCCCCGTCCGGTATAACTGGCTGTGAATTTTTCATAAACCCTCCGGTAAAAAAGGTGCCCATCGTGGGAGATGGGCAAAGACCACGCGGCACACACAGCAATTAATCACATCTGCAAGCGCACTCCGCCTGTTTCACACCTGTCACCCATAACTGGTAAGTGAAGGAGTGCGCTTGCATGTTGTGTTCGCGGGGTCTACTTCCCTCCTGTCACGGTTCTTTCCCCGCGTCATCATGTGTTCATTCGGTACATGAAACCCATTTGCCGGGACTCCACCGACTCCCATCTGTTTTTAAAGCCACTCAGATATCGTCTGGGCTTGCTCGTCTTTCCGATCCGTCAGCGGTCTACTTCCCGCCGTCACTGCCGTCGAGAGTGCTGGCATCTCACTGACCTGATAACTCCCAGGATCAACTGGAGTGGTTGTTATCGCTACCAAAGCGCCACTGTCCAGGACATTTAAAAGGACCGTCTCCAAGTGGTAACTCTTCCAGTCCCGGTAAGGATCCTGCGAGATACTTACCATGACCGGCTGATATTCCCTGAAAAAGGCTGGCGGTTACCGGAAATACACGGGAAAACACCGGGCCGCCAGAACAGGGGACTACTTGTTATTGCTTTAGCCTGCTTTTAACCACATCAGGCGCGGTGGATCCTGCTATTCCCCAACAGTCAGGAATGCGATAATCTGGACATCCGAGGTAGATTGATCAGATGGTCAATCATCAGCCAATTCAATTGCAAAGGCACATCGACCATGGTTTCACTTATTCGAAATAAAGGTAATACATCCACGGGTGTGCACATGCTTCAAAGGTCTGGCAAGCAATTCAAATTCCGCTGCGATATGGATACTTTGAAACGCCTGACATCTAGAAGCGTCAAACCAGAATTTGAGTATCTTTTTCGTAAGCGAACTGATGGCGTTTATCATTCAGAACTTTTTGATTCAATTGAAGAAGGAAAAATTGTTCTTTGTCAGTTTGTTCAAAGAGTTACTGGAGAGCCATGTACCGCCTGAATATTGGTTAACTCAGCTACCTATGATCAGAATGTCCAGATTATTAAAGAGCAAAGCGTCCAGTAGGGCGCTTTTTTGTTTTTGGCCCTGTATCGCCAGGGTAAGCGGAACATTTTGATTCTGAGTAATCACTGCGTGTGGTTACTTGATGACGTTAATTTAGTTTTCTCATTGTGATTGGTCAATAAAAATATTGAGAAAACTCATGAAAAGAAGCGAAAAGAATCTCAACATTATGAAAATGAAGAGAAATTATTTTTTAAATCAAAGTGCAGCTTGAACTACGATTGGTTGGTGCGTTTCCTTGCTTCGAGCAGCTCGTTAAATAACCGATTGAAATTATCCACGCGCGCCCGAAGGCTTTGAATCTGAGCCTGCTGCTCCGATTCAGGAAGAGAGCGGTAAAGTTGTAACAACTCAAGCTCTTCTTCAGTCATCTGTGATTGAGTTCCTGGCGGCAGAGGTGGTTCAGGAGATTTATCCTCATCACCGAATAAGATCCATGTAGGCGAGCATTGCAGAATTTCTGCTAGCTTGTGCAGGTTCTCGCCACGCGGGGCAGTAGTGTCACTTTCCCACAGCGAAATTGAGGAATCAGAAACCCCTGCAGCTTTACTCAGCTTGTTTTGGCTCAAGCCGATCTGCTTGCGTCTCTGTCGAATTCTTTGGCCTAACGTCATCTCACTCATATTTAGTTATCTTAATATTTCTTGACCTGAGTTTCCTTGCGTGACTATCATTGAGAAAACTCAGGATTGGAGATAAGAATGTTGAAGTCCGCAGCAATTAAACACTTTGGAACCCGCTCCCGTATTGCGGCTATTGCTGGTATCGACCCTTCCGCTGTCAGCCAGTGGAAAGAACTTGTTCCCGAGCGCTGTGCTCAGCGTCTCGCTGATGCCTCAAATGGCGCACTCATCTACGACAAAGACGTTTATGACCGTTACCGCCAGGCCAAACGCCTTGGTAAACAGAATACCTGCACGACCAAGAAGGAATCTGATTGATGAAAATCAACGAGATTAAATTGCTGGCCATCGAGCTGGAAGAGTGGGCGATGAAGGATGGCAGGAAAGGGGGCTGGAAAAAGATTGTCCCACTGATTACCTCGCATCACTACGGTGATTTGCTGGATAGCCTGGCAGATATCGTGGACCCGTCAGAGTATGCGCGCCGCCTGCACAACAACACGCAGATCATCCAGCGGGCATTTCGAAATGACACGCCGAACTATCGTGGCCAGGCAGCTGCGCTGGCGCCAGCAATCAAAGCTGCGATGGATGCAGAGCTGGCTGGTCAGCATGACTTACATAACCTGGTGGCCATTGCTAACCGCGAGTGCATCGAGGCGACCAGTGCAGTGCTGACTGGTAAGCCAATGCAGGTAATCCGCAAAGAAACGGCAGAAGCAATTCAGGCACTGGCCGATCTCATCCCCGGCGTCAGCATCCAGTTTAACCATATTGGTCCGCGCGCGGCGTAACAGGAGGCTCCCATGCTTGCCCAGGAATTAGTAGACCGCATGAAAAATGCGATGAAGCACAAAGTACCGGCGGAGACAGTCGATCGCAGCGCTGAACTGATTCCGGGGATGAAATACCGCAACGAACGCGGACGCATGGTGACGGTAATGAGAGTTTCTCATCTTCGGGTTATGTACCGATACGAAGGCTATCAGGACATCTGCGAGACCAGCCGCAGAGAGTTTGATTTGAAATTTAAGAAGGTGCAGCAATGAGTCTTGATGCCATGCGCTGGGCTAAGAAAGCTAAAACGGGTCGATCGTCTGCCAAGTTAGTTCTGACCTGGATGGCGGACATGTGCGGCGCAGACTTTACGACATACCCATCAATTGCGGCGCTGGCCGAGGCTACAGAACTGGATAAAAAAACCGTCCAGGCCAGCCTGCAGCATTTGGTGGAAAACGGTTTTATCCAGGATACCGGAGAGCGCCGCGGACGTACAAAGCAAATCCCAGTCTACAAGTTAGTGGGAATTGAAGAGAGCATCGAAGACGCAGAACGAACCCAAAAACGGGAACATTACCAAAAACGGGATGCTTTAAAGAAACCCAAAAACGGGGCTGTTAAACCAAACGAACCCAAAAACGGGTGTATTAAAAGCGGTGAAACGATCCCGTTTTTTCCGTCAAACGATCCCAAAAACGGGATACGGAATCCCCCAGAGGAATCTAAAGACTTAAACCCCACACATAACGCGCGAGGGTCAGAGGTCGAACCAGTTAACAACAACCCGGTACCGGAATACCCTGGACAACCGGGAATCGCATACCCCGCAGCACAGTCATTTGGAAAATTCCCGATGACAACGGAATGGGCGCCATCGGCAGATTTTCGCCAGCGTGCTGCGTACTGGAATTTCCCGATCCCTGCCGACCTTGCAGCAAAAGAGCTGAAAGCCGCACTGGCCAGTTTTACGGATTACTGGATTTCTGAGCAGAAAGTTTTCACCCAGACGCAGTGGGAGCAAAAGTTTGCCCGCCACCTGCAACAGGCCAAACCCACTAAACCGCGAGGTAACTCACATGCAGGACTGGATCCAAACTCCACAGCAAACGCAGCTGTACAGCGAGCACGCGCAGCACGCGCTGCACAACTCCGCGGTCGAGGAGAAGGCGTGGACGTTTTGGGAGCTCATGATGGAAATCTATTCCAACCGATGGGAGACCAAAAACGGCTCGGCCCCGTCGGACCTATGGATTGCTCAGATTGGGAATTTGACCAGCGACCGGATGACGAGCGTCTGTAATGCGCTGGTGGCGCGCTGCGCTGCGGGCAACTCATGGCCGCCTGACCTGGCTGAGTTCGTGACCATTGTGGCTGACTGCGGCGGCAGCAGGCTGGGGCTTAAGACGGCGGACGTAATGGCGGAATACAAGCGCTGGCGCAACGAATCGTACCGCTACAGCAGCACTGAGGAATATTTCATCGAGCGCAAATGTAACCCGGTCCTGTACCAGATTTGCACTGAACTGCGCCGCACCGGTGTTGAGCGGCAGATGACCCAACCAGAACTGGAAAGGCTGGCGGCAGACCAGTTGGCGAGATGGGAAAAGCATCTAGAAGAGGGCGGGAAGATCCCCCCGGTAAGAAAACAGATTGCGGCGCCGCGCCATCCGGCAGGACCGACACCCGCACAGCAGCTGCTTGAAGAATACAAACGCCGTAAAGCGGCTGGCTTAATTTAACCTGGAGAATTTTATGGAAACCATTTTAGACGTACTGAAAGCGATGGAAAAAGCGACTGCCCGTGAAATTGCGGCGCGCATGAAAATTGAGCCGGCGGCAGTGATCGGGATGCTGCGTGAGCACGAAGAGCGTAACGAGGTTGTTCAGGCTAACGGGTACTGGGAAGTTGCCACCGGGGAAGTTAAATCACAGCCAAAAGCGATCAGTTCTTTCAGCAAAGCGCCGGTAAGTGTATCAGTCAGCGACGTCATCGCATTACTGGCGGAACATGGGCCACAGACATCCCTTGAGCTGGCAACACTGGCAGGTATTGAGTCAAAACGTGTGGCGCCAATGCTGACTCACCACATGACAAAAGGGCGGATCATCCGCGAAAAAGTAGGCAGCAAGTTTGTTTATTCGGTGCCGGCCACTGCGTCAGTGAAAAACAAAAACTCTGCACCACGGGAACCGGAAACATCAACACCACTGGTACCAGAAAAATCTGTCACTGAAATTGTTGAGGAAATCCCCGCTTTCGTCAGCCGTCCTGATGATCTGCTGATCCCAACGGTACGCGGTATCTCAAGTGAAATTCGGCGCACAAAAGCGAAGCTGGCTAACCTGGAAAAACTTCGTGAAGCCGTTCGCAGCATTCGCAAACACGGCGCGCTGATGCAGGAGTTGGCGCAATGAAACAGTCTGAGTTACCACGCTGTCCGACCTGCGGAAATATGCCCGAATACGCGCTAAAGCCAAACCATATGGGATGGGTATGGGGTGGATTGAAATGTCCGTATGACCATTACCGCGTGAATTTGGATGGTCCAGCCGGTAGCCGCGTGCAGGCAGAAAAAAAGCTGGCGCCACAGTGGATTGAACTGGTCGAAAAAGTTAATCGGGGAGCATCGAAATGAGCAAATCACTTAACGCACGTTGCATCCGTCGCTGGGCTATCGAATTTAAAGGTCGTTGCGACTCGAAATATAGTTCGTACTGGTAAGCACCACCATCGCAGTTACATCCGCGTATGCACCCTGACCACCGCTGATTGCATGGTCGAACGTATGGCGGAGGGTAATGCGATGGCATATTTTCAGAGGGTTAAATGCCGAAAATGAGTGTCTCCGGTCCATGTGAACAAATTTCACGCACTTTAAAAGTGTATGCGTACAAATAGTGTGTGTGCTTAACATTTATCATAGAATCCTTGACACATTAACCGTTATGGATGACATTTACAGTTGTTTTAGGCGCGAAATTTTGATTTTAGTTGTCATGTGTCAATCTGAGAAGGTATGAAAGTGTTAGTAGAAGATATTGTGGCTCTCATTGAGGCATCTCTGGATGCAAACTATTCTGAAGTGCGAAGCGTAAGTAATCGCATTGCGAGGGCTATCAGTGTCGAGGATATGGATGGGGCAAAGAAGATAAAATCGGTGCTTCGTCGTAAGGGCGTTCCTCTGCGCAGTTCCGGATATAGCGATAGCTTGCCAGTAGATCCTAAGTCTAGAATGCCTCTACTTGAGGAACATCAATGGCCGGTGACCCCTCTTTTATTAGGGGAAAGTGAAAGAAATACTTTTACTACTTTTATTGAGAGTGTAAAACAACAAGATAAGTTAATTGAAAATGGTCTAACAGGTAAACTGGGTTTGTTACTTTCTGGTCCTCCAGGAACAGGGAAAACATTGATTGCGGGGCATATTGCATCTCAGCTTAACAGGCCTCTTTATGTCGTAAGATTAGATTCAGTTATTTCTTCTTTATTAGGTGATACGGCTAAGAATTTACGGCAAATATTTGAATTTGTACCGTCACGTAACGGTATACTTTTACTTGATGAAGTAGATGCTGTTGCTAAAGTGAGGGATGATAAGCATGAGATAGGGGAACTCAAGAGAGTTGTTAACACATTAATACAAGGATTAGATTCTCTTGATGATAATTCAGTAGTGATTGCAGCAACAAATCATGCTGAACTACTTGATCCTGCTATATGGCGACGTTTTCCATTTAAAATACGTTTAGATTTACCATCACAAGACTTGAGGGAGGTGTTGTGGGATCATTTTCTTTTTCAGGATAATGGTAAAAGTAAGGAGTTAAGAGCGTTAGCCGCAATTTCGGAAGGAATGAGTGGGGCAGATATTGAAACTATTTCAATAGCTGCAAGAAGACAAGCTATTCTAAATGATACGGAACTAAGTCTGCCGTCAATTATTTTATCTGTAGTTGATAGTGATTTTAATAATTCAGTAATGCCATGCAGCAATGATATGGAATTGGTTAAAAAGAAAAAGCTTATAAATTTATTGTCAGAAACAAGATTATTTTCAAAAACTGAAATTGCAGATCTGCTGAGTTTAAGCAGGCAAACAATTTCTAGCCATTTAAAGGAGTAATACTATGGCAGATGGTAATAGCAGAAAAAGAACATTAAACCCAATCCTTTCATTCTTGGCTGAACCGACCCCAAAAGCTGTTACTGGGGGAGGGAAAAGTGCGGGGGGAATCGAATGGTCAAGATTGGATTCTCAACAAAAAATATTATCTGAGAATTTAAGGTCTATTCAGAAAGATAAAGATTTAGTAGACCATTCTGGTAAAATCCATCTGCTTGTTAAAATGTTCGATGACTCCTTGGCACCATCATGGACACCAAATGACCTCTTTGAAACCAACGCAGCGACAAGAATAGTAACCCCCGCTTACAATGGTTTCCTTGTGGAAACATCCAAAGATAAAATTCCAGATATTATTAAAAGAATAACCTCCGCGAATACCGATAAGATTAAAGTCGATATATCTAGGCTTAAAAGTATAAAAGGGTTTGATAAAAATGAGGTGCTTAGGAATAAAAATGAAGAAGAAGTTTTTGGTGAAGATACTAGCACAGGCAAACAATTTAATGTTTGGGCATTGCCGTTCCATGATTCCAAAGCTCGAGTTTCAGTTGCTGAAGAATTGGAATTATTAGTAGATGACGGTATTTTAACATTTGGTGAATCAAACTTCGATAATATTTTCTCAAATGACAAGAACAACAATCAAAATCGTTCTTTTTCGAAAAAACTGAGTCACTATTTGGCAAGTGGACACTTGTCATTTACAACAGTTATACAATCAAAGCAAGATTTCAAGAGATTAGTTTGTTCTGGTGCGATATATAGGATAGAGCCTGTAAAACCTATTACGACAAAATCATTACCTCCAGGGGATGGGGCTGAGCCATCTCCTAAAATGATTAATAAAGATAGTGCTCCTGTAGTAGTTATCATTGACGGTGGCTGCTCCGCCCAATCATACGTACCTTTAAATGTCATTAATATTAAACCTCTTGTGGACATCAGGTCAGCAGATTTAAAACATGGTAATCGTGTTACTTCAATTGTGTGTCAGGGAAGTGCTTGGAATAATAACTTGGCACTTCCGCAGTTGGAGTGTAAATTTGTGAGTGTGCAGGCGATTAACAAACAAGGCACTCTATCTCAGCCAACAACAGAACAGTTTGTAAACTACCTCAGAGAGGTTGCTGAAAAAACAAAAGGTATCTCATCAGTATGGAATTTATCCTTTAACGAAGTTAGCCCAACTGATAATATTGAGGAGATAAGCTATTTGGGGCATGAGATTAATACAATCGCTCGTGAGTTTTCAATATTGCCAGTTATCTCAATAGGTAATGTTAGTAGTGATAATTCTTCAAAGCTTTGCCCGCCTGCTGATTGCGAAGCTGCTTTAACAATATCAGGTAGACAAGCTAATAAAGCTGGTGGTGTCGATTCTGCATGCTCTGAAAGTTTACGTGGACCTGCCCCTGGAGGAATGAAAAAACCGGAGCTTTCGTGGTTTTCGAAACTTAGAATGATTGGTGGAGATATTGCTACCGGGACTAGTTTTAGTGCACCGCTGATTTCAAATATAGCGGCACACACGTTTAAAAATATTAAAAAAGCAACACCAGATTTAGTAAAAGCATTACTCATAAATAAATCAGAAGGTACTGAGCACGACTTAAGAATAGGATGGGGTACCCCTTGGCATAAAAGTAAATCAATGCCATGGTTATGCGAAGATGGCTCTGTAACCCTGGCTTGGAATTCAAAGTTAAAAGCTGGAAGCTCCTATTATTGGAATGATATTCCTTTACCGCCAGAAATGATTGTAGACGGAAAAATTAAAGGAGAGATAACATTAACTGCAATTTTAAAACCTTTAGTATCTGAATTTGCGGGAGATAACTATTTTTCAACAAGATTACAGTGTGCTCTTCAACATGTAAATGCTGAATCTAAAGCAAAAAATCTCCTTGGGACAATGAAAGAGTCAACTCAAAAAGAAGTCGATTCTCGTCTAGAGTTAGCAAAATGGAGCCCTGTAAGGCATCATGCAAAAACTTTTAGTGGTGTTGCTGTAGATAGTGACAAAATAAGATTATACGCAAGAATTTTTACTCGAGACCTATATCAGTTTGGATACTCGACACATCATGAGTTAGATGAGCAAGATGTGGCATTTGTTTTAACTTTCAAAAGTTATAATGACAATCCGTCAATATATAACTCAATGAAACAACGCCTACACAACAAGGTTGAAGTTGCAACTATCGAACAAGATATCGATCTCGATAGTCATGTCTAAAAGATTGAGGATTGTTGAGGATCCGGAAACGCTTTGTGGAAATTGGTTACTAAAATCCCATCGGTACATTAACCCGCTTCGGCGGGTTTTTCACTCTCTAACGGATATGCTATTTTTTATGCAATAAGAGCGATTAGTAAGATGCTGCTGGGGAGAACATGGATTTAACGGACGACGAAGAGAAACGCATAGAATTTGAAAAATTCATCATTGAAAGGTTTGGTGATACGGTTGATCTTCGCAGGGCGAAACATGGCAATAACGGATATATTTCATGGGAAGTGGCTGTTGCTTGGATTGTCTGGCAAGAGCGTTCATAGCACCATGAAACAACGTCTACCTCTAGCGGGCGCTGATTTATTATGGCGCTGCCCGGAGCGTCCCGTCATTCACTATGGACTCCCACTTAGCAACGTCGTTTTAGAATTTGATTTTGATCCGCTATGAGAGAGGAGCGGAAGTTCGCAGTTGTTCACTCCACCCTCCATAGACATCTTCCGGTGCTTCCTTTATAGTAACTTCACCCCAGCATTCAACGATCTCGAGTCCCCGTCAGGAATAGTTAATGATCGCTCTAACTGCGTTGGATTATCTGAAATATATGGGAGTCGGGTTAGTTCTGATCCCTTTTTTTCTTGTATCTAAAGCTGTAATGATTAAAACCCGAAATGAGTTCAAGAATAGTGGGCTTGGCTCTGCAGCTTTTTTTCTAGTGGTTCATATTATGCTATTCCTTGCTCCTGTGGGTATTCTCTTTGCTACCTATATTGATAGAGGAACTAGTGCATTATTAATCGCTTCTCTTACTTTCTTGCTTATATTAGCAGGCGCATACCTTTACGACAGGATAATCAAACGCACTTTCGTCATCAGGATTGATGAGGAAACATTTTATTTACTATATCATCGAGCAAAAGATGACGGTGTTTCCATCAAAGACCTGATTGTGGGCAGAGTGAAAAAAGGATAATGGTACAGTTTGTCTTACAGATCTGAATGAGTCATATCAAAAAAGGGTATTATGCATTAACATCAATAGTGTCTCTATAGCTTGAGGCAATCAGGCCAAGTGATAAGAAACTCTGACACCAGACATCAATTAATGATCCTGACCTGATTCCTATTGATTAATACAGTCTGATGTAAGCAATATTCGCTCCTGGCGCTGAGCGGACCAGTCCGAAGATCGAGGTCCGCAGTGAGCGAGAAGCGGAAGATTAATGGGGCAACTATTTTCTTGGCTTCCTTTTCAGGAATAATTACCATGTAGCATAACTTTTGTTATCCTAACCACTCCTCCGGGTATATTGATCATATGCGAAAATTACAAAAATTAATTGCAGCCGAATATACCAACCCTCCGCCTCAATCCAAACTATCTTCGACTGCGATACCTCGTATTGCATCAAAATGTCGAAAGGATGAAATTGCAGACGCACATATCCTCATAAAGCAGCTCAAAGCTGAGTTGGCCACTGTTCCTGATTGGGATGGAGATACACAGGATGACATCTGGAGAACTATCGAGCTGCTCAGAGCAATCTTGGCGAAGGTAAGATAATAAATGCCCCGGATGTCCGCTCCTGGCACAATGCGGACATCTGAACTTAGCTTTAACAGATAGTATAACGGCAATAAACCTGCGCTGGCTCTGGACAAACTGACACGGTCCTTCAGCGCGCCGTCCTGGCCGTGGTGATTAACGTTTATTCGCAGCCAGCGAAAACAGGCTCAGGGAGGAGATTTGCATCCGCATGGAGGAAATTTGCTGTTTTTGCAACGTCAGCAAGGCGTCGGTAAAGACCGTATTTTCGCCGGTACTGTCACTTGTGGATTTAGCCACCTTGCTTACCAGTTGTTGTTCCAGACCTTCAGAGTATTGCGCTTGTTCAATAGCCGGCAGCTCACGATAGTGACTCAGCAGCGCACTATAAGATTTTTTGTAGCTGCCGGAAGCGCTGATCTCTTTTTGCGCACTACTGATAAATTGTTGCGTCCATTTATCTTCCTGACTGCCGATCTCTTGTAAGGCCGCGCGTCGCTCATTGACGGTAAATGCACTGCCATCATCATAGGCAATCAGCGCGAGCTGTTCGCGCTGCATGCCTGCAAACGGATTGGTGGTTTTGCCGTTGAGAAAATCTGTCGCTTTGCTCGCCAGTTGCAGAAGTTCAGTGCTTTGCGTATCAGGGATTTCCTGATCGTGTTTCGCCTTATTCTGGGTATAAACCGGGCCATCAATCACCGTTAACAGCGACTCAGCCATGCTTTGCAACTGGCTGCGACTGCTGGATGCATCACGTATTTCTGCCCGGGTTGCCGCATCGCTGAGCAGGCTCGCCAGGCTTGAAAAGGTGGTCTGCGTGGCGGAAGTTAACGATGTCGATTTAGCGGTTGTCGATGATTCAGTTTTTTGCCCCGTCGTTGATGAGGCGGAGGTATAGGTCGTAATTGGATTTTGAGAATTACCCATTTTAATGTGCATTAATTTTTCCTTTTGCATTCCGAAACGGATCCTTGCCACCTGAAATTGGGGCATTGCAAAATAAAACGGCATTCTGTGTGCAAACATTAGCAGGTAGTATGTTCTCCCACTTCTTTTGGTAGGGACAATCACACATTGTCTGGCGTTGAGACAATCAGTGAGTCTGGAGTCAGATTACAAGCGTATTTCATATGACAGCATCCATAAGGTCCGCTTCTGGCACAGAACGGAGCAATCTACTGGTTGTCAGGTCCGCTGTGAGCGAAGAGCGGATGTTCACAATTAGATCGCCATTGACATAGCTAACTTGCTGCGTGTTAATCAGCGGGGAAGTGGGTTAGTTGAAAAAACGCACGTCTATCCATCAAACAATGCAGTTGCCTTTCATGAGAGAATAGTCATTATATTCCTCCAAATAAGAAGGTTTTCTTTATGACTGATTCTGAATGCACATCAATTGGGCTGCTCCTTTTTCCGTCTCTAACTCAGCTTGACCTTACCGGCCCTTATGAAGTATTCGTAAGAGCGCCAAACACAAAAGTTCATCTCATCTGGAAAAGCTTGGATCTGGTTGTTTCTGAGCGTGGTATGGCTATACAGCCCACAACCACATTCGAAACATGCCCCGAACTGGATGTAATTTGTGTGCCTGGTGGGCCTGGTCAAATAAATCTGATGGATGACGAAGAAGTCCTCTCATTTATCCGCACTCAAAGTAAACAAGCAAAGTTGGTGACTTCGGTCTGTACTGGGTCGCTTGTTCTGGGCGCGGCAGGGCTTCTGGAGGGTTATAAAGCAACAACACACTGGGCATCTCTAGAGCAGCTCGCATTATTAGGTGCGGAACCGATAAATGAACGCGTAGTTCGTGACCGCAACCGTATAACCGGCGCAGGCGTGACTTCAGGTATAGATTTTGCTCTCAACGTCGTGTCAGAAATGTATGGAAGTGATATCGCTCAGAATATTCAGCTGCATATGGAATATGACCCCGCGCCTCCCTTCACATGTGGCTCCCCCCGCACAGCTTCTGAAGAGCAGTTAAAAAAAGTAAAAGAACAGGCTGCACCATTAATTGAAAAGAGACTGCAAGCTACTTTAAAAGCAGCAGCCAGATTTCAGAAATAAGTGCATAGCGGAAATTCTCTCTTCACACTATCAACGTCCGCTCCTGGCACTAACCAGCCTTTTGCTGATTGAAAAAGGCGAATGAAAGTTGGTTAACACTTTACCTCATGGTCACACAGTTGATCATTGATGAGGCGTTAGTGAGGGCGAATCTTACGGGATTGTGCCGCAGAAAGAATAAAACAGTGCTAATTCAACCCGCTACGGCGGGTTTTCTTTTTTTACTACTGACAGAAATTTAACAATTTGTGCTCTTAACTCGTTGATCATTTTCGTGCATAGGTATACTGTATAAAAACACAGTATATGCAATGGAGACCATTATGAAAGTTGAATTAACCATTGATCGCATGAAAGAACTTCCTAAAGGCGCGGTACCAGCACTGGAGAAAGAATTGCTTAAGCGCCTGAACGATCACTATGACAATTGCAGGCTCACCATCCGCCGTGCCGGGTCAGATGGGTTAAGTGTTTTTGGCGGTGACAAGGACGACAAAAAGAAAATTGAATCAATCCTCCAGGATACCTGGGAAAGTGCAGACGAGTGGTTTGTTAACTAACCCCCCCCCTTAGCTGGTAGCTCCTGCTGCCATTTTTTAAATCGAGTTTCCGCATCGCCTCGCACGATTATTGCCAGGTAATTCAGGTTGATTCAGGTGTGGGAATCTTTGCAAGGGGCATCTCATGCAAATTCCGGATGATTTAATCCCAGGGTTGCCGGAGCACACTGGCCCGGTTCTGATTTATTTCGTGAAGGGGAGTGTGGTGAGGGGATTCGCTTTACGTAAAGATGAATTTGTTACGTCTTTGCGGGAACTGGAAGAGGCCAGAAAGAAAGCTGGTCTTCCTGTTTCAGATGCAGGATAAGTTGGGTTATACTCGAAAACGGGTCTGAACAGCCCACTGAGTAACACTGCGCCAACCGGGAAAACGCGATGGCGCATAAAACTGAATTACCCCATTCACACCGTTCCTTCGTGAGCTGTGTCGCTGTTTGTGCTGGTGATGCAGCATGAGCAGATCAAAGAATAAAGCTGAAAAGCTCTACTTATCTCGCGTTGCCGATTTGAATCGTATTGTCTGCCGCAATGAAGGGCTGGGAGATACTCCCGCTGAGATCCATCATTGTAGTTCCGGTACCGGGATGTCTGTTCGTGCAGATAATTTTCACGTAATTCCTCTCTGTCATACCCATCATCGTACCGGCGGTCATGGAGTGGCCATTCATGCCGGGCGGCAGTCCTGGGAAAATAAATTCGGTACTGAAACCGAATTGCTCGTGCAGGTTTTCTACGAACTGGGGGAATCGACTCATGCCTGATTATAAAATCACGCCTGTTGGTAAGCCCAGAATGACCCGTGCTGATAAATGGAGAAAACGCCCCGAGGTTCTGCGTTACCGGGCTTTCTGTGATGAAGTTCGTCTGCAGGGTGTTGATCTGCCGGAAAGCGGTTCGCATGTCACCTTCATTCTTCCGATGCCAGCGAGCTGGAGTAAAAAGAAACGCGCTGAGTTCAACGGTAAACCACACCAGGCTAAACCTGATTTTGACAATATGATGAAAGCCCTGATGGACGCCATTTACGAAAATGATGCTCATATATGGGATGCACGGGTATCAAAATTATGGGGAGAAACCGGGAGAATAATTATTGAGGAGCTAAAAGCATGACGCCACGCCAACGCAGATTACAGCAGTCAGCATTTGAAAAAGCAGCAGCTGCGCCGCGTAAAAGCTGGCTGGGTAAATGCATTCTCCTGACGGGGATCCAGTCCGGATGGATTAAATCCCTGCTCACTACATGGGGTGAGGGTGTGGGAGGAAAAACTGCCCCCCGTATGCCGCGAGGCCATGCGTGCTGGAATGTGCTTAAGGGACGGAACTGGTCAGAAAAGGCACTGGAGCGCTTCACCACAGCATTGAATCAGGCTCGTGAAGAGGGTTTCCGTGGACAGCAGGCAATGAACAGGGCACATAGCATTCTCTGGCCGCAGCCACCAGCCAGTGTAATTGATGAAGCCCTGCATAATGACGATGTCGATTTTGTTGAGCAATGCGTGCTGCAGGCGCTGGATATTAACGATCCGGTTTATGTTGTTGGCCTTCAGTATTACACCACCCGAAAAAAAATCTCAGACATAACCCGGGAACTGCAGGTGATTGCTCCCTGGCTGACACAAGAAAAGGCAAGAGAGCGAGTGAAGTGGTGTTTACAGATTTTCAGGGCAAAGGTGTTCCTGTCAGCGAAGGCTCTTTTGGAAAACGAGGAATAACGTGTTTTTTTTGCTTTTTTGTGCTGTTTTTTGTGTCTGGTGTTGAAAACTACCCAGAAAGTTAGATAATCCATTCATGCTTGGCAGAGCTGTGCCACGATGGCAGCGACGAAAAGCGAACAATTTGAATATAACGAGAACCCCGCCAGCGCGGGGTTTTTGCTTTCCGGCGATACGACAGGGGTATTCGCGAACGTGCTACGGCACAGTACCCCTGTCATATCGTCGATCTAATCTTTCCAAAATATAAAGCCTCGCAATTCTGCGGGGCTTTTTCATTTCAGGCTCACGGGTATCACTCACTGCGTGCTTTGTTGATAAATCCAGCCCGTGAAGCCTGACCCTTTCATCACAAACAGCGCCCCGATCACGGAGGTGCGGATATGCAACGTATGAACCCAACCGATGGACATAACATGCCGTACTGGTGGTCAGGCCTGCTTGGTTTTTTTTCTGTTCTGAGTTTGCAAGATTATGTATTTATCCTTGGCGCTCTGATCTCGGCTTATTTCACCATTAAGACCTACTACGCGAAGAGGAAAGAAGAACGTGAACGGCTTGATGAAGAAAAAAAAAGGACGCAGTTATTAGCTAAGTACCTTGCTGATGTAGCCGTTAAACCAAGTCGTGATCGCCCAGCGGCGGCTGAGGTCGTGACAGAGGCAATGAAACGCATCTCTGGTGAGGTAGCAAAATAACTATGGCCTCGATAAAAACAAAGATAAGCGCCGCCGTTCTGGGTCTGGTGCTTGCCGGTGCGCCAGCGTCAGTGATTCTCGACCAGTTTCTCGATGAGAAAGAAGGTAACAGTCTGACGGCCTATCGCGACGGCGGCGGACTTTGGACGATTTGCCGTGGCGCCACGATGGTCGATGGTAAGCCGGTAGTACAGGGCATGAAGTTGTCTGCTGAAAAATGCGCCAGGGTAAACGCCATAGAACGCGATAAGGCGCTTGCGTGGGTTGACCGAAATATCAAAGTACCACTGACCGAACCGCAGAAAGCGGGTATCGCTTCTTTCTGCCCTTACAACATTGGTCCAGGTAAATGCTTCCCGTCCACGTTCTACAAGCGAATCAATGCTGGTGATCGTAAAGGCGCATGCGAAGCGATTCGCTGGTGGATAAAAGACGGTGGCCGCGATTGTCGTCTGACCAAAGGCCAGAAAAATGGCTGCTATGGGCAGGTAGAAAGGCGAGACCAGGAAAGCGCGCTGACGTGCTGGGGGTTAGACCAGTGAAATATTTACCATCTGCAATCTGCTTCATTGTCGCCGGAATACTCGCATGCAAGGGTATGACTGGTTGGGGATGGTTCTTGTTTGTGGGAGTGATATTGCTATGAGTTTTCGCTCTCAGATCATTATCGCCGCGCTTCTGGTATCCGTCGCATTCATCGCCGGCAGTGTATGGAGCAGTCGCGGGTGGGAAAAAAAGTGGGCGGAACGTGACAGCGTTGAATCATCGCAAACAGCGAACGCGCAGACCGCTGCCCGCATGATTGAACAAGGGCGTATTATTGCCCGTGAAGAGGCTGTGAAAGATGCACAACAACAAGCGGCAAAAGCTGCTGCCACTGCTGCTGGCTTGCCTGCCACTGTTAGCCAACTGCGCACCGAAGCAACAAAACTTGCCGCCCGCCTGGACGCCGCAAAGCACACCGCAGATCTTGCCGCTACCGTCAGAAGCAAAACAGCTGGAGCCGACACAGCAATGCTCGCCGACATGCTCGGAAGTCTTGCGGAAGAAGCTCGATATTATGCTGAACGATCTGATGAAAGCTACAGGGCAGGAATGACGTGTGAGCGGATTTACGACTCGGTGAGAGAGTCAAACAACAAGCCTATAGCCTCGCAATAGCGGGGCTTTTTAACGATAAGAGAGTGAAGAATGAAACAAGAACAAAGCTGTGACTCGATTCTGCCGGTGGCAAAAGATTTTAAATTCTGCCTGGGCCAGCTGGTGAACCTGCGTATCAGTGATGAGTTTGGCGAGGTACAGGCCCGCTCCCAGCATGTGACAGGTGAGAACCAGTACTTTATTTACTACCAGGCCGCCAACAAATGTGCGACTGAGCGTTGGTTTTCTGAATCACAACTGGTAGCGGTGGAGGATGACCGTTCACTGGGTATGTCTGTCTTTGGTTGTGTTGAGTTGCCGGAAGATGCGGTGGTTGAAGAGTAAGGCATTACAGCAGGCATTCACTGAGTGCCTGCTACATCCTCATTAATCAATCAGGAGAATAATACCTTTTTGATGTGCTGTTGAAAGTATACCATGTATCAATATTAGAGGGATTTGCGTGTCGTCATGTTCAAGCACTGGAAACACATCGCTAAATTCATTGACGAATTTAACGTGACCTGTATGCATAATTTTCATTGAAAAAATGTATTCATCTTCATGATAAAAACATGTTTGAAGGCCAACTTGTTTGTCGTCACTAAACGCAAATTTATCTTGACTTGTAATTTCAAGCTTAAGATCTGCGAAACTAATTGCAAGGCTATCATCATCGTCCTGCGTGATGCTAATGAATCCATCTAATAAATCATGCTTACTATGGTTTATTATTTCTTGTTTTATGCTTTTACTTTTTTTAAGTAATAATGGTTTGTTTTCTTTGAGTTTCTTTGCAAAGGTGCTCTGAATGTAGTTCATTTTCGTATCTCCGTAGTTTAAATAAAAGTTTCATATTTTTATGACACAAGCGACCTCTGTTATAACATTGGAGTAAATATGGAAGTAATGATCGATGGGGTAATATACATTCCAGATCACAATTTTAAGCGCGCTTGTGGTCGTTGTAGACGATGGGTCAAAACCTTCTACCGTAGTTCCTGCTGGTGTGCAACTGGGTCGCCAGGAAACTACAGACGATAAAATCCGGCTCCGAGAACATGACTTGAGCGAGCAGGATCTCGAAAATGCTTCAGCTTCCCTACAGGGATTCGAGCAATATAATGCTGGTGGTGAAGCTTCTGTGTCATACACCATGAACATCGGTATCAATCGAGATAAGCCGGTTCAGAGCACAGTAACTATTAAAGCCCCTGAGTTTAAAAATAATTACGGCATTGATACCAATCTCGAATCTCTGCTCGAAAACATGCTGAAAAATGCTGCTGACTGTGCTGCGCTGGATGTTGCAAGGCAGGTGGCGGCAGACCAGAAAGCAATGGATGAACTGGCTAAAACAATCCGCAAAGCTATTCACAATGAATGCCTGGCTGGTGGAATTATTTGGCAAAGATTCAACCGATAGGATGCAACTGATAATAATTATCATTCGTAGGTTCTTTCCGGCGTTCCGGCCTGTTACGGGGCGGCGACCTCGCAGATTCTCGCTATTTATGAAAATTTTCTGGTTTTAGTCGTTTCCGTTCTTCTTCTCGCTAATACATTGTTTTAACTGCAAACACCCACTAAAAAGAAAGGAAATGATAAGCCTTAAAAACGGCTAAATCCCCAGAGGGCGTTTCCTTTCTCTGTTTTTGTGCATGGAGTGAGCTATGGAGGTCAACAAAAAGCGTCTTTCTGAAATATTTGGTGTCAGCGTGCGAACCATTCAGAACTGGCAGGATCAGGGAATGCCTGTAGCACGTGGCGGCGGAAAAGGTAATGAGGTCCTCTATGAATCTTCCGCGGCTATCGAATGGTATTCCGCACGCGACGCGGCGATTGAGAATGAGAAATTACGCAAGGAGGTGGAAGACCTTCGTCTTGCATCGGAATCCGACCTCCAGCCAGGTACGATTGACTATGAGCGTCACCGCCTCACCCGGGCGCAGGCAGACGCCCAGGAACTAAAAAATGCAAAAGATTCCGCTGAGGTGGTGGAAACCGCATTCTGCACGTTCGTGCTGTCGCGGATGGCCGGAGAAGTAGCCAGCATTCTTGATGGAGTTCCTCTGTCGGTTCAGCGGCGCTTCCCGGAGCTGGAAAACCGACATATTGATTTCCTGAAGAAGGACATCATTAAGGCCATGAACAAAGCAGCTGCGCTGGATGAAATAATACCGGGGTTGCTGAGTGAATATATCGAACAGTCAGGTTAAGGGGCTGCAGCACTCTGCGCGCGCGGGGCTACTTTCGCTGTACCGGCCTGAGCCGCAAACGGCGGTTGAATGGGCAGACGATAATTACTATCTCCCCAAAGAGTCGGCCTACCAGGAAGGGCGCTGGGAAACTTTGCCGTTTCAGCGCGCGATTATGAATGCGATGGGTAACGATTACATACGTGAAGTTAACGTTGTTAAGTCTGCCCGTGTTGGCTATTCAAAAATGTTGTTGGGTGTTTATGCGTATTTTATTCAGCACAAGCAGCGAAATTCCCTTATCTGGCTGCCCACTGATGGTGACGCCGAAAACTTCATGAAGTCGCATGTTGAGCCGACGATCCGCGATATTCCGTCACTTCTGGCGCTGGCCCCCTGGTATGGCAAAAAGCACCGGGACAATACGCTCAGTATGAAACGCTTCTCCAACGGGCGTGGGTTCTGGTGTCTGGGTGGTAAAGCGGCGAAAAACTATCGTGAGAAATCGGTCGATGTCGCCGGTTACGATGAACTGGCGGCATTCGATGAAGATATTGAGAAAGAGGGTTCCCCGACGTTCCTGGGTGACAAACGTATTGAGGGCTCTGTCTGGCCCAAATCTATTCGTGGCTCAACGCCGAAAACTAAAGGAACCTGCCAGATTGAGCGTGCTGCCAGCGAGTCCGGGCATTTCATGCGTTTTCATGTTGCCTGTCCGCACTGTTGTGAAGAGCAGTACCTTAAGTTTGGCGACAAAGAGACCCCGTTCGGGTTCAAATGGACGCCGGGCGAACCCTCCAGCGTCTTTTACCTGTGTGAACATAATGCCTGCGTCATTAAGCAGCAGGAGCTGGATTTCAGTGAAGCTCGTTACATCTGCGACACCACCGGGATCTGGACGCGTGATGGTTTATCCTGGTTTTCATCAACAGGCACCGAAATCGACCCGCCTGACAGCGTGACGTTTCACATCTGGACGGCATACAGCCCGTTTACCACCTGGGTGCAGATAGTCAAAGACTGGATAAAAACGAAAGGGGATACCGGAAAGCGTAAAACCTTCGTGAACACGACGCTGGGCGAAACATGGGAACCTAAAATTGGTGAACGCCCTGACGCGGAGCTTATGGCGGAACGCAAAGAGTTCTTCGGGGCATCCGTACCGGAACGTGTCGCTTATCTGACTGCCGGGATCGATTCCCAGTTGGATCGTTATGAAATGCGCGTCTGGGGATGGGGACCCGGTGAGGAAAGCTGGCTGATTGACCGGCAGATTATTATGGGCCGTCATGATGATGAAGCGACCCTCGTCAGGGTGGATGAGGCGATTAACAGAACCTACTTCCGAAAGAATGGCATAGAAATGTCGGTATCCCGTATCTGCTGGGATATTGGCGGTATTGACCCCACCATTGTCTACAACCGCTCTAAAAAGCATGGTCTGTTCCGTGTGATCCCGATTAAAGGGGCTTCGGTTTATGGTAAGCCAGTGGCGAATATGCCGCGAAAGCGCAACAAGAACGGTGTTTATCTGACTGAAGTGGGGACTGATACCGCAAAAGAGCAGATTTATAACCGCTTCACACTTCAGCCGGAAGGGAGTGAGGCTCTTGCCGGTGCCGTGCATTTTCCCAATAACCCCGAAATTTACGATCTGGCCGAGGCACAGCAGCTTACTGCTGAGGAGCAGGTTGAAAAATGGGTGGACGGACGTAAGAAAATTGTCTGGGACAGCAAAAAACGACGAAATGAGGCGCTGGACTGCTTCGTGTATGCGCTGGCGGCCCTGCGGATCAGTATTTCGCGATGGCAACTGAATCTTGATTCACTGCTCGCGAGCCTGCTTGAGGAAGAGGGGAGCCGGACCAATAACAAAACCCTGGCTGATTATGCCAGGGCATTATCTGGAGATGAATAATGGCGACACAGACTGATCTGGATGCCGCCCGCGCTGCGTTGCACGATCTCATGATGGGAAAGCGGGTGGCAACGGTGCAAAAAGACGGCCGGCGGGTTGAGTTCACCGCGACTTCTGTCAGTGACCTGAAAAAATACATTGCCGAACTTGAATCACAGGTTGGTACCACTCCACGACGCCGGGGACCGGCAGGATTTTACGCATGAAAACACCTGCTTTGTTAGGACCGGACGGTAAAACCGCTCTGCGGGATTATGCCGGATATCACGGCGGTGCTGGTGGTTTTGGCGGTCAGCTCCGCGCCTGGAATCCACCGAGTGAAAGCGCAGATGCTGCGTTATTGCCTAATTTTTCCCGTGGTAACGCACGCGCTGACGATCTGGTCCGCAATAACGGCTATGCGGCAAACGCGGTACAGCTCCATCAGGACCACATTGTCGGGTCATTTTTCCGGCTCAGTTATCGGCCCAGCTGGCGTTTTCTGGGCATTGGAGAGGAAGAGGCCCGGGCGTTCTCCCGTGAAGTTGAGGCGGCCTGGAAAGAGTTTGCGGAGGACGATTGCTGCTGCATTGATGCGGAGCGTAAGCGTACATTCACCATGATGATCCGTGAGGGTGTATCCATGCATGCGTTTAACGGTGAGCTATGCGCACAGGCCACCTGGGACAGTGATTCCACGCGTCTTTTCCGTACGCAGTTCAAGATGGTGAGCCCAAAACGCATCAGCAACCCCAATAACGCAGGAGACACACGAAACTGTCGGGCGGGTGTCCGAATAAATGACAGTGGCGCCGCGCTGGGATATTACGTCAGCGAGGATGGCTATCCGGGGTGGATGGCGCAGAAGTGGACCTACATCCCGCGTGAACTGCCTGGCGGGCGACCGTCCTTTATCCACGTATTTGAACCCCTGGAGGATGGGCAGACTCGCGGCGCCAACGTGTTTTACAGCGTCATGGAGCAAATGAAAATGCTCGATACACTGCAGAATACGCAGCTCCAGAGCGCGATTGTTAAGGCGATGTATGCCGCCACGATAGAAAGTGGGCTGGATACGCAAACCGCAATGGACTTTATTCTCGGTTCTGACAGTAAGGAGCAGCAAAGCAAGATGACCGGCTGGCTGGGGGAAATGGCTTCCTACTATACCGCGGCACCGGTTCGTCTTGGCGGCGCGAAGGTGCCACACCTGATGCCGGGCGACTCCCTGAATCTTCAGTCAGCGCAGGACACTGACAACGGCTATTCGACATTTGAACAATCTCTGCTGCGCTACATTGCAGCGGGTCTGGGGGTGTCGTATGAGCAACTCTCACGCAACTATTCGCAGATGAGTTATTCCACCGCACGCGCCAGTGCTAACGAGTCCTGGGCGTACTTTATGGGGCGCCGCAAATTTGTTGCCTCCCGCCAGGCCTGTCAGATGTTTTTATGCTGGCTGGAAGAGGCCATTGTTCGCCGCGTGGTGACATTACCGTCTAAAGCCCGGTTCAGTTTTCAGGAGGCGAGAAGCGCCTGGGGAAATGCTGACTGGATCGGCTCCGGGAGAATGGCCATTGACGGTCTGAAAGAGGTGCAGGAGGCCGTCATGCTCATTGAGGCGGGGCTGAGCACCTATGAGAAGGAATGCGCCAAACGCGGGGAAGACTATCAGGAAATCTTTGCCCAGCAGGTTCGCGAAACGATGGAGCGCCGCGCTGCGGGACTTAAACCACCAGCGTGGGCGGCTTCGGCCTTTGAGTCTGGACTGAAAAAAACGAATGAGGAGGGGAACGATGACGCCCGAGCTGCGTAATCTCCCGCACATTGCCAGTATGGCTTTCAATGAGCCGCTTTTACTTGAACCCGCCTATGCGCGGGTTTTCTTTTGCGCGCTCGCTGGTCAGTTAGGTATCACCCGTCTGACCGACACCGTGTCGGGCGTTACGCCTGGCGCAGAGCAGATGACTGAACCGCTGGCGCTCTTTGGTGATGATGAGGAAATGGGGCCAAAGCCGGCGCGAAGCTACCAGGTCACTAATGGTATCGCGGTGCTGCCTGTTTCCGGGACGCTGGTCAGTAAAACCCGCTCACTCCAGCCGTACTCAGGGATGACGGGATACAACGGCATCATCGCCCGCCTCCAGCAGGCAATCAGCGATCCGGGCGTTAACGGCATTCTTCTGGATATGGATACGCCCGGTGGAATGGTGGCGGGTGCCTTTGATTGTGCCGACATCATCGCCCGTATGCGGGATATCAAACCCATCTGGGCGTTAGCCAACGATATGAACTGCAGCGCTGGGCAGCTGATAGCCAGTGCGGCATCACGCCGGCTTGTGACGCAAACGGCCAGAACAGGATCTATCGGGGTCATGATGGCCCACAGCAATTACGGCGCCGCCCTTAAAACCAGCGGTGTCGAGGTCACGTTGATTTACAGCGGCGATCACAAGGTGGATGGGAACCCCTACGAGAAATTACCGAAAGAGGTACGCGCAGATTTTCAGGCGCGTATTGACGCCACCCGGCAGATGTTCGCTGAAAAGGTAGCGGGTTATACCGGCATGTCGGTTCAGGCCGTTCTTGATACTGAAGCGGCTGTGTTTTCAGGCCAGGAGTCCGTGGAGAACGGCCTGGCAGAGCAACTGGTCAACAACATGGATGCGCTGAACGTTATGCGCGATGCAATTAACAAACGAACGATGATTTCCCGAGGAGGAAGCATGAAAGGTACTACTGCATCCGCAGATACCACTCAACCAGCAGCTACTGCTGACCAGACCGTTGACGCGCCTGCTGTGGTCGTTACTGACCCTGCAGCTGACGCAACTGTTGATATCAGCAGCCAGGTGGCAGCAGCGGTCGCAGCCGAAAATGGTCGCATTATGGGGATCCTGAACTGCGAAGAGGCGAAAGGGCGTGAATCACAGGCGCGCGCGCTGGCAGAAACGCCGGGGATGACGGTGGAAAGTGCCCAGCGCATCCTTGCTGCAGCTCCTCAGAGTGCTCTGGCGCGTACGGATACCGCGCTGGATCGTCTGATGGAAACCGCACCCGGCACCGTAACGGCAGGTAGCGCTTCTGCTGAAGCGGGTGACGATTTGTTAAATACGCCTGTTTAAGAGGTCAACATGTCTAACACTGAACAATTTACGCACAACCAGCCCTTCGGGAACAGTGATCCGGCGCATACCGGTTATGCACCGGGTGAACTGACGAAAGCAGTACCGGCGATGACGCCCCTGATGCTGGATGCCACTTCCGGCAAGCTGACCGTCTGGGATGGCCAGCATGCGGGATCTGCCTGTGGCGTTCTGGCGGTATCAGCCGACCAGAGCAACACAGAGCTGGCATTCTATAAGTCCGGCTCTTTCCGTATTGAAGATGTCCTCTGGCCGGATACGGTGACGGATGAACACATCAAACGCAATGCGTTCACGGGTACAGCCATCAGCATCGTCTGACACCTGACTTAACAGTAACCATCATCCACAGAAGCCGCCATCGCGGCTTTTTTTACGGGAAACAACTATGTCAATTTACACAACGGCCCAACTGCTGGCGGTCAATGAGAAGAAATTCAAATTCGATCCGCTTTTCCTGCGCATCTTCTTCCGCGAAAGCTATCCCTTCAGCACCGAGAAGGTGTATCTGTCGCAAATCCCGGGCATGGTCAACATGGCGCTGTACGTCTCGCCTGTTATTTCCGGCAAGGTTATCCGCTCACGTGGCGGCGCAACGTCAGAGTTTACGCCGGGTTACGTCAAGCCCAAGCACGAGGTAAACCCGCAGATGACGCTGCGCCGCCTGCCGGATGAAGACCCTCAAAATCTGGCTGACCCGGCCTACCGCCGCCGTCGCATTATCCTGCAGAACATGAAGGATGAAGAGCTGGCGATTGCCCAGGTGGAGGAGAAGCAGGCGGTGGCTGCTGTCCTCAACGGTAAATACACCATGACCGGCGAAGCGTTTGAGCCGGTTGAAGTGGATATGGGACGCAGTGCCGGAAACAACATCATCCAGGCAGGTGCTGCGGCATGGAGCACCCGCGACAAAGAAACTTATGACCCCACTGACGATATTGAAACCTATGCGCTGAACGCCAGCGGCGTGGTCAATATCATCGTCTTTGATCCGAAGGGCTGGGCGTTATTCCGTTCATTCAAAGCGGTAAAAGAGAAGCTCGACACCCGCCGGGGTTCTAACTCTGAACTGGAAACGGCGCTGAAGGATCTGGGTGAAGCGGTCTCCTATAAGGGAATGTATGGTGATGTGGCCATTGTCGTCTATTCCGGGCAATACATTGAAGATGACACCAAAAAGAACTACCTGCCGGATTTGAGCATGGTACTGGGTAATACCCAGGCGCGCGGTTTGCGCACCTACGGCTGTATTCAGGATGTTGATGCCCAGCGTGAAGGCATTAACGCCTCCGCGCGCTATCCGAAAAACTGGGTACAGACAGGCGATCCGGCGCGTGAGTTCACCATGATTCAGTCTGCACCACTGATGCTGCTGGCTGACCCGGATGCGTTCGTGTCTGTCAAACTCGCCTGATGTCCATTCTGTGGCCCTGCGGGGCCCTGTTCCGGAGTTGTTCTTATGACAGAAAAAGAAAAGTTGATTGCGCGGCTTAATGAGCTTGGCGTGCAGCTTGGTCGGGAAGTGAATACCAGTGGCACCATTCAGGAGCTCTCTATGCGCATTGCAGAGCTGGAGGAAGAGCTGAATGACGGCACGGATACTCATAGTGTTGAAAATGGTGGCGTGAGTGATGGTAGTGCATCACCCGGCACCGTAGAACCCATGCCGCCAGTGGATACTGTGTTAAGCGGTAGAACAGATGACGCGCTGATGGCCGTCGAAACGCTGGCCACGCTGCACATTGAGGCGCTGCACGCAACCCGCGATGAACGGGTATCTATTGTGGAGGCGGGGACCGTGATCCGCGTGACAAAAGCGGATGCGGACAGCCTGGTTGCACTCGGACTGGTCCGCGAGCACTAGCAGGGGGCCATGTGGCTGATTTCGATAATCTCTTTGATGAAGCGATGTCGCAGGCGGATGGCGTTATTCGCGGGGTAATGGGCGCTGAAGCGAAGGTGACTTCCGGTGCATTATCCGGCGTGACGCTCAACGGCGTATTCGATGATCCAGAAAATATTGGATATGCCGAAGCCGGTATCCGGATTGAGGGCTCCAGACCTTCTTTATTTGTGAAAACGACAGATGTCGGCCAGCTGGAACGTCTGGATACCCTGACGGTAAACGGACGGGATTTTTGGGTGGATCGTGTAGGTCCGGATGACTGTGGCTCCTGCTATGTCTGGCTGGGAAGTGGTTCTCCTCCAAACGGAACGCGGCGTCGTTAAGGAGCATTTATGTCGATTAAAGGCCTTGAACAGGCGATTGCTAACCTCGACAGTCTGGATAGAAATATGGTTCCCAATGCCAGCGCGTGGGCCGTAAACCGTGTTGCGGCCAACGGCGTATCGGTTGCCACCCGAAGGGTGGCAAAGGAAACGGTAGCCGGCGATAACCACATTACGGGTATCCCATTAAAACTGGTCAGGCAGAGGGTGAGAGTCAATAAAGCTTCTGCAACCGGGCACTCTGCTGCGCGGATCAAGGTCAACCGGGGCAACCTGCCGGCGATCAAACTTGGCGCTGCACAGGTCAGGGCGACCAATCGCAGAGGCCCTCTCGTGCGTAAAAGCAGCGTGCTGAAAATTGGTCGTTATGTGTTTCGTGATGCCTTTCTTCAGCGTCTGGCCAACGGTCGCTGGCATGTCATGAAACGTATTGCAGGCAAAAGCCGTTACCCCATCGATGTAGTCAAAATTCCTCTGGCCGCGCCGCTCACCACTGCCTTTGAAGCAGAAAAGAAACGCATGCTTGAAGAGGAAATGCCGAAACAGCTTGGCTACGCCCTGAAACAACAACTGAGGCTACACCTGACGCGATGAAACACACTCTGATTCGCCAGAACATCATTAATGTTCTTGAGGAAAAAATCGAAATAGGTGCCGTTTTTTTTGACGGTCGTCCGGCAGCTATCGAAGAAAACGACTTTCCTGCCGTAGCAGTTTATCTGACTGATGCCGAATGCACCGGAGAGGAGCTGGATGCCGATATGTGGGCGGCGACGCTGCATATTGAAGTGTTTCTTCCCTCGCAGGTGCCGGATTCGGAGCTGGATGAATGGATGGAAAGCCATATCTATCCCGCTCTCGCTGACGTTCCCGGCCTGGACGCACTGGTCACTGTCATGGTTCCGCAGGGGTTTGATTACCAGCGCGATGATGCCATGGGGCTGTGGAGTTCCGCCGATATGAAATATTCAATCACTTACGAAATGTGAGGCCACTATGCCAACACCAAATCCTCTGGCTCCCGTAAAAGGCGCCGGTACCACACTCTGGCTGTACACCGGAACGGGTAACGCTTTCGCAAATCCACTCTCGGATATCGACTGGAACCGCCTGGCGAAAATTAAAGAGCTGACGCCGGGTGAAATGACCGCCGAATCGTATGACGACACCTACCTTGATGATGAGGACGCCGACTGGAACGCGACCGCTCAGGGCGCAAAATCGGCAGGTGATACATCACTTACGCTTGCCTGGAAGCCGGGAGAGCAGGGACAGAAAGAACTGGTCACCTGGTTTAACGATGGTTCCGTCCGGGCGTACAAGATTAAATATCCGAATGGTACCGTCGACGTTTTCCGCGGCTGGTGTAGCAGCCTGGGTAAAGCTATCCCGGCAAAAGAGGTTATTACCCGCACAGCGAAAATCACCAATACCGGCAAGCCAGAACTGGCTGAAGAAAGTGGTTCTGCGCCCATTGCGGTTACAGGCGTCACGCTGGATAAATCCACGGCAAGCGTCGTTGTTGCGGCGACCACCACGCTTAATGTGACGGTTAATCCAGCCAGTGCATCGGATCCTTCGTTCCGGGTTGCCACATCTGATGGGACCAAAGCGACCGTATCTGTAAGCGGCAGCATGATCACCGTAACGGGTGTGGCGGCCGGCACCGCTGACATTATTGTTATGACCAGCGACGGCAATTTTGTTGCAGTCTGCAAAGTCACTGTCAACGTTTCCTGAGGAGGGGGCTATGTTCCTCAAAAAAGAACCATTTAACTATCTTGGTGAATCCACCACGCTGAATGAGCTGTCAGCGCTTCAGCGTATTGAGTACCTTGAATTTCTGGCAGCGGAAGAAAAGACACTCGGTCATGCAAGCGACATCATCAGCGATCAGGAAATGACTGCCCGCCTGGTGGGTTCAAACATCCGCTGCGGTGCGCGCGTGATCGCACTTTCTCTCTGGCATAACGATCCCGCAGGTCCTGACGAAGACGCACTTTACCAGCAGGTTCTCAAAGGCTGGCCGCCAGAAGCGATCGGCAAGGCTGAAATGCACGTTAAGTTGCTCTCCGGCATGCTTGTTCCGGTTGAGGATGACAACTCTGTCGATCCGGATGCCCCATCAGAGGCTGAAGGTACAGAAGGCGTTACGGCGGAAAAGCCCTTGCCAGCGAGCTGAAATTTGTCCTGAATCTGGCGCGCGAGTTCGGGCGACCCGACTGGCGCGCTATGCTGGCTGGAATGACTTCCGGTGAGCTGGGCGACTGGCACCATTTCTACCGGGATCATTATTTTCAGGACGCGCAACTCGATGCGCATTTTTCCGGGCTGCTTTATTCCATCTCTTCTCTTTTCTTCCGCGATCCGGAACTTACCCCCGCGCATTTCAGCCTGCTTTCTCCTTCCGGAAGCGCCATCAGTGATGATGAACCGGACGATGACGCGCTGATGACCGCCGCCGAGGGGATATCAGGAGGTACACGATATGGCCCAGCAGATTAGCGATCTCGTTATTAAGCTGGATGTTGACCGCGCCAGCTTCAGTGAGCAGATCGCCCGAATCAAAGGGCAACTGACCGGGATGGCGGATGAATCTGACAAAGTCCAGGGGCGTATGCAACGCGCTGCTGACCGTCAGAGCGAGGCATTAAAAAGCGTGGGTGATGCCGGTGCATCTGCTGCGGCCGAAATGAAATCCCGCCAGGCGGACGCCACAGAAGGGCTGACTCAAAACTGGAAAAAAGTATCTAAATCCGTTGATGAAACATACCGCCGGGTGTCTGACCTCAGCCAGCGCATGCGTGAGAATGACGGCCAGGCGGCTGTGCTCGCCAGGCGGCAGGATGAACTTGCTGCATCTTTTTTTCGCCAGATAGACAGTGTTCGCCAGTTGAACGGGGAAACACTGTCTCTCACTAATGTGCAGGCACGCTTTCGTGCCGCAAGGGCTCAGGGAAATATTACCCAGCAGGATTACCTTGCGTTGATTTCCCATACGACAGCCCGGCAGAAAGAGCTTCAGATTGTCGAAGAGAAAGCAGGGATTGCGCGGGCACGTTTTCTCCGTCAGCTAAAGTCTCAGGTTGTGGAGCAAAAGCTCTCCGGTACCGAACTGTTGCGAATGAAGGCTGCACAGGTTGGAGCCAGTGATGCCGCGGAAGTTTATATCCGCAAGCTCGAAGCGGCTAAAGTGGCCACACATGGACTGGGTCTGCAAAGTGCTGCAGCGCGTCGGGAGCTGGGCGTGCTGATGGGCGAAGTCATGCGCGGTAACTTTGGTGCCCTTCGTGGTTCCGGTATTACGCTGGCCAACCGTGCCGGATGGATAGACCAGCTGATGACTTTACGCGGGCTGGGTATGGCCGGCATGGTTGGTGGTATCGCTGCGGCGGTTGTCGGGCTGGGTAAGGCCTGGTATGACGGCAGCAAAGAGTCTGAGGAATTTAATAAACAGCTAATACTGACCGGGAATTATGCCGGGAAAACATCCGGTCAACTGCAGGCGCTGGCGCGTTCGCTGGCAGGTAATGGCATCACACAGCATGCTGCTGCAGGCGTGCTTGCGCAGGTTGTGGGGAGTGGTGCCTTCAGTGGTAACGACGTCAGCATGGTCAGCAACGTTGCGGCCCGGCTACAGGAGGCCACCGGGCAGGCTGTAGACGAAACCATTAATCAGTTTAAGCGCCTGAAAGACGATCCGGTGAATGCGGTTGTGGCGCTGAATGATTCCCTGCATTTTCTGACGGCCACGCAGTATGAACAGATTGCATCGGCTCAAAAATTGGGAGACTCGCAGAAAGCCGCAGAGCTTGCCATGCGCGCTTACTCGGATGCCGTCATTCAGCGCGCCGGTGCGGTGAAGGATAATCTCGGCACGCTGGAAAAAGCCTGGGACTGGGTGAAGCATTCCGCCAGCGGCGCATGGGATGCGATGCTCGGCGTGGGGCGTAATCCTGATTCTGCAATGAAGCGCCAGGACTCTTTTGCCGAATGGCAGGCGGCGGAAAAAGAATACCGCGTGCTGTCAAGTAATCTGAAGGTTGATCCGAATTACTCCGGTGATAATCCGCTTCAAAAAGCGGATGCGGAAAGACTGCAAAACGCGCGTCAGCAGGCTGAACTCAAAAAACAGGCCTATGACCTTGCCGATAAGGCGTATGCCCAGGAAGGGCTCGCTGCTGCGCGGGAAAAAATGCGAACGGACCAGCAGACTCAGGCCATCCGGAATCAGCAGCAGTTTAACCAACTGGTGGATTCCGGCTCTACGGCAGCTGAGAAACGCGCTGACGCAGAGAAAAAGCTCAACCAGCTCATTGCGAAAAACCGCCAGGATGCCAAAGACGGCATTGCCACGTTATGGACCGACAAAGATATTGCTGCCGCCCGGGCCGGTATTGAAAAGCAGTGGAAGGATCCTAAAACGCCTAAAGGGAAAAGCTATTCCACTCCTGCCGGCGACAGAGCAGAAGAGAAAGCGCAATCCGAGCTGCTGACGCTGCAGGCCCAGCTTAAAACGCTGGAGCAGCATACCAGCGTTAACGACGTTATCAGTCAGCAGCGAAAGGACCTGTGGCAGACGGAAAACCAGTATGCGGTTCTGGAAGAAGCCGCTGGCCGTCGCCAGCTGTCTTCGCAGGAAAAATCGCTGTTGTCCCACAAGGAAGAAACGCTGGAGTACAAACGGCAGTTGGCGGATATGGGCGACAAGATTGCCCTCCAGCAGAAACTGAATGGCCTGGCGGATCAGTCGGTGAAGTTTGAGCAGCAGCAGCGCGCAGCGCAGGCAGGGCTACGCGCGCAGGCACAGGGCGTTTCCGGTCGTGAGGCGGGGCGCGAGTCCACGCTGCAGCGTCTTCGTGAAACCTACTCTGCGAATCCGCAGGCGCAGCAGAAGGTGCTGGAAGCCCAGCGGGCAACCTATGAAGCCGAGGATGCGCTGCGCGCTGACTGGCTGGCCGGGGCAAAACAGGGGTGGGCAGAATATCAGGACTCCGCCACCAACGTGTTTACTTCCGTTCAGCAAATTTCTCAGGCTACCTTCAGCGGATTATCAGGGCAACTGACCAGCCTGATGACCACCGGGAAAGCCAGTTTTAAGGATTTCACCAGCTCTATTCTGAAGATGATTGTTGAAGTCATTAACCAGCTGATGGTGGCCTATGCCGTACAGCAGGCAATGGGATGGGTCAGTGGTAGCGTCAGCACGCCGTCTTCTGGCCAGTCATTTGGCGTGCCGTCTTATCGGCCTTCCGGATATGACGTCGGCGGTTATACCGGACACGGCGGAAAGTATGAGCCTGCCGGTATTGTCCACCGTGGCGAATTCGTTTTCACCAAGGAGTCTACCAGCCGTATCGGCGTCTCCAATCTCTACCGACTTATGCGTGGTTATGCCTCGGGTGGCCTTGTCGGCGGTGGTGGTGCGGCTTCTTCTCCGATGGGCGTCAGCGTTTACGCGCCTGTTTCGGTCACCACAGCGCAGTCCGGCGACCAGAAACAACAGCAGGGCAGCGGCGATGCACTGACCAGGGCCTATCAGAAGGTGATCGATCGCTCTATCCGCGATGGTATTGCTAAAGAAGTCCGTCCGGGGGGGATTATCTGGAGCGCCAACAAACAGAGGTAAGCGATGGCCATAGAGCATTTTACATGGCGGATCCAGGCAGCGAGCCAGCCAACGCTCAGCAGCAAGGATACCGTCAGAACGGCCCAGTTCGGCGATGGGTACAAGCAGGTCAGCGGGGCCGGTCTGAATGATGAGGTGCTTAATTATGCCTTCTCATTTACAGGTGATCCGGCTACAGCCAGGGACATTTATGCCTTCCTGCGGCGGCATAAGACCAAATCCTTCACCTTTACCCCGCCGGGCAGCGAATTGGCGCTCTGGCGGGTTGCGGCGGACAGTCTCCAGCGCGTCACCGCCAACAAAAGAGTTGAAACCGTTACAGCAACCTTTGAACAGGCCTTTGCACCATGAGTCTTAACAGCGATTATCAGAAACTGGAGCCGGGTAACACTATCCGGCTTTTTGATGTCGATGGCACCGCATTTGGTGTTTCCGACGTTCTCCGCTTCCACGCCCACAATATTGCCCACACCCCTGATGAAATCTCCGCTGCTGGTGGAAATGAGAATAAGCTGCCGGCGAAATCGATCTGGTGGCAGGGACAGGAATATAAAGCATGGCCCTGCCAGATAGAGGGTATTGAAACCTCAACCGATGGCAGCAGTGCTCAGCCTAAGCTGTCGGTCGCTAACCTGGACAGTTCCATTACGGCGCTGTGCCTGGCTTACGATGACTTACTACAGGCGAAAGTGACCATTCACGACACGCTGGCACAGTATCTTGATGCAAAGAACTTTCCTGGCGGTAATCCTTCAACTGACCCAACGCAGGAAAAACTGAAGGTGTTTTACATCGATGCAAAGAGCAGCGAAACCAATGAAGTAGTTGAGTTTACGCTTTCCAGCCCGATGGATCTGCAGGGACTGATGATCCCGACGCGTCAGCTACATTCGCTTTGTACCTGGTGCATTTGCAACAAGTACCGCTCAGGGGATGGTTGTGACTATGCCGGAACCCGCTATTTCGATAAGCACAACAACCCGGTTGATGATCCGTCGCTGGATGAGTGCAACGGGACGCTGACGGCGTGCAAACTTCGGTTCGGCGATGGCAACGAGCTGCCGTTTGGCGGTTTTCCGGGGACTTCACTGATCAGGAGCTGATATGCGTCAGAAAATTATCGATGCCATTATGGCGCACGCTGCCGCTGAATACCCGCGGGAGTGTTGCGGCGTAGTGGTGCAGAAAAGCCGGGTTGTGAAGTATTTCCCGTGCCGGAATCTGGCGGCAGAACCGACGGAGCATTTTCATCTGTCTCCGGAGGATTATGCCGCGGCGGAGGACTGGGGCACGGTGATAGCTATCGTTCACAGCCACCCTGATGCGACGACGCAGCCGAGTGAGCTGGATAAAGCGCAATGCGATGCAACGCTGTTACCCTGGCACATCGCCAGCTGGCCGGAAGGCGATATTCGCACCATTCAGCCGCGTGGCGAGCTGCCGCTACTCGAGCGGCCGTTTGTGCTGGGTCATTTCGATTGCTGGGGGCTGGTGATGAGCTACTTCCGGCAGACGCATGGTATCGAACTGACAGATTATCGCGTCGATTATCCCTGGTGGGAAGACAGTTACCCTGAAAACTTCTACCACGATTGCTGGTATGAATGCGGATTTCGTGAATTCAGCGGCGCACCGCGGCCAGGTGATATGGTTATCATGCAGGTCCAGGCTAATAAGTGGAATCATGCCGGGATACTGCTGGAAGGTAACATGTTACTCCACCATCTTTATGGCCATTTGAGTCAGCGTGTACCCTATGGTGGATACTGGCAGGAACGAACGATGAAGATCGTCCGGCACAAATCTCTGTGCTAACCTTCTGGTTTTACTGAAGGGGATAGGGATATGAAGGCTTTAATACCACTATTTGTGATTTTAATGACAGGGTGTGTATCAAAACCATTTGAAAAGACACCTACGATTTATAATCAAGAAATCACAACTGAATCTCCAGAATTAACAAAAGTTCGGGTTCATCGCGTTGAGCAGCTATCTGGGGTTGCTTTAGGTGAGGAATGTCCGTTAGTTTTGAAAGTGGATGAAAAAGAGGTTGCAGGTTTACAGCAGAATCAATATGTGGATGTGTTTGTTCCGAAAGGTATTCATTCATTTTCTGTTAGATTCAAATGTGCATTGACTGCGTGGCGCAAGTCTTTAGATGTAAACGCTGATGGGAGTTATCAGGAATATAAAACTGAAACTGGAGCAGCGGGTCAATACCGAATGTGGCGTGTAAAATGACAAACAAAGGTCGCAAATAGCGGCCTTTTTTATTGGAGTAATCCATGAAAGAAGTAATGGCAAGAATAGAACTTGGCGGGGTGCTGGGCAAAACGTTTGGTAAAACGCACTATCGATTAATAAGCAAAACCCAAGAAGCTGCACGATCGCTGGCCGCAACAATTAATGGCTTTGAACAGTTTTTGATTTCGAGTAAAAAACGTGGGCTGACTTATGCCGTATTTCAGGGAAATAAAAACTTAGGTGAAGATGATCTTGGATTTCCTGTGACTGGGGAAGTAATTCGAATCACCCCAGTAGTTATTGGCAGCAAGAAAGCTGGTGTATTACAAACCATACTTGGCGCTGTGCTAGTGGTGGTTGGGGCTGTTGTAGGGGTAATGACTTCTTGGACTGGGGTTGGTGGGGCTATAGGTGCTGCTATGGTCAGCTCTGGTATTGGCCTAATGGCTGGCGGTGTCATTCAAATGCTCTCGCCTCAGGCTCCAGGGCTTTCCAGTAAGCAGGATGCCGACAACCGGGCATCTTATGCGTTCGGTGGTGTGACCAATACCGCCGCTCAGGGCAATCCGGTTCCACTCCTTTATGGTAAACGACGCATTGGTGGGGCCATCATTTCAGCCGGGATCTACGTCGAAGATCAGCAGTAGAATTTTTCCTCTCCTAACGACCACCTGACGGTGGTTTTTTTATGGGCGCAATATGGCAGATCAACCTATTAAAGGGAAGAAGGGGGGCTCCTCATCATCCCGAACTCCTACCGAACAACCTGATGACCTGCAATCGATCGCCAAAGCCAAAATATTGATGGCGCTGGGTGAAGGCGAATTTGCTGGTGGGCTTACGGCGAAAGATATTTATCTGGATGGAACACCGCTGGAAAACCAGGACGGTTCGCAAAACTTCAGCGGGGTTGCCTGGGAATTTCGCGCCGGTACGCAGGCGCAGAATTATGTACAGGGGATACCGGGTTCAGAGAATGAAATCAACGTCGGTACGACTATCAAAAGCGGTACCGCCTGGACCCATACGTACACCAATACTCAGTTGTCGGCCATTCGTATTCGCCTGAAATGGCCCTCGCTCTTTAAGCAGGAAGATGATGGTGATCTGGTTGGCTACTCCATCAACTACGCCATTGATCTGCAGACTGACGGCGGAACCTGGCAAACGGTGCTGAATACCAGCGTCACCGGGAAAACCACCTCAGGCTATGAGCGCAGCCACCGTATTGATCTTCCGCAGGCTGGAACCACCTGGACAATCCGGTTACGCAAGATTACCGCCGATGCGAACAGTGCGAAGATCGGCGACACGATGACGCTTCAGAGCTACACCGAAGTTATCGACGCGAAGCTGCGCTATCCAAACACCGCGCTGCTCTACATCGAGTTTGACTCAAGCCAGTTCAATGGCTCCATTCCTCAGATTTCCTGTGAGCCGAGAGGGCGCGTTATTCGCGTTCCTGATGTCTATGATCCTGAAACCCGAACCTACAACGGGACCTGGTCCGGTGCGTTTAAATGGGCCTGGACGGATAACCCGGCCTGGATATTTTACGATCTGGTGGTCACCGACCGCTTTGGTCTTGGCAACCGTCTGACGGCTGCCAATATCGACAAGTGGTCGCTTTATCAGGTAGCGCAGTATTGCGATCAAATGGTGCCGGATGGAAGGGGTGGTAACGGCACGGAGCCGCGTTATGTCTGCAACGTGTATGTGCAGGACAGGAATGATGCTTACACCGTGCTGCGCGACTTCGCGGCTATCTTCCGCGGGATGACCTACTGGGGCGGGGATCAGATCGTCTGTCTGGCAGATATGCCGCGTGACATCGATTACAGCTACACCCTGGCGAATGTCATCGACGGCAAGTTCACCTATTCCAGCAGCACGACCAAAACGCGTTACACCACGGCACTTGTCTCCTGGTCCGATCCGGATAATGCCTATGCTGATGCGATGGAGCCGGTATTTGAGCAGCCCCTGGTTGCCCGGTACGGATTCAATCAGCTTGAAATGACGGCCATCGGTTGTACGCGGCAGTCTGAGGCAAATCGTAAAGGTCGCTGGGGCATCCTCACCAATAACAAAGATCGGGTTGTGTCGTTTGATGTTGGTCTCGATGGCAATATTCCCCAGCCTGGCTATGTCATCGCAGTGGCTGATGAATTGCTCTCAGGCAAGGTTATGGGGGGCCGTATCAGCGCTATCAACGGTCGCGCCATCACGCTGGACAGAAATGCAGATGCAGTCGCGGGGGGCCGGTTGATTCTGAATCTTCCCTCTGGCGCATCGCAGAGTCGAACGATTCAGTCAGTGAATGGCAATGTGGTAACAGTCACCACGGTATACAGCGAAACACCGCAGCCCGAGGCTGTTTGGGTGGTTGAGTCCGACTTGCTATACGCACAGCAATATCGTGTTGTCAGTGTCACCGATAACAATGACGGAACCTTTTCGATTGCAGGTGTCTGGCATGATCCTGATAAATATGCGCGTATCGATACCGGCGCTATCATCGACCAGCGCCCTGTAAGCGTTATTCCTCCGGGTAATCAGAAAGCTCCGGCAAATATCGTCATCGACAGTTATTCCGTTGTTAACCAGGGCATCAGCCTTGAAACGATGCGTGTGAACTGGGACAAGACCGATAACGCGATTTCTTACGAGGCCCAATGGCGGCGTAACGACGGGAACTGGGTGAACGTGCCGCGTAATTCCACCACCTCCTTTGAAGTCGCCTCTATTTACTCCGGGCGCTATCTGGTCCGGGTGCGGGCCATTAATGCTTCCGAAATTTCCAGCGGGTGGGGGTATTCAGAAGAGAAAACCCTGACCGGGAAGGTCGGCAATCCTCCGAAGCCGGTTGGTTTCACGACGACGGCTATCAACTGGGGTATCCGCCTTAACTGGGGATTCCCGGCGAACACTGCCGACACGCTGAAAACTGAAATTCAGTACACGGCAAACAGCGATTTTTCCGATCCATTGCTGCTTTCTGACGTGCCATATCCTTCATCGGAATACACCCAGCTTGGGTTGAAGGCAGGGCAGGAATTCTGGTACCGCGCTCAACTGGTGGATAAGACCGGGAACGAATCAGGATATACCGACTGGATCCGCGGCATGTCCAATGATAACGCCGATGATTATCTGGGTGATATCGCAGATGACTTCCTGACGTCTGATGATGGCGACCGCCTTACGGGGGATATTGATACCAACCTTGAAGGTATTCTGCAGAATGCGCTGGCCAACCATGGAACGGTAGAGCACCAGTGGGCGCAGTACGGTGAAGTACGCGCGGATATCCTGGTGGTTAAAACGACGGTCGCCAGCGTGGACAAGGCGATGGCCGAGCTGTCAACGCAGGTGCAGGCGCAGATTGAGGACGTAACCGCCTCACTTGAGGATAAGCTCACTGCCACTGTTGACGCTTCAGGAGCTACAGCGATTCATACCCTGAAAGCCGGAGTGCGTATCAACGGTATTTTTTACAGTGCCGGGATGTCGATTGCAGTGCTGGCAGAAGCGGGTAAGCCGGTAGTAACCCGCGTCGGGTTTAACGCTAACCAGTTCGTCCTGATGAGTGGCAGCGGTGATACGCAATATTCTCCGTTTGCTGTTGTTAATGGTCAGGTGTTTATCAGCTCAGCTTTTATCGGTGAGGGAACAATCACGAATGGCAAAATTGGTAATTACATTCGCTCGAATAATTACCAGGCTGGCGTGTCAGGCTGGAATATTCCAAAAGATGGATCGCCAGAGTTCAATAACGGGACATTTCGCGGCTCGCTTTATGCCAGCAGCGGGAATTTCTCTTTTAACGGTGTAAATAACAAAGTCGTAATCGATGGTTATGGAATTCTCGTTAATCTGACAAATGGTGGAAATGTTCAGGTTGGAACATTCAGGGGGTAATAATGGCGGAGGGAATTTTTATTAATTATAACGATGGCCGTCCGGTGATGGCAATTACTGCGGGGCTGCGGGCCCCCAGTTTTTGCACAACGTTCTCGGGCTGGTCATCCCAGCCAATGCAGTACCCGGTATACACGCCACTGGTTCCAGGCTCTCAGGTTATTGTGATACCCACCAATCCTGTCTACACCTACTCATTTGCTGAATTTGATGTCGCCATTATGACGGGGGTCACCCGGAACGGGGACTCCGGGGTCATCATTGGCGCAGAGACAATCGGGGGTAAATCCCTTACTCCGGACTGGTCCGGCTACGTTATGGAACTGCTGCCTGCAGCGACTTATAACGAAGGGTTACTGGTTGCGAACTCTACCGACTTCACCGCCATATCTAATCAGGCTGCGCTGATGACCTGCGCCTGGTCCGGGCGCATCACGGTTAACGGCAGTGCTGCGCTTCCGGTGAGCGGCATTCCTTTTGGGAAATGGGATAACCCGAATGTATCGGTGGGATTTGATGGCGGCAATATTATCGTTCGCGATATCTCCTACACAGGGCGGGACGACGTGGCCGGAACGGCGACCATAGACCTGGTGATATTCAATCAGACCGCACCTGTCGGCGGTGATGGCATCACGATGACCAACGCCGCTGGCCAGGTCACGTTCTCCACACTGAAACGCCCCTTTGTATATGACCGCCAAATCCAGATTACCGATGCATTCCAGGATATTGGCGGCGGGTTCTGCCAGATACTTTATACCGGCGCACAGGTCCGTATGGACGGCGGCTACGGGAACCTTCGTATAAAAGGTGTTGTGATGTCGGGCGGCAGCGTCAGGTCTGCCTATAACCGGGTTTTTGGTAATTACTTCAGCAATGGATGGGATATGACCCGTAACAGAAATATCACCATGCCCATTCTCATTATCCCGAACATGTACTGAGGAAAATCTATGTCAGCAGGAACATTAACCCTGAATAATAACTCTGCTGCGGTCGTTGGCAACGGAACCGCGTTTACCACAGAGGTGGCGGCCGGCGATTTTATTGTTGTCACTGTTGGCGGCGTTCCCTATACGCTCCCGATTAAATCAGTGGAAAGCGGTACAGCGTTGACGCTGGTCAGTAACTTTACCGGGCCAACACAGTCTGGCGCGGCCTGGTCAGCTGTTCCGCGCGTGGCGCTGAATATGGTGACCGCCGCGCTGGTGACACAGAGTGCTGAGGCGCTTCGCGGCCTGAATTACGACAAGCAGAACTGGCAGCAGTTTTTCACTGCTGATGGTGATGTCACTATGACGCTTCCAGATACCAGCCAGACAACGGGGCCATCAGCGAAAAAACTGATCAACAGTGTCAGCAATAAAGCAGATAAAACGGACCTGGGTAAAAAGGCAGATAAGACGGCTCTTGATGATTACGCTAAAAAAGGTGCTAACAGTGACATCACCAGCCTCAGCGGGTTAACAACGCCTTTAAGTGTCACTCAGGGTGGTACGGGTGGCAACAGTCCCGAGTCAGCCCGCCAGAGTCTGTCTGCCACGACAAACCGACAGTTAACAGACGGTAGTGGTGGTAGCTGGTATGCCGCGTTTACATCCAGGCGAGACTTCGCCATGTTCAGCTGGGGAGATACGAGCAACATCGGTCCCTGGGATGCGCCGGCAAAGTACAGTACTGTCAATTTCTTCCCGTCAACAGGAGATAATATTGGAACAGCGCTGGCCAGTAGCTGGGGTTCTGATAATGAATATTATCTGAACTCAAAGCGATCCGATAAAACGTCTTATGAGCAGTGGAAAGGCTGGTCACGACTATGGCATTCAAGAAACACAACCGTAGATTCTAACGGCTTCATCAAGCGATCATCCCCGGTAGTTAAGGTTTTCTCAGATGGACAATATGAAACCAATGAGGAATCAGAAGGGTGTGTTGTTGCACGCCTGTCTGCAGGGGAATACCTGATAAGTGGGTGTACAGGTCTGAATGCTGATGCGGCGTGGGGCGGGGTTGATGGTGGTTTTGAAATACCGGTTGATCGCAATAAACAGCCGCGTATCTGGCTGGATTACACGGTTAATGCTGACGGAACGGTGCTGATCAAAACCTATCACCGGGTTCACGCATCATCGCCATCATTTGCCCGAAACAGAATAGGAAACACAGATGAACACGGTGTGTTTACAGAAACGGTGACCGATGGTGAGCCAGTGGACATACCGACAGATGCGTTTGTCTCGGCTCGTGTGCAGATGCCATCAGACAGTATCTGGAACAGGAGTAATGACGATGCGATGGCGGCAATGAAAAACACTGAACTGGAGCTTGAGCAAATTCAGCAGGAGCCTCAGCAATAGGTAGTTGCCGCAGCGCGTCGCATGCAATGACGTCACTGCGGCATATTGTCCCTTAATCTGACACCAGCCACATATCTGACATTTCAAATATATCCTGGACGACTGCGCTAATCCGTTATTTCTCGTGTTTTCAGGCATCAGTTCGTTCTATTTTGGAAGGAAAAATTGTCAGAAACTGGTCCGAATATGTCCGAAATTTTGGCTAACTATATGATTTTTAATGCCCGAAAATACACCTTTATTTGTGTATTTTTAATGCAGGTGTTTGGTTATTGCATTGAAATTAAAGAAGAAAAAATAATTTTGGAAAAAACAGGAATCGTATTCGGTCTCTTTTTATGTCCCTTATAAACCAGCCAGTTATAGGACATAGCCCCGAAAAACACGAAAGATCCTCATCGGTTTCCGTAAGCTGTTACTACAATCTAAACATTTTCTTTCACACATCCAAGTACTTTTCGGTCCTTTTTTCTGGGTATCGGCGCCTTTACTTACAACTCGCGTCCCGGTACACGGACTTATCGGATAAAGAGAAAATATAACATTGGTCGTGTTTTATCAGTTAAGATAGCATCTTAACACATTAATAATTCTATTAATTCTGGGAAAATATAGTGTGAGGAACTCAGGGCGTGAATTTACGGGTGCACATTTAACTTTTAGTTATAGAATTAGATTAAATGGAACGAATGTATGAATGATTCAAGTGGCTATGTCTACATTCTGAAGAATGAAGCCTTTCAGAAAAGCCTCTTCAAAATAGGTTTCACAAAGAACATGCCAGAACAGAGGGCTAAGCAGTTATTTAACGGGATGACAGGCGTACCGTTGCCCTTTGATGTCGTGATGGCCTGTCAGGTAGGTAACTATCAGGAGGCAGAGAAGAACGTCCACGCGCGTCTTAAACCTTATCGGGTCAATCGCCGAAGGGAATTTTTTGAACTGCCCATAGAAATTTGCAGTAAGGTAGTTTTGGACGAATGTAATAAAATCAATGAACATCTGGGGTTAAACTATACTAATCCAGTTATTTTAGAACAAAAGGAAGACACAGTTATTGAAATTGAAGAATATCATCGCTCGGGATTTATTCTGTCGATTAAAGACCTTCTTGAGCAAGATAGCTACAATTCAACATTAACCGCTGATCAGAAAAATAGGATTGAGATATTAATGCTTGTTTTTATTGATGTATTTTATAATGATATTTCGAGGTGGTATGATGGCTTTATGAAAGATCATAACTCAGAAAAAGAAATACAGATATGGGAAGCATTGGCTAAAGCTTTTTGTAAAGCAAAACGATATTATGAGTTCAATGAATATAAACAAGTTGTTTTTGATAGCTTGCTTCTCCGTACTATTAATAGAAAAACATTTGTAATGAAGGCTATGGATTCTTTAAATGTACCGCGTGACCTTCTTTCGCGAATATTGGACTGCTATGAACTAAAACCGACACCGCTGGTTGTTGTTACCTCCAGAGGGAAAATGCTGAATGCCCAACTACATATGAATAATTGAACATTTGCTGCGCAAACCCTACGGTACAGTGCCTATTGCTGTTATTGCTAAACTTAATGGTGAGCGAAACAAGAATGCAGAAGGTCATATGGGACAGCCTGACAACGTCTACCAGAGGATAGAAGGTACAAACTGGCGTCACATCTGGGGCGTGGGAGATCTTCACGGCTGTTTTTCTATGCTGATGGATAAATTGCGCCAGTGTCGGTTTGATCCGTGGCGCGATCTGCTGGTTTCCGTCGGCGATGTTACCGATCGTGGGCCTGATAGTCTGCGCTGTCTACAGTTGCTTCGCCGAAACTGGATCATAGCGGTCAGGGGGAATCACGAGCAGATGGCGCTGGATGCGCTGGTAACGGGGGATCTGCAGTTGTGGTTTATGAATGGGGGCTCGTGGTTTGCCCAGGCAGCACAACCCGCGGCAAGATTTGCTCTTGAAGCCTGTCAGCAATTACCGTGGATTCTGGAACTGCATTGTCAGAATGGCGTACACGTGATTGCCCATGCCGATTACCCGGATGATGATTATCTGTGGCGAAAAGAGGTCGATTTGCAACGGGTGTTGTGGGACCGTGCGCGATTACTGAACAAAGGCAGTGGAATTCATGGCGCAGATCACTTTTGGTTTGGTCATACGCCTCTGCGTCATCGGCTTGATCGCGATAATCTGCACTATATTGATACTGGCGCGGTATTTGGCGGTGAACTAACGTTGGTACAGTTACAATAATTAGAAATCGCTATATTCCTGAGCAGGACGCCAGAAGCTGTCGATATAGTCTTCGGCCGGCAAGCATCCGCCGTTGCGAATGCGCTGATCGTCCATCGAAATTAGGCACTGCTGTTCCGTATTGTAGACATCAACCACGATATCTTCACAACCGCCATCCAGGTAGCAAACAAAAAGAATCAGCGTGAACATTCCATCCTCAAATTGTATTGCCGTATCAATAGTGTAGAAGAAAGTGCAGTTAATGGGGCGGGGGGAAATAAGTTAACGCGTCACTGTGTGCTCACTCGTGAAGGGCAGGGACGTTTCACCGGGCAGTTCGAAAGATTGCAACTAGTGGGTAAATTTTCTTACGGCCTCATCTTGCCTGTCGTTCCACAGCAGAGAATAGGTTCCGGTATCGATAGTCAAATCGCCAAATGGCGCAACCAGCCTTCCTGTTTTCAGGTGTTTTTCACAGAATAAATAGGGCATTACGACCAAACCCAAGCCATCTTCAGCCGCCTGCATTGCCGCAAATGTATGATCCAGCGTGATAATCTGGTTATTTTTATGATGATCATTTGGGAAATGGCTATGCCAGCGTTTCCAGAGATCGTTACGCGCACGAATTTGAATTTTTATATGATCGTCCAACTGATTTGGCGAGACGAGAGGTCGGCTGTGCAGGTACTGCTGGCTACAAACCAGCAGGCTTGATTCCCGAAGAAATGGAACAGGTTTAAGCCCGGAAAAATGCGCCGGATCCCGGCGAATCGCGATATCAAAGGGAGAGGCAAAGCTAACGGGACCAATGCTGGTGGTGACATCGACGGTGAGTTCAGGGTGGATTTCATTCAGCTCAGCCAGTCTTGGCATGAGCCAGTGCATGGCGAATGTGGGCAGGCATTGGATGGTTAACCTTCCCGAAAAGGTGTTAGCGCTGACCTCTTTTTCTGCCTGCGCAAGTTCATCGAGTAACCGTGTTGCGACACGGGAAAAGGTCTCGCCAGCACTCGTCAGCCTGACAGATGGATTCAACGCAAAGCTGGGAACTCGCTTATAGTGTTCTGGCTGCGGGAGGAACCATCGCTTTCTTCTCCGCCTGCGTACTTAGATTCAATTATTTTAACGCCAATAAATAACCCGTCTGGCGACGGGTTCTTTTTGAATCAGGCAAGGCGCATGATCCAGGCATCTGACTTACGATCGTAGTGCTCGCGAAATAGTACCGAATGTTCTCCGTTCAGAAGAGCCGGGACGCTGGTGTCGGCATCCCAGGCGTCCAGTTGCATACATAAATCCGGATCGGATTTACAGGGAATGGTTAACGTTCGGTCTCCTGGCGATTCGCCATGTAACTCGGCGTCGTCGATTTCAAAAGCGCCAATGCGCACACTGGTTTTCATCATCGTGCTCTCCGTTGATTTGCTGGTTGTGGTACGACCAGTTAGGCCGTCCATTTTTCAGCGTAGTCAACGTTAGCAAAAGCGCCAGTAAAAACGTGCGTTATCCTGTAAAGAGTTTGCCATCCCGGACAAGATCGCGTGGATAGCTATTCTTTAATCGTGAACCAATACGTTTTGCCAGGCCAAGCGGCTGGTGCTGGAACGTAACCAGCACGTCGTCGGTGGTCGGTGCGGTTTGTGGGTAGACATCCCGGCCGCGGTACCACTCCTCAGCTTCGGCAAGGGTCAGTTCAAACGCATGGCTGTGATTTGGGTTGGCGAGCGCGATGACGGCTTCATGTTGCCAGCGGTAGCCTTTATTGTGCGTTTCAGCCAGTTTGACGCCGAGTCGGGAAAAGCGGACTTTACCGATCAGTGGCTCAATTTCTGTTGGAAACAGCCAAATCTCTTTATCACGCTGCCAAAGGCGCAGAGTGTCTTGCCACTGCAATCCACAGGCGGTAGCGGCCTGGGTTATTTGTGCGGCTTCCCGGCTTTTCAGCGGGCTGAAGGGGAAATTTCCCACCTTATATTTCGGTGCAGGCAGTGCAGGGATAGGGGCAGTTTTTCGCAAACGTGCAACGAAGAAACCTTCGCAATCATAGATTTGCGGGAACACATGCAGGAACCCTTCCGGCGTCAGGGCGCGTTCGGCCTCGGGGAATAAATCGCCCAGCGGCAAAAATTCGACAGCATCCGGGTAACTATCAATCAACCACTGCATAACGTTTTCATTTTCGTCACGGTTAAGCGTACAGGTTGAATAAACCAACGTGCCACCGGGGCGCAGAGCGTGAAAGGCGCTGTCGAGCAGTTCGCGCTGAGTCGCGGCAATTTCCAGATTACTTTCTGGTGACCAGTTTTTTAGCGCGTCGGGGTCTTTACGCATCACGCCTTCGCCGGAACATGGGGCGTCCAGCAAAATGGCATCGAAGGATTCAGGCAACGCTGCGCCGAATACCCGGCCATCAAAATGGGTGAGTGCGACGTTCGCAATCCCGCAACGGCTGATATTGGCATGCAGAACTTTGACGCGGCTGGCGGAAAACTCATTCGCCAGAATTGCACCCTGATTATTCATTTTGGCGGCAATTTGCGTGGTTTTAGATCCGGGTGCTGCCGCAACATCCATTACACGTTGCGGGGTATTGCCTTCGGCAAACAACGCGGCGACCGGCAGCATTGAGCTGGCTTCCTGAATATAAAACAGACCGCTTAAATGCTCCGCGGTGCTGCCAAGCGGCAGTGACTCTTCATCATCGCGTTCGATCCAGAAACCTTCAGCACACCAGGGAACCGGAGTAAGCGACCAGTTGTAAGGCGCGGTCAGTGAGAGGAAATCGGCAACGGAGATTTTCAGCGTATTGACACGGATGCTGCGGCGCAGCGGGCGCTGGCTGGCAGCGAGAAAATCTTCAAAAGAGAGCGTGGAAGGCATTGCTTCACGCATTTGTGTCAGAAAGGCGTCGGGAAAATAAGCCACTTGGTACCACCGGCAAAAAAACAGGTGCGCAGTGTAGCATATACCCTAAATAATTCGAGTTGCAGGACAACTATGCGCCTACTTGAAGTATGACGAGGCTAACCGCTCCGGCGCGAGTACGCCGGAGCAGGGGAAAGATTAGCGTGGCAGGGCGGTTCCCCATTGACGCCATTCTTTCGGTTCGCTTTCGAGCAGCAGGAAATGTTTACCCGCCTGCGCTTTCGGTGCCAGTGGCGTACCTGGTGGGGTGGCAAACGCGATACCACCGCGAATGAACTGATTGAAGGTACCGGTCTTCACGACGCCGCCGGTGAGGCCGAAATCGAGGTTGTAGCCAGATGCCAGCCAGAACACAGAGTTATTGCGCACCAGGTGCTGGTAGCGCTGACTGATGCGCATGGCCACCATCACACGATCGGACAGTGAACCCAGCGTCAGCCCGGTGACGGTCCCTACTTCAATACCTCTGAACAGTACCGGCGTACCGATATTTAGCGAACCGGCTTCCGGCGCTTCCACCACAATACTCAGACCATCGAGGTAACGAGAGTCGGTAATAGTGGCTTCCTGCAGCTCAAAATCACGGCGCGGGTTGCCGCGTCCTGGTTCAACGTTGATATACGGCTGCAGGATGGTATCCAGATGCTCCACGCCCGCCGCCGAAATTTGCGGCGTGATCACGGAGAAGCGCGTACCGCTTCGGGCAAAGGTCTGCACATATTCCGGATACAGAACCGCTTTTGCCTGAACTTCGTTACGAGCGGTGATGAGCTCAAGCGTCTGGATCTGACCAATATCGATCCCCAGATAGCGAATCGGCATGCCAGCAGCGAGTTTACCGGCATCGAACGCGTGCAGGGTTATCTGACCCCCCACCGCACGCGCGGCGGTTTCGGAAGCATACAAAATACGCTTGTCACCTTTACGCTGGCTGGCGCTGGCACCGCTCAGGTTATCGAAGCTAATCGCCCCTTTGAGCGCCCGCGACAGGGGAGAGGCCTGTACGGTTAAACCGCTGCCGTTAAGCTGAACTTTTGCGCCACCTTCAGCCCAGAACACGCTGTTGCTGGTTAACAGATTGCGGTATTCCGGTTTGATATGCAGATCGATATCAAACGCATCGGCGCGTGGACGAACGCTAATCACTTCACCGACCTCGAATTTGCGGTAGAGCACCACCGAACCGGCTTGCACATCCGGCAGCGTTTCAGCGCTCAGGCTAACCGTGGTGGTTGGCAGATCGCTCAGGCTGTTTTCAATCGCTTTTTCGAGGTTGGCATACAGCGGATAGCTTTTTTGCATTTCACCTTTAGTACCGGGCAAAATGCGAATGCCGCCGCTGAGCCACTCACTGGCGCTGGCGCCGAGGAATTCCACGCCATCCAGCCCGACTTTGACATCCACCCGGCTGTTGACCACGAATTTACTGTCGCCTTGCACCAACGAGCGATGCTGCGGTTCGATGGCAACGGTGAATGAGACACCTTTGCTTGAGAGCGTACGTTCAATCACCTGACCGACCTGAACGCCGTGGAGAATCAGCGGCTGGCCAGCATCAATACCGTAACTCTCCGGTGCGGTCAGCGTAAATGTCATGACGCCAGGATCGTGTAACAACGACTTCTCTGCGGGAATAACAACAAACTGGCTACGCGGCTCGCCTTCGCCGGGGACCAGTTCAAACGTTTTACCCGTCAGCAGTGAGCTGAGATTGGCATCGTTTAACGATAATTTAGGACTGTGTAATTCAATCCGCGTGCTGTCGCGCAGCAGCGTAACGACGCTGGGGTCGACCGTCATTTCGCCGGTGACTTTACCGCCTGGATTTAAATCCAGTTTGGTGAGTTGGCCGACTTGTAGTCCTTGATACATCAGCGACGTTGAGCCAGCTTTGAGCCCGTCCCCGTTGGGTAAGTCAAGCTTGACGATTACCCCGCGTTGGCTGTGGGCGAGATCCTGGTATAACCCAAACGTGTCGTCGGCTGCGGCGGGTTTTGAGTCTTCAGGCGAATCAAAAGCAATGGCGCCATTGACCAGCGCGGCCAGACTCTCTAGCTTGATCTTCGCGCCACTGAGACTGACATCCGCATTCACACCGGACACGTTCCAAAAGCGGCTGCCTTTTTTCACCAGATTGGTAAATCGACGTTCAATCAGCACGTCGATAGTTACGCCCTGATTGTTGGGGTTGATAGTGTAATCATACACCCGGCCCACCGGAATCTTACGGAAATAAACCAACGAACCGCTATTGAGCGAACCGAGGTCAGGCGCCCGCAGATGCAACATCAAATCGCCATTATCCAGACGATATTTGGGCTGCGTGTCGAGGGCGACGAAATGATCTTCCGGCTCGCCGGTGCCCGGCATCATGCCGATATAGTTCCCGCCAACCAGCGCATCGAGGCCAGAAACGCCCGCCAGTGATGCCTTCGGCGTGACCAGCCAGAATTGTGTGTCCTTGCGCAGGGCATCTTTCATGGTGGACTTGATGCTGACGCGGACTTCAATTTTGCGCAGATCTTTACTCAGGCTGATATCCTGCACCGTGCCCACTTCGACACCCTGATAGCGCACGGGAGTCCGGCCAGGGACAATGCCGTCCGCGGACATAAAGTCGATGGTCACGGTATTGCCACGATCTTCATAGCTGCCCCAGATGAGCCATCCTGCAATCATCAGCGCGATGAACGGCAGCAGCCAGAACGGAGAGATACGGCGTTTGGTTTTAATCTGCGCTTCAGTCTGCGAAGCGGGCGTTTCCTGACTCATGTGCATCCCAAAGTAAGCGGCTGTCCAGCCATTCCACTGCAAGAATAGTCAATATTACCGCTGCACCGAAATAAAACGCAGCCGGTCCCATAGTAAAAGCAAGTATCTGATCGCGATTAATCAGCGACATGGTTAACGCGATAACAAAGAGATCCAGCATCGACCAGCGACCAATCCAGGTCACCATACGCAGCAGTTTTATGCGGGTACGCAATCCTTGCTCGCAGTTAAAATGGATGCTGATGAGCAACGTAAACATCACAATCACTTTGGTGAATGGCACCAGAATACTGGCGATAAAAACGATCGCCGCCACGCCGACGTTGCTGTTTGCCAAAGACATTATACCTGACAGGATAGTGTCTTCCTGCCGACCACCGTTGACATAAATTACCGAGATAGGCAGCAGATTAGCAGGCAAAAGCAGGACAATCGAGGCCAGTAGCGCCGCCCAACACTTTTGGATACTTTGATTCCTGCGCCAGCGTAACGGGATATGGCAACGCGGGCAGCGCCCCCGAGCGTCCGGATAACCTGTAAAGTGACAACCGAGGCAGACACGGAGCTTTTCATCAGGGCGACGGGCCGGTCTTTGCGGGTAAAAACGGTCCCAAAGCTGCTCTACGTTGAGGTGCGACAGCGTCAAAATACTGAGGATCACCAGCGCAATAAAAGCAAAAAGCCCCACACCTGGTTGCAAAAAAGCATAGTCCTGAACTTTGATTGACGCGACGCCAATGCCCACAAGATAGATATCGAGCATCACCCACTCTTTGAGCCTTTCCAGCATCAGCAGCACCGGGCGCAGGTTCATCCCGAGAATATTGCCAAACCACAGATACGCGATTGAGGTAACGAGAATTAGCGGTGCTCCAGCAACGCAAAACAGCACGAAAGATGCGGTGAGTGGGTCACCTTGTCGGGTCATTTGCCAGATGCCCTGCAGCACATTGGCGTCAATGCGTACACCTAATAAATAGATGTGCAGCAGCGGCTCTCCCCAGGCAAAGGGCATCAGCAGCAGCATGGTGAAAGCCATTGCCGCCAGCCGCGTTAGTGACCAGTCGCGTCCGTCACGAATTTTTGCCTGACAGCGTGGGCAAAATGCACTTTGGTGCGAACGCATTTTAGGCAAACTAAAGATCAGGTCACATTCAGGGCAGCGATGATAATTCGCACGAGGAAGTGCATCACCAATGGACCTGATGGCTATTTTTCTAGTCGGCGTGATGCGTGGATGAGTAAGGGCCATGTATCGCGAATCAAAGTGTTGAAGTAATGTTATCTTAACCCATGATGGGAATGATCTTGAGCATTTACGCATTTAATGTTTATTTTAGTAGGCTGCAGATTTAAGTAAGACAACTAAGTGATTACATAATGAACAAAATAGAGCTATACGCGGATCTGAACCGTGATTTTCAGGCATTAATGGCAGGTGAAACCAGTTTTCTGGCAACGTTGGCGAATACCAGCGCGTTATTGTACGAACGTCTTGCAGAAGTGAACTGGGCGGGGTTTTACCTGCTTGAGAACACTATGCTGGTGCTCGGTCCCTTCCAGGGGAAAATCGCCTGCGTACGCATCCCGGTAGGGCGTGGCGTGTGTGGTACCGCCGTGGCGCAGAACCAGGTTCAGCGCATTGAGGACGTACATGCCTTTGACGGGCACATCGCCTGCGATGCCGCCAGCAATGCGGAAATCGTCCTGCCAATCACCGTCGACAATCAGATAATCGGCGTGCTGGATATTGATAGCACGGCGTTTGGTCGCTTTACTGAAGAAGATGAACAGGGTTTGCGGACGCTTGTGGCACAGCTTGAAACCGTGCTTGCAACGACGGATTACAAAAAATTCTTTGCGACCGTCGCAGGATAATCAACGGATAACGTAGCAATTACTGATGACGTCATTATAATGACGCCTGTTCATGCCTGCGCTTGTTGGCTACGTCCGTTGTAATCAGGAAATTTCATGGAAAATCAACCTAAGTTGAATAGCAGTAAAGAAGTCATCGCGTTTCTGGCCGAACGCTTCCCGCAGTGTTTTAGTGCGGAAGGCGAAGCGCGCCCGCTGAAAATTGGCATTTTTCAGGATCTGGTAGAGCGTGTTGAGGGCGAAATGAACCTCAGTAAAACACAGCTCCGTTCGGCCTTACGTCTCTATACTTCAAGCTGGCGTTATCTGTACGGCGTTAAGCTGGGCGCAACGCGTGTCGACCTCGACGGCAACCCATGTGGTGAGCTGGATGAGCAACACGTTGAACATGCGCGTAAACAGCTTGAAGAAGCTAAAGCCCGCGTTCAGGCGCAACGTGCAGAGCAGCAGGCGAAAAAACGCGAAGCGGCGGCGGCTGCTGGTGAAAAAGAAGACGCACCGCGTCGCGAGCGTAAGCCGCGTCCTGCACCGCGTCGTAAAGAAGGTGCTGAGCGTAAACCTCGCGCTGAAAAACCAGTGGCAAAAGCACCGCGTGCTCCTCGTGAAGAACAGCATACCCCAGTATCTGATATTTCAGTGCTGACGGTAGGGCAGTCTCTGAAGGTGAAAGCAGGTAATAATGCGATGGATGCCACCGTATTAGAAATCACCAAAGATGGCGTCCGTGTACAGCTGAATTCGGGTATGTCTTTGATTGTACGCGCAGAACACCTGGTGTTCTGAAACGGAGGCCAGGCCTGGCATGAACACTTTTTTTAGGCTTACTGCGTTAGCTGGTCTGCTTGCATTTGCAGGCCAGGCACTCGCTGTGGAAGACATCACGCGTGCCGATCAAATCCCCGTTTTAAAGGAAGAAACTCAGCATGCGACGGTGAGTGAACGTGTGACATCGCGCTTTACGCGTTCACATTATCGCCAGTTCGATCTGGATCAGGCGTTTTCGGCGAAAATTTTTGACCGCTACCTGAATCTGCTCGACTACAGCCATAACGTGCTGTTGGCGAGCGATATTGAGCAGTTTGCCAAAAAGAAAACCGTCCTCGGTGATGAACTGCGTTCGGGCAAGCTCGATGTCTTTTACGATCTCTATAATCTGGCGCAAAAGCGCCGGTTTGAACGTTACCAGTACGCATTAAGCGTACTGGCACGTCCAATGGATTTCACCGGTAACGACAATTTTAACCTCGACCGGAGTAAAGCTCCGTGGCCGCAGAGCGAAGCAGAGCTTAATACGCTGTGGGACGGCAAAGTTAAATTTGACGAACTCAGCCTGAAACTGACCGGTAAAACCGATGCGGAAATTCGCGAAACGCTGACGCGTCGCTATAAATTTGCCATTCGCCGTCTGGCGCAGACGAACAGTGAAGATGTGTTCTCACTGGCGATGACGGCTTTTGCTCGTGAAATAGACCCGCATACTAACTATCTATCTCCGCGCAACACTGAACAGTTTAATACTGAAATGAGCTTGTCTCTGGAAGGTATTGGCGCAGTTCTGCAAATGGATGATGACTATACCGTCATTAACTCCATGGTGGCGGGCGGCCCGGCAGCTAAAAGCAAAGCGATAAGCGTTGGCGATCGTATTGTTGGCGTCGGTCAGAGCGGAAAAGGCATGGTCGATGTGATTGGCTGGCGTCTTGATGACGTCGTGGCGCTGATCAAAGGACCAAAAGGCAGCAAAGTTCGCCTCGAAATCCTGCCTGCCGGTAAGGGCACCAAGACGCGCATTGTCACGTTAACGCGTGAACGCATTCGTCTCGAAGACCGCGCTGTTAAAATGTCCGTGAAAACCGTTGGCAAAGAGAAAGTCGGCGTACTGGATATTCCTGGTTTCTATGTTGGCCTGACGGATGACGTCAAAGTACAGCTGCAGAAACTGGAAAAACAGAATGTCAGCAGCGTGATTATCGACCTGCGTACCAACGGTGGTGGTGCACTGACCGAAGCGGTCTCGCTTTCCGGTCTGTTCATTCCTTCCGGCCCGGTGGTTCAGGTTCGTGACAATAACGGCAAAGTGCGTGAAGACAGCGATACCGACGGCGTTGTGTACTACAAAGGCCCGCTGGTAGTGTTAGTCGATCGCTTCAGTGCTTCGGCATCAGAGATATTTGCCGCGGCAATGCAGGATTATGGTCGTGCGCTGATCGTTGGTGAACCAACCTTCGGCAAAGGCACTGTACAACAGTATCGCTCCCTGAACCGTATTTACGATCAGATGCTGCGTCCGGAATGGCCGGCGCTGGGTTCTGTGCAGTATACGATCCAGAAATTCTACCGTGTAAACGGTGGCAGTACGCAGCGTAAGGGCGTTACGCCGGACATCATCATGCCGACAGGTAATGAAGAAACCGAAACCGGTGAAAAGTTCGAAGATAACGCGCTGCCGTGGGACAGCATTGATGCGGCAACCTACACCAAGTCCGATAACCTGACGCCGTTTGGGCCGGAATTGCTGAAAGAGCACAATGCGCGCATCGCCAACGATCCTGAATTCCAGTACATCATGAAAGACATTGCGCGTTTCAACGCAATGAAGGATAAGCGCAACATCGCCTCTTTGAATTACGCCCAGCGTGAGAAAGAGAATAACGAAGATGACGCAATGCGTCTGGCGCGTATCAACGATCGGTTTAAGCGAGAAGGTAAACCGCCGCTGAAGAAACTGGACGATCTGCCGAAGGATTACCAGGAGCCCGATCCGTATCTGGATGAAACGGTGAAAATCGCGCTCGACCTGGCGCATCTTGAAAAAGAAAAGCCAGCGGAACAGCCCGCGACCAGTCAATAACGTCAAACAGGCACAAGAGATTGTGCCTGTTTTTTTAACAAACGCATGAAGACGTCAGTCTGATACGATAAAATGTAAAGTTGTGTCTTTCTGGTGACTTAGCACCTATGCATGCTTGAAAATAGCCGTAAGACCCATACGATATGGGTAATCGCATAGTGCGTTTTGTTAAATTGAGGTTAAAAGAAAATTATGATGCGAATCGCGCTCTTCCTGCTGACGAACCTGGCTGTGATGGTCGTTTTCGGGCTGGTATTGAGCCTGACAGGGATTCAGTCAAGCAGCGTTCAAGGCTTGTTGATTATGGCACTGCTGTTTGGTTTTGGTGGTTCCTTCATTTCGCTGCTGATGTCCAAATGGATGGCGTTAAAATCCGTTGGCGGAGAAGTGATTGAACAGCCCCGTAATGAAAGAGAACGCTGGCTGATGAATACTGTGGCGACACAGGCTCGTCAGGCCGGGATCGCTATGCCGCAGGTGGCTATTTACCATGCGCCAGATATTAACGCATTTGCGACCGGCGCGCGCCGGGATGCGTCGCTGGTGGCCGTCAGCACCGGTTTGTTGCAAAATATGAGTCCGGATGAAGCGGAAGCCGTTATCGCGCATGAAATCAGCCACATTGCTAATGGTGATATGGTTACCATGACGCTGATTCAGGGTGTGGTGAACACCTTTGTTATCTTTATCTCGCGTATTCTGGCGCAAATCGCCGCCGGTTTTATGGGCGGAAACCGCGAAGAAGGCGAGGGTAGCAATGGTAACCCATTAATCTACTTTGCCGTCGCAACGGTGCTGGAGCTGGTGTTCGGTATTCTGGCCAGTATTATTACCATGTGGTTTTCACGTCATCGTGAATTCCATGCGGATGCGGGTTCAGCAAAACTGGTTGGCCGTGAGAAGATGATTGCCGCATTGCAGCGACTGAAAACCAGCTACGAGCCGCAGGAAGCAACCAGCATGATGGCCTTCTGCATCAACGGTAAGTCCAGGTCGTTGAGCGAGCTGTTTATGACGCACCCACCGCTGGATAAGCGTATCGAAGCGCTGCGCAGCGGAGAATATCTGAAGTAAGTTGCCTGGGTTGATAAAAGGGCCACATCGTGGCCCTTCGTTTGTTATTTGTTAGACCTAAACTACCGCTGGTGGAGAGCAGTATGGTTATTTTCGAAGAAAATGCTATGCAGGTGGATTAATTTCAGGGACGGTGGTCTTAATGTATGCAATAAATTTTTTAGATGCAACATCAAGAGCCTCTCTAACTGAAATTGAATTATCCTCAGTACTACAGGACTTCACAAAATCATCTTTAAGTATTATAGACTGTCCGAAAAAAGTAGAAGAAAGATCATTATTAAACAAGTCATTCTTATTTGGATTTGGATTTGGATTTGGATTTGGGTGTAGGTGTGTAGCGAAAGCCTGATATAAGGATAATGTCAGTTCGCGGCCATTTTCGGGTAACTCCTGAAGTTGTTGATTCATATAGTCATTAAAAGCAGTCTGCTCAAGCTTAGTGATGTTAACGTCACTGATATGCACTGTTTGAGAAGACGACAGAAACGCTTTGATAATTTGGGCTGCTGCATCACCTTTCTCACTAATTGCCTTACTGTCAGGTGTACCATATCCGGTATTCAATATTTTAGCGAACGAGGTCTTGATAGCATCAAGACTAAGTCTTGAACTCTCTCTGACCGGTGATTTATCCAATTTAGTATATTTATCAAGCATTGCATTAAAAATAGGATCTATTGTATTAGCATTAAGCATTTCTATACAGGCCTCTTGCCTGTCAGCGCTTGCTTTAAAAGCTTGGATCGAAGATTTAAAATCGGATTTAAAATTTGTCCTTTTTTCTTGCAGATCAGTAAAGGCTTGTAAATTTTTTCCGCTAAGGGAACTAATTTTGTATTGATCTTCAAAAGTATTTACAGCTTTACGCATATTTGAAACTGTATCTCCCAAAAATTTTGTGCGATCTGCATTTAGAGTCCAGATACCTTTATTATTTTCAAAACAGAGCGGCATAGAAAATCCGGTATCACGAGCATGCGCCAAATCTGCTGTTATTTTTTGAATGGTTTTGTCAATGCTAATATTTTTAGGGACATTAGCGATAGCCGAAAAACATGCGGAAAATAAATTATGGTTCTTAACTTCTCTTTGCCTGTGGAAATCACTCCTATAATGGCTAACACTGTGTGAGAATGCTTTAATTGTGTTTGACATATCCGTCTCCATGTGCGTTTTTTAAACATCAAGTATCACACTTATGATGTCATCACGGTTGGTGGATTTCTTTCAAAAAATGCTTCGATTTATTTATTTATTTGGTAATCTGAAAACATACCTTCTAAATATTTATTTATTTATTTCAATGATAAATGCGGTAATAATTATAAGATTACAATCATCTATTATTTGTATGGAACTGGATTTATTATGGAAAATGGAAATGATGTGTTGATGGAGGATCTTCTCAGTAAGATCGCTGAAGAAAATCGCGAACAGTTTATTGAAGATTTATTTGAATCGGGCGCTACCCGCAAACAGCTGTATGGCATTCCAGATAGCCTGATGAACGGTTTCTACGCCTGTGCATACGAGTATTACCAAAAAGGAGAAATTGAAAAAGCGGAGCACTTTTTTAAATTTTTAATGATGTATGACTTCTATAATCCTGATTACGCATTTGGCCTGGCCGCCGTTTATCAACTAAAGCAGGACTACAAGCATGCGCTGGATATCTATGCAATTGCCTATGCGCTTGATGATGACAATCTGCGCGCCATTTTTGAGGCAGGGCAGTGCTATATGCACTTGCATAACTATTCGAAAGCACGCGACTCATTTGAAGAGGTCGTGGCTCACGAAAAGGATCCTGAGCTGGTCAAACGTGCCGAACTGTATCTTAAAGCGCTAACAAAGATTAACGACAGTGATGAGGATCATAACCATGTACGGAATAACAAATAAGCCTGTCACGCTGGTTACCCAGCAGGTAACCAGTGAAGGTGATGTTGAAAGAGCAACTACTGAGAAAAAGGACATTAGTTCTACAAGCAGCAGCGACGGAAATGCGGCGCAGAAAATAGTCCAGGAAAAATTGGTTACGCGCGCAGAGAAATTGGCTATGACCAGCGAATCATGGAAACCAACGTTGCGTTCCCCTGAAAGTGTGACGCTGCGATCATCCCTGCAAGCTGAATCGCAGTCAGGTGAGACGAATAGTGCGATGTCGGGAGGTAACACGCAATCATCAACCTATTCTCTGGCAGAGGTTCTGGCCACATTAGCGGTTAAACTGGGTGATTCTACTGTGGTTGGGCAAATGTTTCGTGCCACAGCGACACAGTTGATGGGAAGCGCCGCATCCGCAGCACTCATTCAGAAGTCGCAAGGTGTTGAAAATGCACAGCAGGAGTTGACGCAGGCAAATTCAGCTTATAGCGAGGCCATAAAGGCCGAAAACGAGGCTAACGATAATTTACTACAGGTTGAAACATCGCTAAACAACGCTAAGCTGTCGCTGGACGATGCCCAGGATGCTCTTACTTCAGCGCAAATAGCATATAACGATGCGCTGAACGCGATTTACAGCACTGATGAAGAAAAAACGCTAGCGATTAATACGGCAGCAGATAGGGTGACGAGTGCACAGCAGGCAGTGGATGTGGCCGCTGATGAATGCCAACAGGCGATTGATGCCAGAAGCAAGGCGCAAACGGCAGCAACCGATGCCACTAAGAATGCCCAGCAAAAACAGCAAGCGGTGATTACGGCAACTCAGATGCTGAAAGTAGCGCAGGACGCATTGGAAAGTGCGACAGTTAGCCCCCAGGTCGTAAATAACGATAATACAGGTAGCATTAATCGAGTCGACCTTATGATGGCACAGTTAGTGACTATTTTAGGTAAATGTAACGAAGAAACCTTAAAGACGAATATGGAGCTGGCCAAAAGTCAGCAGTCAGCCAAACAGGCTGAACTGGCAAAGGAAACTGAAAAATCAGATAAAATCGCGGAAAAACAAAAAAGGATGCATAAGATTTTTGGCGCTCTCGGCAAAGTACTTATGGCTGTGACGATGATTGCTGGTGCCATTTCTGCACTATTTACCGGTGGCGTTATGGCAATTTTGTTTGTTGCCAGCACGGCTCTCATGATATCGGATCAAATCACGAAAGCTGCAACGGGCGAGTCCTTTATGGGGAAAGCGATGAATGCCGTTGTGAGCGAACTTGCTAAAATGTTTGAAGCTATGGGGGCGGATGAGCTTGTTGCCTCTATTCTTGCATCAATAACAATGCTGTTAGCAGCAATTGCCGCTACGGTAGTGCTGGGGAAGGGCGCAAAATTCTTGGGTAATAAATTCGCAAGCAATATGACAAACTCGATCTTACGGGGCCTTTCAAACCATGGAGCATCAGGTGCTGGAAGTGTTGTGAAAATGGTGTCTAAACATACATTCAGAACTTCGCTAGCAGCCAGCGGAATTAATAATGGCGCTTATTCAATTACCAGCGGTGTTTATGAACAACAACGCGATGATATTTCAGCGAAGCTGATCGAAATTATGAAAGATAATGATTTTGTCAAAAAATTTATGGATATGATCGTGGAAAACTACAGCAATACAATGAAAACCATGAATGCGATTATTAAAAATGAAACGGAAGCATCGGGTATGTCTATGCAGGTGGGTAAGCAAATTCTGGCACATACCCGTGCGTAATTGTAATAAAAATGGAGATAAATAGCATGGTTGGATCGGTTAATTCAGTAGTAGCGGGCAATGTATACCTTAATACAAGTGAGAATGTAGATGTTGCACAGACGGATAGTAGACGGAACATTAAAGATACTCAGGCCTACCAGACATTAGTGAAATTGGTTGGCAATAGCTACAAAGGTGTGGACGAGACTAAAGAAGACAAAGCCACAGTACGTAAAGAGGCCCAGCAACTTCTTAGCCAGTTACATAGTGGTTTAGGCAGCAGCGATACCAGCACAGGTAATGTGATAACCGTGTCAATGCCAAAAGCCAGTGCACTGCTGACTCTCCTGGTCGCCATGATTGAGTCAGAAAATGAATCTTCAATTGCGGGTTATAAAATGTCCGGCGAGCTCGGTGTCATTAGTCAGGATTTCACCAATGCTGCGGCAGATGAATTACGCGAGCAGGGGAAACTGGCTTTGTCATCGGGTATTGTGAGTGGTGGGACTCAGATGATTGGTTCGGGAGTGGGGATTGGCACGGGTTTCTTAAAAGGTGAAGGGGTGGCTAGCGCTGCCAGCCAAGGGTCTATGGGATTGGGACGAGGTCTTTCTGAGGCAGAACAAGGCTCGTTTGGTATGGTGACAAAAAATTCTGAAGCAGAGCAGACGTCCCTGCAGGCAAGTGGCAAAATGATGGATCAAACCATGGAGATGAGTAGAGAAACGGCACAAAAAGCGGCGCAAGTGATGAGTAGCCTTCTTTCTCTGATGGCTGATATACGCCACTCGTCAGCAGATCTGGTTTCTACAGTCAGTAGCAATCTGAAAGCCTGATGGCTAACTAATATATAAAAAAGGCCCGATATGTTTCGGGCCTTTAGACACAATCAAAAATAAAAGATCTAACTCGATTATTCCGAAACAGATTCTACTGCCTGCTGACGATATTCTTCAAGGCGTTCAGAAATATTCAGCGTAGCAAAAGACGCGGCAATAGCTAATTTAGCTAGCTGGGATGGTTGGCGCTGAAAATCGCAGCACCATATTTCCTGTCCATATTCTACCCGTAACTCTTCAGCCTGACATGTTCGAAGTTCAACATTAATTCCGGACTGCTTAAAATTGTCACTGATGGATTTGGCTGAGCGAATGGCATAAGCAGGGAATGAAACGATAGCTTTAGTGCCTGTAATAGCATCACGTGATAGATAATGAGCTAGCAGTGCAAGTATATTTTCTATACCGGCCTCACTGGCAAATAATTGCTGTAACTGTTTCTCCAGTTGCTGTTGCGAATGTTGCAACAACTGTGATGTTGCAGATTCAATATTGCTGACGTAATCGACTACAGTTTGTGATGCTTTCTGTATTCCCTGGCTATAACCTTCCATCCAGGCAAGTGAACGCAATTCATCAGCCTCGTTTCTTGCATCACGCAGAATATGCTGAGCATGCTTCCTGGCAAGCAGCTCAAGTCTGGATGCACTGGTCGCTGAATTCAGCCATTTCGCTTTGATAAGCGGGGTATCAGGCAAAGGATACTGCTTCGGAAGTGAGATTTGTCTAAGCATATTCTAAGGCCTGCAAAAAAAGAAGATATTCTTCAGGATAGATTTGGTCATCTCTGATATCAGGCTCTTGACATTCATCAGTGAAAAATAAGGCCAGTAGAGGGACAAGAGGAGGGGGGAATCGATTGTGCATTGCTTTTACCAATAATGTATATGCATACTGTTCAAGCATAGCGAGATCAGGTTGGCGATATTCCTGGTTTATGGGTAAAGATGAAAACCAGGGAATATAAAGGAAAGCGCGCTGTTTGGCCGTTAAAAGCGTGAGGGCGGCGGGAAACCGTACGAACATAGGAGCCAGTTGCCGTGATGCGGCCATCATTGCTGCACTATAGAGTTCTTGCCAGCGAGAAATAAAAAACATATTTTGTTCAGAGAGTTGCAATAGGTCAATATCAATAGTGTTATGTGGTAACAGAAGTCTGTTTACAATAGTACGTGGCACATTGCGCAATTTAGCTAATCTGGTAGTATTCGCCCAGTCAGCCGGCATTAGCACAATTTTGCTAAGCATAATTATCTCACTCATAGCTTATCCAATGATAAGCGACGAAAAGAAATCGTCGCTTATAATAATATTGTGATTGATTACTCTGTCTCTTTCTTAGAAAGAAAACGTTGAGATATACGAGGCCAGAACACACCAAGCAAAATCAGAAACAATAGTAGAACTGAAGATACTATGATAAAGGTGTATCCCCATAGCGGATGTGAAGGTTTGATACTCACTAACTTTAGTGGGGCGGATTGGCGGAACATAACCACAGATATATTTTCATAGTGCATATCCTGCAATCCATTCCTGATAAAACGGCGTATCTTATCTGTATATGCTGTCTCATCAATCGTTCCCTGATAGGTTATCAATACTGATGCCACCATTGAAGATGAGTCATTGTTTTCAGGGCTAATACCTGGATAACTCAAATGCACTCTGGCGCTGGTAATATGCTCCAGTTCTTGCAGTGACTGACCCAGTCTCTGTTCAATAGCTGAGATCAGTCGTGCTTTTTCACCAAGGGGCGTGGACACCATTGCATCCGCAGGAAATTGTTGAGATATCTCAATATCATCAGCGGAGGGAAGATTATAAGCAGTCAGTAATACCGTCGCTGAAGCCAGGCTTTCTGAAGAAACCTGAATGGAATATTTTCCTTTACCACTGTCAACTTTAAACGCATCAATATTATTCGACTCCAGAAGTGTAATGATTTCATTAGCTTGTCGTTCAGATAACTGGTCAGCTAATTTTTCATTACATCCGCAGAGTAGAAATATAAGTAGCAACAGCGCAGTCTTTACATTAAAAGATCTCATCATGTTTTTATTAATGTTTCGATCGCGGAAACACCCTTACGAGCCAGCGTGCTATATAAACTGGTGTCAATAGTATAAGCGCTCAGCTTGTTTTGCCATATTGCAAGTTGCTCCGGGTCGGAAGTGACAGCTGGGTTATTCAATGCGGCGGTAATTCTGTCTTTTTCAACCTGGGTACCTGCTGCCAGTCTGGAGACTTCTTCAGTCAATCGCGTATCCAGATCAACCAAATCACCCGTGACTAAAGAGGGTTGTGATTCTGAAAAAGTTGGTGTCTGTAATGACTGCGGTGATATCTGATTAATAGACATACTCACGTTAGTACTCCCTGTCCGTAGGATAAATCGATAGCGGCAAACGCAGCGGACCTACCTTGCCGCACATCATTTTATTTAAAGTTAGCAATAATGCCCTGGTCAATATCACGGAACGATTTAACAACGTTCGATTGCGCATTTTTGTAAAGAGTATACTCAGATAATGCAGATTGGTATGCAGCCAGATTAGCGGGGTTACTCGGATCATTTTGTAAAACCGCTAATGCATCATCCAGCGATTGTCTAAGGTCTTGTGTACCTTGCTCAAATCCTAAAGACATATTGCTAATATATCCCGAACCAAACGCCAGGTCGGTTACAGTACTTGCATCATGTGATTTATTATTAAATGTGACCATTCAAATTGCCTCATATTCCATTTAATTTAATAGGGATAAAGCCAATGGTAATCAGACATGATGGCATAACTGTCATCACCGTTCCGATAGGTCAACGGCCGTAACCCCGGTTCGTCCAGTTCAAAATCAAACTGAACATATTCACCGCCAAAGTTTTGTCTAAAACTGTCTATCGAATTCTGGATAACAGAATACTGTTCTCTCTCGATAACACCATGAATAATAAAGCTTGCTCTTAAAGGTGTAATTTCTGTTGTAAACTGAAATCCTAATTCATTGAGTTTACGTTCAGCTGATGCAATTATTTCTTGATCGGCAAATGAACCAATGATTGTATTTTTTATCCACGGATAATTTTTACCAATCAAAGTGTTAAATGGCTTATTGCACGTATCATTAGTACAACGTTCTGTACTAAATTTTATTACTAAAGTAGAAGAATCAGCGAGTTCAATTTTGTGGAATGGGATCTTCAGTTCATGGAGCATTGCCGAGAGATCAAGGCGAGCCGATTCAAGAGATACAATATGAATCTTTTCTGTATTAATATTACTTTTATTGAGTTCCTGCCAGCCCCAGCCGACGTCGGTATCGTTCTTCACAATGACATAAATGCTGCCATCGTTAAGTTTAACGATATCAGGTTCAACAGGAGATAATACAGACAATACTGAAGCACTATTATCCACCTTAGCGCAATAGCCGATGAAAGAAGCGGCGGCTACAATAAGGATAACGGTGCTGAGAACAATCAGCCAATAAAGTTGGCGACGAAAATATGATTTATCGGTTGATACTTTAGTAAATGAAGGATCGGTAATGCTTTCATCCTGATGCAGAGCAGAAAACGGCTCTCTGGAATAGTTTACAACGTCCTGATTCCAGGATTCATCCTTTATTTTTAAGGCAATAGTTATCAGGCCAATCTTAACTGGGCTGTTCAGGTTTAAAGCTCGAACTGAAGTCTCTCCGTCATTTTCCGAAGAAAGGAGATCTTCTCCGGCGAGTGATAGTAGCTGGCAAGATACAGCCACTGTATGAGTTTCAGCAGAAGTTATGAACGACAACAGAAAGCAGGTACTCTGCTCTGCGGGGGCTGGGACGACAATAGTGTTGACGCTGCTAAAAATAGACTGCTGTTCACTTTGTTCCGCAGTTAATAACTGTTGCTGTGACATGAAGCGGACATGCACGTTTTCGCAGTGAGGTAATGGAATGTCTACTCCATACATCGAACCAGAAAGCACCTTCATGACATAGTGGGGCAGGCAATCCCCTGCACACTGCGAATTCTCTTCCATAAAAATCCCGTACAAAAACAAGGTTACTACGCTACTAACGCAGTCTAAGGGATAAAGAAAATGAAAAGAATAAACATTTATTTATTCCATAAAAAAAGATGAAAAAAATAAATAAAAATTTATGTAATATTTTTATGAAAGGCATTAGCCTATGACGAAAGCTAGGGCTCCGACTCGTGGTGATAAAAGGATTATTCAGTAGCGAAACGGCAGATGAGTTTGCTCCCAAGGACAAGGAAGGGAACTTAAATATGAAAAATATTATGTATAACGGGAATTTATTATTTGTTGCTGTAATGATTTTATCAACCGTACTGTTCGGCTGCACAGTTAAGAAACCGTTAAAAAGAGACATCGCATTGGTGTCTGATGGACATATTACGCATTCTACGCGTTTATTCAGGCAACAGCTTGTGTACTGTGCAACGCAGTATCTTGCCGAGACCCGACATCCAGATGCCAAAGTTCGATGGAATCTTCAGTCAAAAACCTTAACGATAAATAGCGCTGACAAAAATCTGGAACATTTCTTAAATATCTGTGTAACGGACGCTGTGGCAATGATGGCTGATGTTAACGATAGCGGAAGTATGACAATTTCTGCCAACCAGAGTTTTGAATAAAAACGGATGTAGGCCATGAATGCTAAAAGAATTAAATGGTATCCAGGAAATGAAATTAGTCGCAGACAATTATCTGAAAATTTTTTGCTATGCGTTTCACTAGGCACTGAAAATCAATTGAATAAATGTCCTAAGAATGTGCGGTGTGAAGACCATATCTGGACGATTGGCGAACAGGGAAGATTTTCACAGCATTTAGTTTATGGCCGCCAGATCAGAGATTATCATCAGCAGTCACGGATTTTAACGGGTACTGTAAATATAGGGTATTTTTCTGAACTGCTTGCATTTCTTGATGCTGCGTATCAGGTTTGTTCTGACGTAAATACGTACAGGAATTCTGATGCTCAAAATAAGCATAATGGCAATGTATGCTTAAGATATTCAGAACTGGAACAATTATTTATTATTAGATACATTCGAAGAATTGATGATATTGATTTTATTTCATTATGCGAATTTATACGACAGCAAGAATCTTATATTCTCGCAAACTATCTTATAGAAAATTATATCAATAATGATATTGGCAATGTTACTAACTTGAGTGAACGTTACGGTTTGTCATACTCGAATTTCAGAAAAAAAAACACAATTATATTTCGGTGATACAGTAAAAACCCGGATGCAGGCATGGCGATTGACAAAAACAATGTTGGATATTGTAGAGACAAAAGAAAGCCTTACTCATATAGCAATGAACAATGGATTTAGCTCACAGTCTCATTTGAACCAGGTTATCTTATCCTCTTTCGGTATGACACCGTCCTCATTGAGGAAGATAAATGAAAAATTATAATATCTGTCATTCTGAACAGTATGAGCTTTTCCTGCTAACCGACGAATATTTTATTGATAAGTATGCAGTTCTCTCAATGTTAGTGATGAAATTGAATCAATTTTTTGCGTGTAAAATTGGTATTAATAACGGCTGGGTTTGTTTGTTTCCACTTGAATGCTCGAATATGGAATTTCTCACGTCTTTCATGGATGGATATATCAATGTTTTTCAGGGCTGAAGCTGTAATAAAAAATTTAATTACGCTCATTGTATTGAGTGCACTAAGCTATAGTGGAGTGGTTTCTGCTGTTGAGGATGATTCGACAAGTAACGGCATTCGCCAATTGACTCACAGTAACGATGTTGCTTTAACGGCACCAATTAACAGTTTTACTGCCAATAATAAGAGTGTTGATTTTGTTTTTAAAGCGATATCATCACAAATTAATAAACCATTTATTGTAAGTTCACGTGCGAAAAAATATTCGGTGACAGGCCGTTTCGATCTTAACAAACCAATGGAAATGGTTGAACGCATTACGCATGACTTAGGGCTAATTTGGTACTTTGATGGTTCAATCTATTATATATATGAAGCCTCAGAAGCTAAAACTGCAATCATTCATTTTCCAGCCAGAAGCTATAGAGATCTGGAGGATTTCTTGCACAGCAATGATATGTATGATTCTCGATATCCACTTAAAATGAATATGCCATCCAATACACTTTATATCTCAGGGCCACCAAAATATATTGAAATCGTGGTTGGTATAGCTGGCTTTATGGGTGAGGGATATTCATCATCAAACAGCGAATTAGTTATTGATACAGTAAAACTGCGGCATGTTTTCGTGGATGATCGTACTTATAGCTATCGCGGGCAAACGAAAACGATGCAAGGTATTGCCACCACAATCAACAACTTATTTTCTGATAATGGAATTCAAGGAAAAAGTAATGTTGCAGTGAAAAAGCAAATTAAGCCAGAGTCTACAACTGAAACAGGGATTCTCGAAGAATCTGAATTTGGCGTGCGTGCAGAATTTAACGATAATGGCAGATTTTCTGGCAGTGAGATTAAAGTGTTGCCATTTTCGGGTCGTAATAGTTTGCTTATTAAAGGCACGCAAGATCAAGTTAACATGATAAAAGATATTATTGCACGCCTTGATGTTCCTCGTAAGCAAGTCGAGTTTTCACTTTGGATTATTGATATTAATAAGGATGATTTAGAACAAATAGGTGTAAATTGGCAAGGGCAATATAAAGTCGGTTCGAACATCCAGACATTTTTTAATGCTACAAGTATCTTAACAAGCTCGCAGAGTGATATATTTTTGGCAACCGTTAATGCGCTAAGTCAGAGGAATAAGGCGAATATTGTATCACGCCCCATCATCCTGGCTCAGGATAATATTCCGGCTATTTTTGACAATTCGCGAAGTTTTTATGTCAAATTGATGGGGGAAAGAGAAGTTTCACTCCAGACAGTAACCTATGGTACCTCCATTAACGTTATTCCAATGATTTCAGATGATAATAAACTCGTTGAGATGAACATTGACATTACAGATGGAAATACTGTAGCTGATGATCAAGGTGATACTGCAACGGTAGATCAGTTACCGGTTGTGGGGAATACAGCTATCAGCACCATGGCTCGGGTGACAGCCGGCCAGAATCTTCTAATTGGTGGTTATACACGCGATCAGTTGTCTGATGGCGTTACTAAAATCCCATTGCTTGGCGATATTCCATGGATCGGTAATTTATTTAAAACAAAGACAAACAATTCTTCAAAGGCAGTAAGACTCTTTTTGATTCAGCCCAGGATACTTGAAGATGATTTTAACCACAAGGATGCGCTTGATGGTTACATTAATGATGGCTGGGATGCTATTAAAAATTATCAGAATAAGACGCAAAAAATTAATCAAGATGCTTTTATAACACCAACTCATCAGGGGTAGAATATGGCATTAGAATCTTTGCCAATGGCCCGCTTCCGAAGTGCGGTAGGGATTGGCGATTTAAGCAACGTCCTTGTTAAGATGCAGGATGATGCAGAGGTGAAGGTGGAGAAAGGTTCTTTTTCGGTTGCGATGACTATGGCCGATGATATGTCAGCATTATTGAGTTCTTTTCTGCAGAATAACCGTGCGGCGAAAGCAAAACCTTCATCACCAGAAAGCATTGCTGAAGAGTGTGAAGCCTCAATAAAGGAGAAAACACCAAACTGTGTGGTAAAAATCAATGATTTTGCTAAAGGCGGAGTAATGACGGCAAAGCAATTGTTAAATTATCTGCATCAGTTATTCGCCGATCCGACAGAAATTGCTTTACTTCTTCATGCGTTTATTTTGATGAAAAAGAAGAAAAAAGATGATGATGAATTGCCTGATGTTTCTTCGGATATTCTGGAGTCTGCACTTGAAAATCTGATGAAGGGACCTGACAGGAAAAAGATAAAAGCAGGTATTAACAGTGCAAATACAGCCAGAAAATTTAGTTTGCAATTAAAGCAAAACGAACAGTCATTGCGTAAAGCTTATGAAGGTTTTATTACGCAGAACATCGATCCGCTAGAAATATACCAGATGTCGATTGAAAAATTTGGCATTGAAAATCGCTATGCCGTACTGGATTACTATTCTCAGGCACTGCATTGTGATATTAATAGTTATGACCCTTCATGCAGTTTACTTGAATTTGGCACTTTACTTGAAGCAAATTTTAGAATGAATATACTTCGCTCTGCCGATCAGATGTTTATGTCGACAATGAATGAAGGTGAGTATATTCCATCAACAAATGAAAGAGATTTCAGATTGCTTGATTTCTTCTTTCATATTATTTTGCAACCTGATGAAACAAAGAATTTAACGATTGAACTGATTAACAACTGTATGAGATATTATTCAGGTAGTGATAAAACCAACTTTGTTCAACAAATTTATTCTGCTATTAAGCCACTTCCATTTGCAATCTTTGCAGATGATCTGGCCGATGCTGAAAAAATGAAAATGAGTATTGAGAATACTCTTGCAATGATTATCGACGGGTTTGCTCGTTTTACTCATATCGGAAGGACATATGGTTAATAGCGGACTGGACGATGAGGTAAGCAATTTGCTAGCCGGAGAAGAAATCTCTGTTTCATTCAAGGGAAATTTATTCCGCTGTTGTCGATATGGTGTATGGTACTTTGTAATGGTGGAAATGCCCATAGGTGTGGTCGACCTTTCTGCATGGTTATATAATAACAGTGAAATGCTTAGCCACAATGAACAAGTTCTATCGCATCACGATAAAGTTTATTATTGTGTATTGCAGAAAAAAATAGATATAGCACTTATATACGAGAAATTTATAAAGTATATAGAGTGTAATTAATACTTATAGCGTAGTCTGAGAAACATATGTGGCAAAAAATAGCGCAGAGGCCAGAATTATTTTTGGTTGTATTGATGATATTAATATTAGCCATGTTGATTATACCATTACCAACATGGCTTATCGATGTACTATTAGCTTTTAATATTACATTTTCTATTTCAATTTTTATTGGCACATTTTATATACAGAAAGTGTTGGAGTTTTCTGCATTGCCTTCACTTTTGCTCATTACAACGCTCTTTCGTCTTGCGTTATCTATCAGTACCAGTCGTATGATACTGGTGCAGGCTGATGCAGGACACATTATTACAACATTTGGTAACTTTGTTATTGCAGGGGATATTATTGTTGGTTTTATCATTTTTTCAATTGTTACACTTTTTCAATTTATTGTTATAACAAAAGGTTCAGAGCGTGTCGCAGAAGTTAGTGCACGTTTTTCTCTGGACGCTATGCCCGGTAAACAGATGAGTATTGATGCAGATCTGCGGGCGGGAAATATTGATGCTGATGATGCCCAACGGCGACGCTCCATGCTGGAAAAGGAGAGCCAACTGTATGGTGCATTAGATGGTACAATGAAATTTATCAAGGGTGATGCAATTGCCAGCATTGTGATTATCTTTGTCAATTTCATTGGCGGCGTTTCTATTGGTATGGGGCGTCATGGCATGTCCTTTAGTGGGGCTACCGATGTCTATACGATTTTAACAATTGGCGATGCCCTGGTCGCTCAGATTCCGGCTTTACTTATTTCTATCGGTACCGGCTTTGTGGTAACAAGGGTTAGTGAGGATGGGAAAAATCTGGGTAACAATATCATTGATCAGATTTTTCAGCGTGATTTCGTTTTGATTGTTACGGCAATTGTCGCCATTTTAATTGGTTGTCTTCCGGGATTTCCATTGATAATTTTTATGCTTATAGCTAGCATTATTCTTGCTGTTTATTTTAACCGTACGATGAAAGCTAAAAAGCAGGCAACGTTTTCGGGGAGTATAAAAACGAGTCCCGGGGGGAGTTCAGGTAGTGAAGGATATACTGTTTTACCCACAGCAAGTATTATACCTGAAACTGTACCGTTGATGGTAATGCTCCCAGAGCAGGATTTTAGCAATCTGGATCTTGAACATTTTGGCATGCGTTTTTCGCAGGATTTTTACCTTAACTATGGTATTGAACTCCCGAAAGTCAGTGTAATAATGAGCCCAAACGTGCAGTTGAACCATGTTGTTGTCTTGATCAATGAAGTTACTGCAGGTGTATTTCCAATAAACTTTGGGTATTTTAAACTTTTGAATCTTGACGGCATTATTGATTTACCCGGCATTGATGTAATCACCACTGAATATGGAAATGAAAAAGAATACTGGGTCGCCGAACAAAACCAGGAGTTATGTTCATCCTTGGGATTTACGTTGCGTTCGGCAGAAGATGAAATGATGCTCTCTTTTCAGTTGCTGGTGACCGCACAGATCCCTGAGCTGTTTGGCATTCAGGAAACCAAAAATATTATGGATAAATTTGAACGCCAGTATCCTGAGTTATTAAAGGAAACTTACAGACATTGTACTGTCCAGCGAGTATCTGAAGTCTTACAGCGTTTGTTAAGTGAACGCATTTCAGTAAGAAATATGAAAGCAGTGCTGGAAGCGTTGGCACTATGGGGTGGGAAAGAGAGAGATACTATCCAGTTGGTAGAGCATGTGCGCAGTGCGTTAGCTCGCTATATTTCGGATAAGTTTTCGACTGAAAATGTATTGTCAGTTATGGTGTTATCACCTGAGATTGAAAATAAAATTCGCAAAGGAATTAAAACATCAGCTTCAGGATCATTTATCAATATGGAACCGGCAGATAATGAGTTTGTTATTGATAGGTTTGAGCATCATTTATTGAATCTTTCACGAAAGGATGTTGTATTTCTAACTGCAGTTGATATCAGACGCTATACTAAACGTTTGATAATGTCACAATTCTCTGATCTGGATGTCATTTCGTTTGGTGAAATATCAGAAAGTGTTAAAGTTAACGTAATCAAAATGGTGGACTAATTAAATGGATGTTTCAAAAATTGTAGATATCCTCAAACAGGCGCTTGAGATAATGGGATGTGATCCATCGTTGATCTCTGATATAGATCATCATTCCACAATCGAGCTTAGTTTTGGTGAAGAGCCGTCAATTATGTTTAGTACTGTTAACGGTGTTGTGGTTCTTTGGAGTGCTATTGCAAAATATAATAGTCATGCCTTGTTAAATGCCGCTCCACAACTTATCGAATCATTGATTGCAACTTGTGACTGGAGCATGACAGGCCAGCTACAGCTAGTTGAAGATGATGGCAGTTTTGTTTTAAGAGCATTTTTAAGTGAAAATGTAATTGAACAAGGTGAGTTATTGGCGGATGTATTGAGCCAGTTTTATGAGCGTGTAGATGAATTTAGCCAGGCGCTAAAATAATGCAGGAAATCTTGCTGAGTGATATTTTTGATTGTAACGCCAGGATAACGTCGATTCAGGGGACGATCATTACTGCACCGTTGCGCCATACTTTTATTGGGGAACGATGCCGTATTTATCGCTCTCTGAGCGATCCTCAGGTCATTGGACAAGCAGAGACTATCGGTTTTAGCCAGGGCAATGCTGTGCTGTGCCTGCTGGGCGGATCGGATGGTATTTCATGCTCCAATATTATTGTTCCGGATGGTACTGCTTTTTCACTTTCAGTATCGATGGACACGCTGGGTACAGTTATTAATGCACAAGGCGAGATTTGTGAACGTTTTGCGTTGCCAGCTCCTGGCAACGCGTTTTTACCGATGCTTCGACCCATTATGCAATCTCCGCCAGATTATAGTGAGCGGCGGTCAATCGATAGCTTATTTGCCACAGGTGTCAGAGCTATCGACGGGTTATTGACTTGCGGCATAGGTCAACGTGTAGGGATCTTTGCTGGGGCGGGGGCCGGGAAAACATCCTTAATGACAATGATCATTAGCTATTCATCTGCCGATGTTTATGTTATTGGACTGGTTGGTGAACGAGGCAGGGAGGTTACCGAGTTCTTAGCTGAAGGGATCCCGGAGGATAAGCGTGATAAAACCATTGTCGTCTATTCTACTTCCGATCGGCCCGCTGTCGAAAGACGGAATGCAGCGCTTATTGCCACCACTATTGCAGAATATTTTCGCGATGCCGGCAAGAATGTTGTGCTGATGATTGATTCAATGACACGCTATGCCCGTGCGCTTCGTGACGTTGCGCTTTCAGCTGGAGAAATGCCTGCAAGACGCGGTTACCCATCATCTGTTTTTGATAATTTGCCGCGGATCCTGGAAAGAAGTGGTAAAACTCAATTCGGCAGCATTACAGCGTTCTATACGGTACTGCTTGAAGAAGAAGAGGAAGTAGACCCCATCGGTGATGAAGTGCGCTCGATTCTTGATGGGCATATTTATCTTTCCAGAAAACTGGCTGGTACAGGGCATTATCCGGCAATTGACGTATTACGTAGCGTCAGTCGTGTAACGCGTGCAGTATCATCTGATGAGCAACGTGAAGCTGCATCTTTATTTCGCAATTATTTGTCAAAACTGGACGAATTGAAGCTGATGATTGAATTAGGTGAATACCAACCGGGTGAAAATCCAGCCACAGATAAAATTGTTGGGAAAACTGACATTATAAAGAATTTTCTCCAGCAAAAGATGGAAGATAAAACATCATTTACACAAATGTTGGAGTCACTGTATGCCATATAAAAGTATGGAAAATCTGTATTCAACTTACTGCGATAGCGTTGTTCTGAAAGTAACACGTATTGAACGCGAAATTGAACGATTAAAAGATTTGCTGATTGTTAATGCTGAACGTCATAAAGAGACTGATGGCAGTATCATCACCTTATGGCATGGAGTTACCGAAAGTGAAGTAACGAAAGACAATATATATGCTATTAAAAGAAAAGAATCATTACTGCTCTCAGTTTTATATCGTCTGGATGCGGAAAAAAATGAGTTAATTGCAAGTCAGCATGAACAAGAAGATGAAAAATCGCGTCTGTTGCAATTACGCGCCAGCTATGAACGGAAAAAACGTAAGTGGTCTTTATGCCAACAAAAAGTTAAACGTCAACGTAATGTCAAAAGAATTGCTCAGGAAGAATATTCTATAGAGGAATGTATTGCATGGAAAATATAAAAACATCATCAGTGAACGCACATTTATCAGAAAAAATGGACTCTTGTGACGGTGTACAATCTATTGATGGTATTATCCAGAAATTATTGAGTGATACTGATATCAAGTGGAAAAAGAATACTAAGATTGAGGATTTTGACGGTAACAAAGATGAGAAAAAAAGAGATAAGGGCACCGGGCAAACTGACCAGATTGCGGCATCGGTAATATTAGCTGGGGAGCCGCTATTATCGTCTCTGTCGGCCAAATTCGTGCAGCAGCTACAAACGAATAGTACGGGCAATAATTCAGTATCTAATGTGCCAACACGTATTTCCACAGTGAATATAGATTTAGGGCGATTAAAGGAAGAAATCCTGACCCACAGTCGATCGGCAACAATTTTTACCGCAGCGGATCCGCAACATCAAGAGAATACTCAGAAAACTGATAAGAAAAAAAATGAATCTTCAGAGGTAACCGTTCTTTCCGCTATGGCAGTACCTGACAAGACTATCGATGAATCTGGATGGGCAACGGAAGAGTTATCACCTGGAGTACGCGGAAAAGAGACAGTTAATCAGCAGCCGTTAAAGTCTGCCAAAAATGTAGCGCCTGCGGTAAACACGAAATCGAATGTGACCGAAGTCAGCTGGACCTTTCCAACTCAACAGACGGCCCAGGTACGCATAGAACACGCACAGAATAAATCTGATACGCAAATACAAATTCTGCCATCGGACATTGCAACTGAACAGCAGCTGGTAAATTTCCAACAGCAACATCCTTTGCACGGATTGCGTGTAGATGGTGCCGTGTCAACGGTGAATGACTATCTGCAGAATCAGCAGAACTCACAGCAGCAGAATGAGGCAAACAAGGATGATTTAAATGACGAGGAGGAGGAGACGTGAATACCATTCTTTCAAGTTTACGGCACCTGGATGCCACAGAAAATCTGATCATGCAGTACTGCGCACGCAATGATATCGCTTTGCTGACAAATCAGAAACGAATGCAGGGCGCGTTCATCCGCTGTAGCGGTGTTCACGCCGGAACGGAGGTATGTTTTTTTGTCTCTGCAGAAACGCTTTTGCAGAAATATGGTATGGAGGATGCTCGATTTTCTGTTCAGCAGATGGGCAATAAATTTATTTCTTCGCTGTACAGTGAGTTGTTATCTAATCTCTCCCTGGGGACTGAGTGGTTTTCAGCACCTATTGCTGAAGTTGTTATTGAGGACCCAGAATGTCAGATTCCTCTTCATGAGAAATTCTACAGTGCAGGTGACGATGCCGGTTTCGTTTGGTTTCCAAAAACATCCCTAACCTCATTAGACGTGCTGGTTACGGAAACAGTAAACGATTGCCAGCATTTGCTTTGCCCCATCAAAGTCTCTCTCGGATTCACATCGTTACCCGTGAGTGATATCGAAAATTTGGCCATTGGTGACGCTTTGTGGATTACAAATGTTCAGATTTACCTTTATGTCGGAAACATAAAATATTGTGCGGTTCAATATGAACAGCACAATTTTACTGTAAGTGAGGATATTATGGATAGTCAAACAAATAATGCTCTTGTTGATAAGTTATGGACAACAGATGGACTCAAATTAAACATTGAGTTTGTACTCAGTGAAACAACCATGACATTAGCAGAAATTAGTAAAATACAAACAGGCGATGTATTAGATGCGCAGATTGGTCTGGGAGACAACAAAGTCGATGTTGAACTCCGGGTTCAGGGACGTACGTTAGCAACGGGAGAACTTGTTTTACTGAATGACCGCCTGGCGGTGGAAATAGAGGACGTTTACAACACACTGTGAGATGAAATTATGACGGATTATAATAGCATTGGTCTGATAGGGATTCTGAGTCTTGCGACACTTTTGCCATTTTTCATTGCGGGTGGAACGTGTTTTATTAAATTCTCTATTGTTTTTTCATTGATACGCAATGCCATAGGCTTACAGCAGGCGCCATCCAATATGACCTTGAATGGCATATCACTACTATTAACTGCTTTTGTCATGTCGCCTGTTGCCTTGCAGGGCTATGACTATTATCGCCAGGAAGGTGTCTCTTTCGATAATGTTGAGTCAGTGCAAAACTTCATCGATAACGGCCTTTCTGGGTATAAAAATTATTTATACCGATTTTCTGATAAAGAACTCCTTACATTTTTTAGCAATATTTATCAGCAGCAATATCCCGTAACGGATGATCATCAGATTGTTGGGGTTAAACCAACAGTTGAGAATAGTTCGTTATTTACGCTGTTAGCGGCTTATTCACTGAGTGAAATAAAAAGCGCCTTTGTTTTAGGTTTTTATGTTTATCTTCCTTTTATTGTAGTGGATCTGTTAGTTTCCAACGTATTATTGGCTCTCGGCATGATGATGATGAGTCCTGTAACAATATCATTACCAATAAAATTGGTACTTTTTGTTGCCATTGATGGATGGTCTAAGATTGCGACCGGCATGGTCATGCAGTACGCAGCGTTATGGAAAACGGCGGGATAACAATGGACAGTATCTTTTATATAGGCAACAAAGCACTATATATGGTCTTAATATTATCTTCAGTTCCGGTTATTGTCGCAACGGTGGTGGGGATAGTTGTGGCTCTTCTTCAGGCAATTACTCATATCCAGGAACAGACCTTGCCATTTGGTATCAAATTGCTGGCAGTATGTGCCGCGCTTTTTATGACTGCACCGTGGTTTGTTTCCAGCCTGAAAAGTTTCGCTGCCGAAGTGTTGGCCCTGGCATTCCAGATACCCTAATGAGTCGCCTATGAATGTTTATGTGCTCTACCATGAATATATCCTGTTGATTGTTATCGGGATGGCCAGACTTCTGCCAATGACATTTTTCTTACCCTAGTTTAACAGCCAGGTGCTAGGGGGCATGTTAGCCAAAAATGTAATTACGTGTTTTATGCTTCTCGGTTTTTTGCCCCTGCTGAGTGTACAGTTTTCACTGGCGCCAGCGGCGCCACCAATGGTGATTATCGTTCGGGAAGCGATTATTGGTTTACTATGCGGTATTTGCCTGTCAGTGCCATTCTGGATTGCTTTGGTGATAGGTGAGGTCATTGACAACCAACGCGGAGCAACTATTAGTAGTACTATGAATCCAGGGATAGGGGTTGAAACATCTGTTTTCGCCAGTTTTATGAACTATTTCTATGGCGCGACTTTTATGCTAAGTGGCGGAATGGTTACGCTTTGTGAGGCGATAAAAAAAAGTTATCAAATATTTCCGGTGGCACAATCCTTTCACTTTGACAAAGCATTAGCATTGCAAGTGGTTCATCTTGTTAATGAGTTAATGCTGAAGGCTTTAATTTTGGTAGGGCCTATCGTCGTCGCTTTATTTGTCACAGAATGTGCACTTGGTTTACTTTCACGTTTTGCATCACAATTGAATGCTTTTTCTGTCGCATTAACGTTAAAGAGCGTTATCGCCATTTTCGTACTGTTGATTTATTTAACACCATTACTTATCTCCCAGTTGACAGGATTGCGGTTGAGTGATTTTTTACCGAAGAGTTAAGCATAATGAGTGAAGAAAAAACAGAACAACCAACACATAAGAAGAAAGAAGATTCTGCTAAAAAGGGGCAGATGTTTCTTAGCCGAGATTTTGTAGGACTACTTACGTTAATTGCTGTCTCCTCATTTGTGTGGATGACCATTGATGCCAGGGAGTTAATATTTTATTTCGATTTATTCGTCAGTAGTGGTTTCATGCTATCAACGGGAGAATATGCGCGACTGGTATTTACAACAGCGTTTAAAATTATCTCTGGTATCGCCCTGATTTCTGTTTTCACTTCGGCACTGGTGACATTGCTACAAACACGTTTCAAAATGGCGTCGGAGGCGATTCGATTGGATCTGAATGCCATTAATCCAATAAAAGGATTTAAAGAAATATTTAGCATCAGGGGTCTGAAAGACAGTATAAAAGCTATTTTGTATCTTGGGATGGCACTCACTGGCTTTAGTGTTTTTATTATAAAATATCATACTCGATTATTTACTATACCGACGGGTGGGATCCAGCACTTTATTAATGTTTGGCGTGGGCTGATGTCATTGCTTTTTTGTTATACCTTGTTACCGTTTTTAATCATTATGGCATTTGATGCTTTGGTTGATTTTTATTTATACATTAAAGACTTGATGATGACCAAACAGGAAATTAAGCAAGAGTATAAGAATAATGAGGGTGATCAACACATTAAAAGCGCACGTAAGCAATTGCATCGTGAATTGCTTTCTGAACAGACTAAAGCAAATATATTGACTTCAAAAATGGTGTTGGCTAACCCGACACATATCGCATTGGGAATTTATTTTAATCCTACGGTAATTGGCTTACCTTTTATTTCAGTCATCGAGAAAAACTCTCGCGCTGTTGCGGTTATTGCTTTCGCGGAAAAAAATAATATCCCTGTTATTCGCAACATCTCGCTGGCACGGCGAATTTTTAAGACGGCGAAAATTTATACTTTTATTGATAGCAGCAGTATTGATGAAATTATGCGCTTACTGACCTGGCTCGAGCAGATGGAACAAGCATGGAAAGATGATATTCCTCAGAATGACGAGTCAGAAGAGATGGTGGTTGATGTTAACTGCGATAAAGAAAATGCAGAAACAAACAAGGAAGGGGATGGAGATGCGTCATAGTATATTTCTTTTACTGTGTTGTTTCATGCCTGCTGCGATGGCAGCGCAGTGGTGTTATGAAGATGCTCAGGGAATCATGTATGTCGAACAGCAACGAACGTCAAACAAGGGTCGGCGTTGCGCTATCGCTAAAAATGATGCCGTGCAACGCTGGCAGGCCACGAAAGCCAATTCCGCCATTCGCATATCGCGTTCCTCACCGCGGCGTCAGTTTACGACACAAATGGCAAACGGTCGTTACGATAAGGTTATCGGCCACTATGCCAGGCAGTATGGTGTCGATCCGTATCTCGTTAAGGCGGTTATGGCTGTTGAGTCCGGATTTAATCCGGACATTATCTCGGCAAAAGGCGCTGTGGGTTTAATGCAGTTGATGCCTGATACAGCGAACCGCCTGTCTTCAGCATTAGGGTATTCTCTTGAAAAGCATAGATTATCTGATCCTGAGATGAATATTCATCTTGGCACTTATTTGCTCTCAGAATTGGCTAAACGCTATACAAGTAATCTCGAACTGGTTCTGGCCGCATATAACGCGGGAGAGGGGAACGTTGCAAAGTATAGCAATAAAATACCCCCATTTAATGAGACACATAAATATATTAAAAACGTGATGAATGAGTATAAAATCATTCATTGATGAAATGATTTAATGTGTTTTTAATTCTAAAATTAGAATAAATAATTTGAGTTGCTTTGCCGTGCATGAAACTATCGCAAATAGTTTATTTTTAGCTAATTAAGGATTGATTAGCGTTTGCATAAGAAGGAACCGAGTATGTCTCATAAATTCCTACATTCTCGACTCTCCGTTGCGGTTGCCTGTGATGAACCGATTGTTATTACAGGATTGCGCAGCTTGCTTGTCGGGTATGCAGATATTGCATTTGTAGCTCATTCACGAAATGATCTGATTCGCACGTTATCAGGCAAATGCGATGATAAAAATTTAGTTTTGATTGTTGATGTATCTTTTGACTGTGAAAACAATAATGATGCCAGTCACTATATATCGAGAATTCAAAAGGTAGCTCCGGATCTTAAACTGATTGCGCTGGTAAGTGAAAACTACACGTTTACTCCCACGCTCCGACGTCTCCGGGCGTCAGGGGTACACGCGTTAATAAGCAAGAAAGATGATTTGGAACGTTGTCTGCCAAAAGCGTTATCTGATTTGGCGGCAAGGCGCTTTTATTCTTCTCCGCGGATTCAACTGGCGGATATAGCTACTGATTATGCTCAACAGCAGTCCCTGTTAACCTCGCGTGAACTCGAAATTATTCGCCTGTATGCACGGGGCATGCGGGTAAAAGAGATTGCAAACCTTCTCAAGCGCTCAGTCTGTACGGTTGCGGTACATAAGCACAACGCGATGCAGAAACTTGCAATTACCAGCAACATACAATTGCTTCATTATGTGCAATCTCAGGATACGCTTGCCGGGATGCCAGGTAACTAAAACGTTGCACACCTTTCAGGGAAAGATACGATGTCTACAAGTGTCACAACAGCAGGGCAAAATTCATTTTCAATTCTACGTACCACCACGAATGCGGTTTCTTCATCACCTGAGGTGCTACAAGCTTCGACAACTGCTGGCACGGCAGAAACGGGTACACGCCGCCAGCAGGTGATGGATATATTGACAGAAAAACTGGCAGTCTATTCTGATCAGTATCATCAGCTTCTCAATAAAGGGATCCTTATCGATACGACGCCTGCACAGGGCGTATTGAAATCGTCTCTCTCTCGGTTCATGAACACCGGTGTTTCAAGCGAAAAAAGCGTGGGAAAACCTTTAGGGGACTCGGCTGTTGGTGGCTCACTCTGGGACATCACTTTTGACAAAAACATGGATAAGAACGGTGATGGCAAGATTGATGATGATATCGATTTCAGCACCTATATCTGGTCAAATGATAACGATCATGACAATGGGGTGAATTACCCTGAGAGTGACTGGGAAATCTATGCGGATGTTAGTACTGAGCTTGCTGGGCTGCAAACAGATTATATGGATGTATATACGGATCTTGCTAATCAAAGCGTTGAATTTCTCGATGATGTTAATAGCTTTAAAGCGCGAATGGTGACATATATCTCCAGCGATGAAGATAAAATGAAAATCGATGTCGGTGGTGTGCAAGATGAACTTGATGCTATAATTAATGGGTGGGGGATATATGATGCTGACGGCAATATCAACCTAAATCCCATTAACCCCGAAACGACAGCGGGTCCCTATCCTGATCGTGGTCCTGTTGCTATCCGTGGGTTAGATGCCCAGGGGGTTTATTATTGGGCAGAGCAACTGGCATTATCCGATCAACTGGCTATCGCAACACATACAGAGGCTGGGGCTGATGGGAAAATGAATACGGGTAATCCTGGAGATGATATTGACAATATAACGGTGGTTGATGCGGTCACCAATCTTGTCGAACCGCCAGAAGAGGACTGTCGGCTTTATTTGGTAATGGAGGCTGATGGCACTTATACCCTGTATGTCTACCCTGATCTCCAGCCCGTACGGGATGCCAAAGACGCAACGTTTAGCCTGTTGGCTTACCGCTCAGATGCCGGATCATCGACTGGGGCTGAAGCTCCCACTGCATCCGAGCTTGGTTTACCTCTTGTTGATCCTTACTATCTCGGAGATCAGTATTGGGATGAAAGAACCTATAACGACTATTTTGTTATTCCTACAACAAAACAGTTAAAAGTTGTGCCTGCCGATAAAGGTCGTCGTTGTCCACCGGGTTATATGTTAGTGACATCAGAGGCTACTAAAGACTATCATGAGTTTGATTGCTTTTTGATACCAACAAATAAGTTAAGTTATCGTAATGGCAGTTATTATGTCACGGAAGATATTGTTCTTGAAAAAGAGACTTATAATACGTTTGGGGATGCACCTGACGATGGTGGTGAAGCAACCAATATCTATGTTAGCGATGCTGCAGATTGGGATTTTGATGCGCACGGCTCTGCGGTAACTCCACCGTATGCATATCGAGCCGATGCCGGAAAAGTTCCTCCAATAGAGACCAATGCACCAGCCGATTTACCACTCACTCATATCGATTCAAGATATAGTGGAAATAAAGGGACCGAGAAATCATATTCTGTTGTCTCAACGGATGCGGAGATGGTTATTGTACCCCCATCCCTAATACGTCAAAGAAATTTTTATATCCCTGATGGCTATACACTCATAACATCAAAGAAGACTGATGATTATCATGAGTATGATTGTTTTTTAATTCCAACGGAAATGTTGGATCCAGCTGAAGCTAATAGTGACGCTGGTGATGTTGATAATGAAACTCCTGTACATGTTACAGAAGGTGTTGTTGTTCTTGATAAGTCATATGACATGAATGGGGAGGGAGGGGAACAAGCGAATATTTATGTTTCTCCCACATCGACCTGGGATTTTGAAGGACACAACGCGGATGAAGTTGTCTCTATCAGTAGCGGTATATTTAACGAGTGGGAAAACTCGATGAACACGATGTCCAGTACAGTAGAAAGCCAGTCACAAGTTATGTCCGAAAAATTAAGCCAGGCGAATACCATCTTTAATAACCTGATCAAGGTATTGTCATCGACGATAGAAGCCTTACAGGAAACCCAAAAAGAATTTCTCAAATAGGTATTTGTCATGGGCGATATGACCATCAGCACAACGCCAGTTTCCGCAGAAGATGCTGCTTCAGCAGAAGAACTCGATCCAACAGCGAATTTGACGGCTGAGCAGCGTAAATTGATGCAGTTAGCCACTTCAGGATTTAGTTTAGATTTTTTTTCTGATTGTATTATGGGCGATACTGACGATCCGTCCAATCCTATGTACCAACCGGAGTGGTGACATCGGAACCGTTACGCGAATAATAAATGACGCCAGGCCCGGCGAGCTCTGCCGTGCCTGGCGCTTATGCGCGTGGCTGGGTTATCCGCAGCCCACTGATAATCATCGCTACCGCTGCCAGTACCCCCGCTGTTATCAGTGATATATGCGTTCCGTTATCGCCAAACTGATTGAGCATTAATGCCACCAGTGCCGCGCCGGTACTTTGCCCTAACAAGCGCGCCGTTCCCAGCATACCGCTCGCCCCACCGCTGCGCTCACGCGGCGCGGAGGTGATGATAGTGTGGTTGTTCGGTGACTGGAACAAGCCAAAACCCGCGCCGCACAGCATCATCGGCCAGATGATATTGAAATCCGACGGCGCGGATGGCAGCAACACCAGTGAAAATAATCCACACGCCATCACCATCATTCCCAAAGCGCCTAAAAGCCCGGCGTGGACGCGTTCAATGAGATAACCTGCCAGTGGCGCCATCACCATGGTTGCCAGCGGCCATGGGGTCAATAGCAGGCCCGTTTCTACTTCGCTACGACCGAGTACGGTTTGTAGAAAGAAGGGCAGGGAAACCATCGCCAGCATTTGTGCGCTAAATGAACAGATTGACGTACAAATCGAGAGTGAAAACAACGGAATACGCAGCAGGTCAACCGGTAATAACGGTACTGGTAGCGCGAGCTGACGGCGGATAAAGAAGAAACCTACCACGATGAGCCCGACGAGCTCAGCACCAATTAACTTAAGCGATTGCCCTTGTGCAAAACCGCTAAGTGCGGTGATTAGCAAGCCAAACGTTAGCGCATTCATCACCGCGCCAGGCAGATCAAAACGCGGCTTATTGCTACGCGGTGTATTAGGTGGCAGGAAGCGCATGGCCAGCAGCAACGCGATAATACCCAGTGGGACGTTAATTAGAAACAACCATTTCCATGAGGCAACTGAGAGGATCGCTGCCGCAATAGTCGGGCCTGCTGCTGAGGAAACCGCCACGATAAAGGAGTTGATCCCCATGCCCCGTCCAAGCTGACGCTGCGGATAAATCAGGCGAATGAGTGCTGTATTCACGCTCATCAATGCCGCTCCGCCGAAACCCTGAGCCACACGCGCCAGTGTTAGCATGTGCAGCGAATCGGAGAGGGCACAGAAAAGTGATGCGAGCAGAAATACCACCAGTCCGCACTTGTATATGCGTCGGTAGCCAAACATATCACCCAAAAATGAGAGTGACAGGAGTGATACGACAATCGAGATTTGGTAGGCGTTAACGATCCAGATTGAGCTGGCCGCGGAGGCCTGAAGATCGGTGGCAATCGTCGGCAGGGCAACGTTAGCAATTGCGCCGTCCAGTACTGCCATTGAGATGCCAATAACAATGGTTAAAATTGCACCGTATCGCTGGGGCAATGGCAGGCCATCGGCCTGGAACTTATCCATAGGAAGTCAATATTGTCGGAAATTATGATGAGAATAATAATTTTAGCATTGATATTCAGGCGTTAGGTCGCAGATTTGTAACTAAGTGAGCAAAGACAGATTGCGACGGCTGGTACGTGAAATTATAATAAAAACCGGTTCTGATTTTTATAAAACACTCGCAATGAGGTGGTAAATGGCTATCGCAGATCTGGATAAACAACCCGATTCTGTATCTTCCGTGCTGAAGGTTTTTGGCATCCTGCAGGCGCTGGGTGAAGAGCGCGAAATTGGTATTACCGAATTGTCACAACGCGTCATGATGTCAAAAAGTACCGTTTATCGCTTTTTGCAGACCATGAAAACGCTGGGTTATGTGGCACAAGAAGGCGAGTCTGAGAAATACTCTCTGACACTGAAATTATTCGAGCTGGGCGCGCGCGCGTTGCAAAACGTTGATCTTATCCGTAGCGCTGACATTCAGATGCGCGAACTTTCGCGCCTGACCAAAGAGACAGTACATCTCGGTGCGCTGGATGAAGACAGTATTGTCTACATCCATAAAATCGACTCGATGTACAATCTGCGCATGTATTCTCGCGTAGGTCGTCGTAATCCGCTGTACAGCACCGCCATTGGTAAAGTGCTGCTGGCATGGCGCGACCGCGATGAAGTGAAGCAAATTCTGGATGGTATTGAGTACAAGCGCAGTACAGATCGGACAATCACTAACACCGATGAGTTGCTGGTATTACTGAATAAAGTCCGTGAGCAGGGCTATGGCGAAGACAACGAAGAGCAGGAAGAAGGACTGCGCTGTATCGGGGTACCGGTATTTGATCGTTTCGGCGTGGTCATTGCGGGTCTGAGCATCTCATTCCCGACGCTGCGTTTTTCTGAAGAACGTTTGCACGAATATGTCGAAATGCTGCACACCGCAGCGCGTAAGATTTCAGAACAAATGGGTTATAACGATTACCCTTTCTGATTTTGACGCGTTGCGATACACAAAAAACCCGATACGGCGTATCGGGTTTTTTACGATCTGTCGTCGTCGCCGGAGCAAATAACGTACTGATTTTTTGCTGCTGTATTAACCGTTATCGATAACGACGGTGCTTTTCCTCAACAGGGGACAATCTGACAGGCCAATGATGCCGCTGTTGGTATGGACGTATTGCGCGGTGCTGGTCCCGCGTGCGATCAGATATTGACATTGCAGGCCCAGGCCAGCCGCAGTCTCCTTACTTCCTATCAAAACGCCGTAGCCACTCAGTAATAAACCGATCCAAATCAGAGCGAGCAACACAATAGCGCGGATAATCAGACGCATTACAACCTCTTATCTTTTCTCGTTATTATTAGATTAGCCTGTACATGGGATGAAACAAGTGAATCATTCCTAAAAACATTTAATGCCGTTACAGTTAACTTAGGGTTTAGGTAACTCATGATAATTTATCAACATAAGCTGTAGATTCGGAGAGTGGAGTTGGAGTGAAAAAATTTCGATGGGTGGTCCTGATCGTTGTCGTGCTGGTATGCATACTGATGTGGGCGCAGGTGTTCAACATCATGTGCGATCAGGACGTACAATTTTTCAGCGGAATTTGCGCCATCAATAAATTTATTCCCTGGTAAGCGCATTTCAGTAACAGTTGATTACCTTCTTGTGCGGCAGTGGTAAACTATGCTGTCTACATTGAGGTGGTGAAATGAACGAAGTTTTGAATTCTGGCGCGTTGAGTTTTGCGTCTTTAGTGGTATCGGTGGTGGTTCTGGTAATCGGGCTTGTATTGTGGTTTTTCATCAATCGGGCAAGTTCGCGTACTAACGAGCAGATTGAACTGCTTGAGGCGTTGTTGGATCAACAAAAACGACAGAGCGCATTGCTCCGCCGTCTTTGTGAAGCTAACGAGCCGGAAAAAGCAGAAGAGCCAGCCGCGGTGCAAACTCAGGATGAAGATGATGACATCATTCGTCTGGTAGCCGAACGGTAGTAAACAGAAAGACAGGGTGAGAGTTTGTAGCTGCTATTCTCAGATGCTTCATCCTCATCCTGTCGTCAACGATATCAGATTATTTTCTTCTGCAACAATCCGGCAATTACTGCGTCGGCACACGCCGAACCTGTGTTCTTCCTGATGCTCTGACCAATTAATATCTTATCTCTGGTTTGACACAAATATAATTATCCATAGATTAATAATATGATTGTGTCATTTTTGTGATGCCGATCGTTTTATTATCAGCGAAACGTTTCTCTTCCTTTTTTTTGTGCATTGTCATCATTCTTTCATTATTTTAGTGCAAAACCAGAATGCCGATCTCATTTTTAAGCTTGTGATTTTTTATGCATTACTAAGCATAAAAAATGATATCTGGCAGAGGCTGTGACAGATAATCTGGAACAGTTGAACCTGATGAGCTATGGTAGAAAAGTCCCTGCTACGGCGCAGGCCTGCCGGGGCAAGGGGAGAGAGGCGAGAATATATCTCTACTCGGCCTGGCGCATAACTGTGCAGTTGTTGTTTGATGAACTGCGGGATTTGTGCGACCGATCGAGACACGTTTAAAAATGGCTTGCCATTATTAACGTTGTATGTGATAACACGGTTTGGGTTAAACGAGGTACAGTTCTGTTTATGTGTGGCATTTTCAGTAAAGAAGTCCTGAGTAAACACGTTGACGTTGAATACCGCTTCTCTGCCGAACCTTATATTAGTGCCTCAAGCAGTAATGTCTCAGTTTTATCTATGTTATGCCTGCGGGCGAAGAAAATACTCTAAGGAATTTTGCAAATGGCAAAGATTAAAGGTCAAGTTAAGTGGTTCAACGAGTCTAAAGGTTTTGGTTTCATTACTCCGGCTGATGGCAGCAAAGACGTGTTCGTACACTTCTCCGCTATCCAGGGTAACGGCTTCAAAACTCTGGCTGAAGGCCAGAACGTTGAGTTCGAAATTCAGGACGGCCAGAAAGGTCCGGCTGCTGTTAACGTAACAGCTATCTGATCGATACCACTGATTTGAAGCGCTCAAGCGCAACCAATTCAGATATAAAGCCTCGCTTATGCGGGGCTTTTTAATTCAAATTACGTCAAAATATTTCTGAATGCCTCTCCATTAGCGCTTTGTTGCAAAGGCGTGATGTTCGTAGCATTGTTTTCCCCGCTTTCTCCCGGCAATTCCCGTTAAATCAGTCACCTGAAAAACTATCTTGCAGGAGCCCCGGTGAAAAAGAAAAACGTCGGCGATGCACGCAATTTTACTCCCGTACGTTTTGCCCTGCTTTGTGTGGCAATTCTGTTGAGTCTGGGATTGTTGCTTGGTCGGGTTGCGTGGTTACAAATCGTCACCCCTACGAGTCTGGTCAAGCAGGAGGATATGCGTTCGTTACGTGAAGTCACAATCGCCTCACCGCGTGGGATGATTACCGACAGAGAAGGTCGTCCTCTCGCAGTAAGCGTGCCGGTGAATGCAGTTTGGGCCGATCCGAAGACGATTGTCAGCAAAGGTGGCGTTGGCTATAACGAACGCTGGCAGGCATTGGCGAAGACCCTGCATATTTCACTCAGCACGCTGGCTGAACGCGTTAACAGCAATCCAGCTAGCCGCTTTATCTATCTGGCGCGCCAGATCTCTCCTCAGCAGGCGCAGTGGGTCGATGATCTTAATCTCCCGGGGATCAATCTGCGCGAAGAATCCCGCCGTTTCTATCCCGCAGGTCATGTGGCGGCGAATCTTATCGGCTTTACGAACATTGATGGACAAGGTATTGAAGGCCTGGAGAAAAGTTTCAACAGTCAGTTGATGGGTAAACCCGGTTCTCGCCTTGTGCGCAAAGACAAGTTCGGGCATGTGATTGAAAATATCACGGAAGTGATGCCAGTCCCCGCGCACGAATTGCAACTCAGTATTGATGAGCGTTTGCAGACGGTGACTGAAGATGCGCTGGACAATGCCGTGACATGGAATAAAGCGGATTCTGGTGCGGCGGTGCTGGTAAGTATTGCCACCGGTGAAATCCTGTCGATGGCGAGTTTTCCCGATTTTAACCCTAATAACCGCGAAGGCGCGGTACTGGATGATTTCCGCAACCGTGCAATTAGCGACACCTTTGAACCTGGCTCAACCGTCAAACCATTAGTGATCATGACCGCTCTGCAGCAAGGAATAGTGCAGCCGGACAGCGTGATTGACACTCATCCTTTTAACGTTGATGGACATCGCATCCGCGACGTCGGATTTTACCCGGAGCTATCGCTTACCGGTATTTTGCAGAAATCGAGCGATACCGGTGTGTCGCACCTTTCGCTGGCAATGCCGGTACAGAAACTGCTGGATACCTATAAAAGCTTTGGCTTTGGCGATCCAACCGGCTTAGGTCTCACTGGAGAAAGTCGCGGCTTAATGCCTCAGCGACGTTACTGGAGCGATTTGGATCGTGCGACCTTTGCATTCGGTTACGGGTTAATGGTGACACCGCTCCAGTTGGCACATGTCTATGCCACTATCGGCAGTTTTGGCATCTACCGACCGCTTTCCATTACACGTATCGACCCACCGGTTATAGGAACCCGCGTAATGCCAGAGACGCTAGTGCATCAGGTTGAACATATGATGGAGAGCGTTGCGTTACCCGGCGGCGGTGGGACCAAGGCTGCGGTGAGGGATTATCGTGTTGCGGTGAAAACCGGGACGGCAAAAAAAATAGGCGATGACGGTAAGTACGTCGATAAATACGTGGCTTATACGGCAGGGGTTGCCCCTGCCAGTGAGCCGAAATTCGCGTTGGTCGTGGTGATAAATAATCCACAAAACGGCGCTTACTATGGGGGAGCCGTTTCCGCGCCGGTCTTCAGCCAGATCATGGGTGATGTCCTGCGTCTGGAAAATGTGAAACCCGACGGGATGCCAGCCGATTCTGACCATCTACTGGTGATGCACGGCAGTAGCCTGGCCTCGCCGTCGCTGTAAGTTATTTTCGCGGGGCGCGAATCGCGTTACACTTGCGCCCTTAAATCACCAGCCGGAGTTGTCATGTCGTTTTCCTGTCCCCTTTGTCATCTGCCTCTTACTCAAGCGAATAACAGTTTTGTGTGCCCCGGACGGCATCAGTTTGACGTGGCGAAAGAGGGATATGTCAACCTGATGCCGGTTCAGCATAAGCGGTCGCGCGATCCGGGTGACAGTGCGGAAATGATGCAGGCTCGCCGGGCATTTCTGGATGCCGGGCACTATCAACCGCTGCGCGATGCGATTGTGAATGCGCTCAGCGAGACGCTGGGAACAAGTGATGCGTCGATTCTGGATATCGGCTGTGGGGAAGGGTACTACACCCACGCTTTCGCGGATGCGATAGCGGGTTGTACAACCTTTGGTCTTGATGTCTCCAAAGTGGCAATTAAAGCCGCGGCTCGACGCTATCCGCAGGTGACCTTTTGCGTTGCTTCCAGCCATCGTCTGCCGTTTGCCGATGCGTCAATGGACGCCATTATCAGGATCTACGCACCCTGCAAAGCGCAAGAGCTGGCTCGTGTGGTTAAACCGGGCGGTTGGGTAATCACCGCCACGCCGGGTCCGCGTCATTTGATGGAGCTGAAAGGGCTGATTTATGATGAGGTGCGTTTACATGCGCCACACACAGAGCAACTGGACGGTTTTGTTCTGCAACAGAGTATTGCGCTGGGGTATCAGATGCAGCTTAAGGGTAGCGAGGCCGTTGCGTTATTGCAAATGACGCCGTTTGCCTGGCGGGCAAAGCCGGAAGTGTGGGAAACGTTAGCGAGGAAAACGAAGTTTGACTGCCAGACTGACTTTAGTATTCATATCTGGCAGCGCCTGAATTAACCGTGGAAGTGTGCCCAGAGGATCTGGGCGCCGATACCAATCAGGACTATCCCACCCAGAATTTCAGCTCGCTTGCCCAACATCGGGCCAATAAAGCGACCGATCATCATGCCAAGCGTGGACATAATCAACGTGGCGCAGCCAATGGCCAGCGCAGTGGCAATAATGTTGACCTGCAGGAAGGCCAGACCCACCCCGACGGCCATCGCGTCGAGACTGGTCGCAATGGCTGTGGTGACCAGCAGCCAGAAACCGTGGCGGCGCTGCGGCTCTTCATCTTCATCGTCGTTGGCACGAAAGCCTTCGATTATCATTCGGCCGCCTAAAAAGATCAGTAAAATGAAGGCGATCCAGTGGTTCCACTCCAGCACGAATTTGCTGGCAAGCATGCCCATTCCCCAGCCAATCAGTGGCGTAAGGGTCTCGACTGCGCCAAAGATAAGGCCGGTTCGCAGCGCTTCAGAGAATTTAGGTTTATGTAAGGTGGCGCCTTTGCCAATTGATGCCGCGAAAGCATCCATCGACATGCCGAAAGCGAGAAGAACAGTTGCGGTGATATTCATAACAGCGTCCTGACCGGGGTAATCCATAAAACACATCACTGCCCCCAGTAACCATGCACACTGAGCGGACCCACTGTCTATACAGAGCCATTCAAATATGCATTGCAGTTGATGTGTCTATGGTCTCGCCTGACGAAACGTGATGTTCAGTCCGTACGTGCCACGTTTTTCAACGAGTATGTTGACACGTACATTTCCGGAGTCTGGAAATCGGCTACTCCCCAACGACGGGCGCAACCTTAACATATTTTTGGAATATAAAACAAGAAACGCAGAAATATTATTTGACTTCTAAATGAAAACAATTTTCATTTAGATTTATTTATAGATAAAACGTTAAATTAAATAACATATGGGCGGGGTAATATAGCCTTAGCTATGTTTATTTTTCACTGAGATATAAAAAACATAGTTCAGGCTATATTTGTAACTTATTGGTTTGAAATGAGAAGTTTATATATCTTCTCCAGGTCGTCTATATTTCGTACGCGAATAAGCAATCGTCTCTGCTCTAATTGCATCACCAGCACACCATCTTCTGATAAATTCATCTCTTTAATCCGGTCATATTCAATCCAGACATTAGCGAAGAAAAAACCTTTTTGTTTGAAAATAATTTTGGGCGTACGGATCCAGAACAGATACAACCCCATTAACACCAGTGCACATAATAACCATGTGGTGAATTGTGCTCCGTGGCTGGTGATGTTGTTGTAGATCAGAATAACAATCAAACCGATGAAGATAACGCTGTCGACTCGACTGCGTGGAAGCAGGGCAACAGTAAGCAGAGTGGGGCCATTACGGCGGGGCATGATGAACTGATCGTAAATGGCATACGCCAGCAGCGAAAAGATAAATAGAACCAGCACCAGGTCCGTGATAGTCATGAATCCTCAACCCTCTAAATAGAAAAACCGGGGGCAAGCCCCCGGTGATGTACAACAGTCTTACAGGCCGAGCAGGCCGACAGCGTAGCCCGCGATACCGATGACGAAGAAGCCAACGATGATCCACAGTGGGTTCACTTTCTTACGCAGAAGCCACATACAGGCGAAGGTCAGCAGCAGAGGAACCAGGCCAGGCATCAGCTGATCAAGGATTGTCTGCACAGTGGTCACGCGCGTTTGGCCATCCTGACCCGTGATGGTGGAAACCACCAGCGGGATGTTGACGTGCGTCCACTTGTTAACCAATGCCCCCATGACAAACAGGCCGAGGATTGACGCCCCCTCAGTCAGTTTCTGCAGGAAGCCGCCGCCCATATCTTTAACGATATCGACACCTTTACGGTAGCCGTATGCCACGCCGTAATAACGGGTTGCCAGACGAACCAGGTTAAACAGGATGAAGAACAGCAAAGGCCCAAGCAGGCTGCCGCTCATCGCGATACCTGCACCAAGCGCGGCGAATACCGGACGTACGGTACCCCAGAAAATCGGGTCGCCCACGCCTGCCAGCGGGCCCATCAGACCAACTTTGATACCGTTGATAGCACCATCGTCAATCTCTGCGCCGTTCGCACGCTGTTCTTCCATCGCCAGCGTAACGCCCAGTACGGGAGCCGCGACATAAGGATGAGTGTTAAAGAATTCCAGGTGACGCTTAATAGCTTGCTTACGTGCGTCGTTGTTTTCCGGGTACAAGCGGCGGATTGCCGGCACCATGGAGAAACAGAAACCCAGCGCCTGCATACGTTCGAAGTTCCATGAACCCTGAAACAGGTTAGAACGAATGAACACGCCACGAATGTCACTCGGAGTGAGTTTTTTCTCGGTGGTAGTTTTAGTCATATCAACCATTTCGCTCACCTGCTAGTCCAGTTCGTTATCAAGATCGTTGTTACCCGCCGCCTGCACTGGCGCACCGGCTACGCGGTTATATTTCGGGCTCAGCTGAATGTAGAGGATGGCCATTACGGCACCAATCACACCCAGAGCAACCAGGTTGAAGTTAGTAAATGCTGCAGTGACGAAGCCAAGGTAGAAGAATGGCATCAGGTAGCCTGCGCGCATCATGTTGATGACCATCGCATAACCCACTACGACGATCATGCCACCCGCAATATTCAGGCCGCCGGTAACGACTTCCGGAATCGCGTTCAGCATGCTCTGAACTTCACTGGTACCGACAGAAATCGCCACGATTACCGCCGGGATAGCGATACGCATAGCCTGCAGGAACAGGGAGGAAACGTGCAGCCAGGAGAGCGCCGTCAGGTTGCCGTTTTCGGCCGCCTTATCCGCCGCGTGCTGGAATGCTACGGTGATGGTGCGAACGATAATGGTCAGAACCTGGCCTGCTGCTGCCAGCGGTATAGCCAGCGCAATACCTGCACCGATACTTTGGTGACCCGCGATAACCAGAACGGTAGAGATAATGGAAGCCAGTGCCGCATCTGGTGCAACCGCAGCACCGATGTTCATCCAGCCCAGAGCGATCATTTCCAGGGTACCACCGATGATAATACCGGTTTTCATATCCCCGAGAACGGCACCAATCAGCGTACAGGCCACCAATGGACGGTGGAACTGAAATTCATCGAGTACCGACTCCATACCCGCGATACATGCGACGATGAACACCAGCACAATCTGAAGAGTGGTAATCTCCATTGTACTTCTCCTATTGCTATACAGACTTAAGTGTGAAAACTAAGTAAATGCCAGGTGGTTATTTCGCCTTGGCAATCAAATCCATCATTTTCAGTTTCTGATCGGTAGAAACCTTACGGGCTTCGAGCTCAATACCGCGTTCGTTGAGTTTCTTGAAGGCTTCGATGTCTTTTTCATCCACCGAAATCGCGTTGTTTACCTGCGTTTTCCCCTGGCGGAATGCCATGCCGCCAATGTTAACAGAGGTAATTTTTACGCCACCTTCAACGATGCGTTCTACATCGGTCGGGTTGGTGAACAGCAGCATTACACGCTCACCGGCGTATTTCGGGTTGTTATAGACGCGGATCATTTTCGCGACATCAACCACGTGTGCGGTAACGCCTGGCGGTGCGACCTGAGTCAGCAACGTCTTACGCACGGTATCAGCAGCGACTTCATCGCTGACGACAATAATGCGCGTTACATTGGTTTCTTTGGTCCAGCGGGTCGCCACCTGACCGTGGATTAAACGGTCATCGATACGCGCGAGGCCGATCTGCATATAGTCGTTCGGGCCCATCGGTTTCGCGGGTGCCGCTGCCTTAGGTGCTGCGACGGGGGCAGGTGCGGCTTTTTCAACGGGTTTTGCTTTCAGCGCTTTTACGCCTTCGCTACCCGTTTCAACCGCCAGTGCGACTAATTCATCGAAGCTGGGGTTGTCGTCACGCGCCATGAAGGTTTCTACCAGCATGGGAATGTTTACGCCTGCGATAACTTCGTAATGCTCTTTATCGACGACAATGCGGCTCGCAGCGTTAAACGGGCTGCCTCCCCATGTGTCAACGAGAAACAGCACGCCTTTACTGGTATCCAGTTTTGCCAACTGAGCGTTATACTTTTCAATCAGCGTTTCGGCATTTTCGCCTGGAACGAAATCGATCCAGCCGACGTTTTCCTGCTCGCCTAACAACATCTCTGCTGTTTTAAGTAACTGCTCTGCAGCCCAACCATGTGTGCCTATTACAATAGCAATGGTCACTTGCTACCTCCTTTATTATCGTTAACACATCAACGTGAAGATGCATTTTGAATCGCTCGTCCGCAATCGAATCGATTCAGATAAGGGTTACAAAGAAAAACCTATGATTTTCGTGAATTATTTTAGATATCGAAAAAAATATTTTATGTGATGAAGATCCGTAATTTAACTTCCGATCATAAGAAATTTCGAAGGGTGAAATATCTCCGAAACAACTTATTGCAAAGGAAGGTAAATCTTTGCTAAAAACCAGTTGTCTCTGTTATGTTTAGCATCTGTTTAATTACTCAGGAGTATAGGGCAGTAGCCCACCATATGGATCGTCACCGACGTCATTTCACCTATAGGCCGTATCAAGCCTGTCAGTTTGGCACTTTTTGCCACAAACTTTATCTGCATATTGCTTTAACGCCTGAGATGTTCAGGGCGCAGTTTGATCATTCCTTAAGCAGGAGCTTGTCATGGAACTCTTAATGGACCCGCAGATTTGGGTGGGTTTGCTCACGCTTGTTGTTCTCGAAATTGTTCTGGGTATCGATAACCTAGTCTTCATTGCAATTCTTGCCGATAAGCTGCCACCGAAACAGCGAGATAAAGCGCGTCTCATTGGTTTGTCACTGGCGCTGATTATGCGTCTGGGACTGCTGTCTGTTATTTCGTGGATGGTGACGCTGACAAAACCGCTGTTTACGGTCATGGACTACGCGTTTTCCGGGCGAGATCTGATTATGCTGCTGGGGGGTATCTTCCTCTTGTTCAAGGCTACGACAGAGCTGCATGAGCGGCTGGAAAACCGTGAACATGAGACCGGGCAGTCAAAAGGCTATGCGAGTTTCTGGGTCGTGGTGACGCAGATTGTTATCCTGGATGCGGTGTTCTCACTGGATGCAGTCATTACTGCAGTCGGTATGGTCAACCATCTGCCGGTGATGATGGCGGCGGTGGTTATTGCGATGGCGGTGATGCTACTGGCGTCGAAGCCGCTGACGCGATTTGTGAACCAACATCCGACGGTGGTGGTGCTCTGTCTGAGCTTCCTGCTGATGATCGGTTTGAGCCTGGTTGCCGAAGGGTTTGGCTTCCATATTCCGAAAGGTTATCTGTACGCCGCGATTGGCTTCTCAATTATTATCGAACTGTTTAACCAGATTGCCCGTCGGAACTTTATTCGCCACCAGTCGACTCTGCCGCTGCGTGCGCGTACTGCGGATGCAATTCTGCGTCTGATGGGGGGTAAACGTCAGGCCAGCGTGCAGATGGAATCCGACAATCCGGTGCCGGTCCCGGTCCCGGAAGGCGCGTTTGTGGAAGAAGAACGCTATATGATCAACGGTGTTCTCTCACTGGCATCCCGTTCATTACGCGGCATCATGACACCTCGTGGTGAAATTAGTTGGGTCGACGCCGACCTGAGCGTAGCGGAAATTCGCGAACAGTTGCTTTCTTCTCCACATAGCCTGTTCCCGGTGTGTCGCGGTGAACTGGACGAAATTATCGGTATCGTGCGTGCTAAAGAGCTGCTGGTGGCGCTGGAAGACGGTGTGGATGTGGCGGCCATTGCCTCTGCCTCGCCGGCCATTGTCGTCCCGGAAACGCTGGATCCGATTAATCTGTTAGGCGTGCTGCGTCGTGCCCGCGGTAGCTTTGTCATCGTCACTAACGAATTTGGTGTGGTGCAGGGGCTGGTAACACCTCTGGACGTATTAGAAGCGATCGCCGGTGAATTCCCGGATGCCGACGAAACGCCTGAAATTATTGCTGATGCAGGCGGTTGGTTGGTGAAAGGGGGAACCGATCTGCACGCGCTGCAACAGGCGCTGGACGTGGATACGCTGGTGGATGAGGACGAAGACATCGCCACCGTAGCAGGGCTGGTGATTGCGGCTAACGGTCACATCCCACGTGTAGGTGATGTTATTGAGGTCGCACCGCTGAGCATTACGATTGTCGAAGCCAATGACTATCGTGTGGATTTAGTTCGCATTGTTAAAGAACAACCCGCTCACGACGAAAACGAGTAAACGGGGTTAGCGAAACGGCATAATGGGCATGATATGGTGCCCGTTATGCCTGGCGGGTGGTGGTGTACTGCCCGCCAGCCATTTGGGAAAATCACGAAGCGGCATCGGCTTCGCATACAAAAAACCCTGCAAGATATGTACGCCATGACGGCGTAAATGCTGCGCCTGTGCCTGCGTTTCTACGCCTTCAGCCACCAGTTCGATATTCAGCCTTTTTCCCAGCGCGATAATGATGTCTGTGACGGTTGAATTCACGGCGTCGGTTCCGATCGCCGAAGTAAATGATTTATCAATTTTCAGCACATCCGGGCGCAATTTTTCCAGCCAGGAGAGCGAACTGTTTCCGGTACCAAAATCGTCAATCGCCAGCTTAACGCCGAGGCGATTCAACTCGCGCACGATCCGATAATCCACATCCAGTAAGGCATCGCGTTCGGTCAGTTCAATAACCAGTTGCTGGATGGGATGCTGGCTGAACCAGTACTGATTGAGATCTTTTAACAGCGTACCGTGGCGGAAATGGCTGGCTGCAACATTGATACCGATATGAAACTGGCTACTCATCGGAAAAACGTGTCGTTGCTGAATGGTTTCTGCGATGACATGACGGGTAAGAGGGATAATCAGGTTGTGCTCTTCGGCGATAGGAATAAACACTTCCGGCGAAATCCAGCCCTGACGCGGGTTGTTCCAGCGCAACAGAATTTCTACACCCATACATTGCTGGGTCTGCGCGTTCAGCAGTGGCTGACAAAACAACTCGAACTCGTGTGCCGCGAGAGCCAGATTGATCTCCCAGGAAAAACTCATTCTGCTGGCGGTTGCCAGCCAGGCAAGGTATCCCACCAACAGGCTCAGGATCACCGCCAGCGGCAGTTGTGTCGGCAGATGTTTTATCGCCAATTCACTGGCGCCTGGGCCGGTGACGCTGATCGTGAAGGGGAAATGTTGCGATGAAAGCTGATAACGTTTTTCATCGTTCAGTGCAGGCAAGGTCTCGACAACACCTTGTCCGTAGAGCAGGTGGCGGTTACCGACGGTTAAACTGGCGTTGGTGATTTGCGGCGGCTGGGGTTCCAGCAGCATGGTCGACAATAAATCAATGTTGACGATTTCCAGCACCCCATTTTCGCCATCCGCGGAGGCCGGATACCACTGCGTCAGAATGGGACTACCTTTAATCAGTGAATGGTCGGTGGACAACAGCAGTTGCGCCTCCCGGCTCGGTAATTCAGGCTGAATTTGGCTGATAGGCACATTGCGATAGCCAAAGATACTGGAGCAATAAAGAATCCCCCCCTGAATCAGACTGATAGAGCGCACTGTTTGTAGCCTGGCAGCATGCTTGCTCAAAGGTAAACGCGCCACAGAGCAGGGAAGACCAATCAATGGGAGCAGTATATCGCGCCCGACCTGCAGTGGGAGCAGCACATCATCCAGTGCCTCAACGGCATGATTAGCAAAGGTGACAGTGTAACGATGATTTATATTACGCTCCGAAATAAATCGAACCGTTAATGTGAGAATGAGCGTCAGTAGTGCACATATTGTGCAGACGATTAAGCGATTACGGCGATAGTTTTGAATGATCCGTTGTGCTGTTTGCATGCGGGCCGCCTGATAAGCCGTTGGTCCCAGAAGCCAACAGCAACAGAGCAAGTGTAGTGGGGAAAATTACAGTAGACGAGCGAGAAGGGGTAAATTCGCCCATCCGTCGCAGATGGGCGAAAATTAAGTATTAGTCACACTGGACTTTGATTGCCAGGCCACCGCGTGATGTTTCGCGGTATTTGGCGTTCATATCTTTGCCTGTTTCGTACATGGTTTCGATGACTTTATCCAGCGAGACTCGCGGCGCGCTGGTACGGCGCATCGCCATACGTGCGGCGTTAATCGCCTTCACGGAAGCAATGGCGTTACGTTCGATGCACGGAACCTGTACCTGTCCGGCAACCGGGTCGCAGGTTAAGCCGAGGTTATGCTCCATACCGATCTCGGCAGCCACACAAACTTGTTCCGGGCTGGCGCCCAGGAGCTCAGCCAGACCTGCAGCAGCCATGGAACATGCCACACCGACTTCACCCTGACAGCCTACTTCGGCGCCAGAGATAGAGGCGTTCATCTTGTACAACGCGCCAATTGCCCCCGCCGCCAGGAAATAACGGGTGTAGATATCCGGGCTGACAGATTCAATAAAGTGATCGTAGTAAGCCAGAACGGCAGGCACGATCCCGCAGGCACCGTTAGTGGGTGCTGTTACTACGCGACCACCTGCGGCGTTTTCTTCGTTAACCGCCAGCGCGAACATATTCACCCAGTCGATCACGTTCATCGGATCGTTGGAGAGCTTGTCGCTGGAAACCAGCATACGACGCAGGGCGGAAGCACGACGAGGAACGCGCAGCGGCCCCGGCAGCACACCTTCGGTGTTCATGCCGCGATCGATACAAGCCTGCATGGTCTGCCAGACGTGGCCAAAGTACTCTTCAATCTCTTTTTTACTGTGCAGCGCGAGTTCGTTCTGCATCGCCATGCCAGAGAGAGACAGGCCGGTGCTGTTGCAGTATTCCAGCATTTCGGTCGCGGACTTGAACGGATAAGGCACGCTGACCTCGCCCGCAGCATCCTGACCAAAATGTTCTTCATCAACGATGAATCCACCGCCAATGGAATAGTACGTCTTACTGTAAATGACGGTTTCGCCGTTGTACGCATGAATCTGCATCCCGTTTTCATGCAGCGGCAGGTTGCCGTTGTGAAAACGCATCCCGTCATTCTGCGGGAAATCCACTTCGTGCTGCCCCTGAGCAAGCAGCAGGCGCCCACGCGTTTCTACGTCGCGGATAAATCCGGGGATGCTGTCAATATCCACGGTAGCAGGCTCATTGCCCGCCAGACCCATAATAATGGCGATATCGGTGTGGTGACCTTTACCCGTGAGCGACAGTGAACCATACACGTCGACGGCGACACGAGTAACGTTGTCCAGTAATCCTTTTTCGACCAGGTCATCGACGAACTGTTTACCCGCCTTCATAGGCCCTACGGTATGGGAAGATGAGGGACCAATCCCCACCTTAAACATGTCGAATAGACTAATCACGATAATACTCCTACAGGGCGACTGGGGTTTCCAGTAACGATGTTATAACTGCGCATAGTGTAAGAGGGAACGCGGCGATCGGCTTAACTATTCACATGAATTAAACTAATAGATAACCGCGGTTTTACTAATGTTGTGACCTGAGTTTCAAGTTGTCTATGGAGTGCGTAAAGATAAGTATAGTCAGGGCTTGACGCCAATTTGCAGAGCCAGCTCACGAATTATTCCGGCGGTCATTCCCCAGACGAAATATTGCTCATACCAGGAAAGCCATACACGATGTGAATCGCCGCGACGGTAGATATCCAACGGATGATAGCGACCTAAATGCAGGGCCTGCGCCAGCGGCATTTCGAACACCGCAGACACTTCATCCTCACTGGCGCGATACGGTAAATTTGGCGGGATAATACCTACCACTGGCGTGACCTGGAATCCGGTAACGCTGTCGACCGGCGGCAGCACGCCAATCACCTCAACGCAAGAAGGTGGGATCGCCACTTCTTCCTGTGCTTCACGAAGGGCGGCGGCAATCAATGATGCATCGCTGCTGTCCACCGCGCCGCCGGGAAAGGCGACCTGCCCGGCGTGCTTGCGCAGATGAACGGATCGCTGGGTTAACAGCAATCCCGGCTGCGCACGGCGTACGACAGGGATCAGTACGGCGGCCTGGCGCTGGTTTAACGCGGCATGATTGACCTGCGGGCGCAGGAGTTGGAAGCGCGATAAAAAGTCATCAAGCGTCAGGCTGCTGTATTCCACGTGTCAGTTCTCCAGTTGGTGCAAAATACGATTCACTTTATCAAACGTTTCCTGATACTCCGCGTCTTCCTGACTGTCTGCCACAATACCACCGCCTGCGGAGCAATAAATTTGTCCGTTTGTGGCTGTCAGCGTGCGAATGGTGATGCTGGTATCCATATTGCCGCAAAAGCTCAGATAACCAATGCTACCGCACCAGGCGTTGCGTCTTTGCGGCTCCAGTTGGTCGATAATTTCCATCGCCCGCACTTTTGGCGCGCCGGTGATGGAGCCGCCAGGGAAGGCGGCGCGCAGCAGGTCGGTGGCATGCAATGACTCTGACAAGCGGGCGGTAATGGTGCTGACCAAATGATGAACAGCAGGGAACGGTTCGACCACAAACAGCTCCGGAACCTGTACCGAACCCGGTGTGGCAACGCGACCAATATCATTACGCATCAAATCGACGATCATCAGATTTTCCGCGCGATCTTTCGCTGAATTTGCCAGCCGTTGGGCCTGCTCACGATCGGCGGTGGTATCTTCAAGCCTGGGCAGCGTACCTTTAATCGGACGCGTCTGGATGTGCTGATTCTCCAGCAGAATAAAACGTTCTGGCGAAAGGCTGAGGATTGCACCTTCCTCAAGACGAATGAACGCGCTAAACGGGGCGCGGTTGGCGTGATTGAGTGTGACAAATGCCTGCCACTCATCGCCCTGGTAACGCGCCTGAAAACGCTGGGCAAGGTTGACCTGGTAACAGTCGCCACTGTGCAGATACCCCTGCACCTGGCGGAATTTTTCGCCATACTGGGCACGGCTCATATTGGACTGCCACGCCGAGGTCAATGAAAATGGCTCGCGTACCGGCGGTAGTTGATTTTCGAGCCACGTCAGACGGGCATGCACATCGCTATGGCTAAGCAGTGACACGCTCTGTAGCTGGTGATCGACAATCAGCGCCCAGTCGTAAATGCCTACCGCCATATCCGGTAGCGCAATATCGGGTTCGGCACGAGAGGGCAGAGATTCAAAGCGTCGGCCAAGATCGTAGCCGAACAGACCTAACGCCCCGCCCTGAAACGGCAGGTCGGGATGATAATCAGGATGAATCTGGCGGGCGTTGAGCACTGAGTGTAATACCGTCATCGGATCATCAAGCGTGCGTACACAGGTGAGTCCGTCCTGCACAACGGTCTCTTCAGCCTGCGTAACCAGCGTGGCGATGGGATCCGCCACCAGGATATCAAAGCGGCTATGCGGATGGTCGGCATGACCTGAATGCAACAGCATCGCCCAGGGCAGATGGCTTAAGGTCGAAAAATAGCGTTCAGCGGCGTCCTGACGCCAGGGTAATGTGATTATTGCGGGAGATAACGTCTTCATCAGTCCTGACTCGTTGCTACTCTACTGGCTAACTGCCCGGTAGCATGAAATAATAAGCGCAGACAATTTAGCAGGAGTTAACAATGTTTGCAGGTTTACCTTCACTCAGTCATGAGCAGCAGCAAAAAGCGGTAGAGCGCATTCAGGAACTGATGTCGCAAGGGATGAGCAGCGGACAAGCTATTGCTCTGGTCGCTGAAGAGTTACGCGCCAGTCATACCGGCGAGCGGATCGTGGCGCGTTTTGAAGATGAAGACGAATAACGCCGCTTAAACTGCAGCGATAATCTTAATCTCAACTTTGTATTTCGGGTTCATCAACCCGGCCTGAACGGTACAACGTACTGGCGCGTGACCCGCAACAACCCACGCGTCCCAGGCTTTGTTCATGGCGGCAAAATCACTTTTGTCTGCCAGGAACAGGGTGGCATCAAGGATACGTGACTTGTCGCTGCCTTGTTTTTCCAGCACCGCATCAATTTGCGCCAGCGTATTTGCCGTTTGCTCAAAAGCGTCTGCATCCAGATTTTCCGGCACGCCGGTGTAATACAGCGTGTTGTTGTGGATAACCACGTCGGACCAACGCGCTTCGGCATCAATGCGCACAATCGTCATAAATCATTCCTCATTTACGTTTTTTCATAATGGCTTTGGGTTGCGCCAAGACTGCCATAATGTTGTGCCCACGTCACCTCTTCAACTGGCGAAAGACCCGCTGGCCTGACATAATCCCTGTTCAAATGAACAGGGGGCAGTGTGACGGACGATTTTGCAGCAGACGGTCAGTTGGCTAAAGCGATACCAGGTTTTAAACCGCGTGAACCACAGCGGCAGATGGCCTTTGCCGTCAGTCATGCTATCGAAAAATCACAGCCGCTGGTTGTCGAAGCCGGAACCGGAACGGGTAAAACCTACGCCTATCTTGCCCCTGCGCTGCGCGCTGGTAAGAAGGTAATTGTCTCCACGGGTTCGAAGGCATTACAGGATCAGCTCTACAGTCGCGATCTTCCCACCGTTGCCAACGCACTGAAATTCACCGGTAAGCTGGCGTTGCTAAAAGGGCGCTCCAACTACCTGTGTCTGGAACGCCTCGAACAGCAGGCGCTGGCGGGGGGCGACCTGCCGGTACAAACCTTAAGCGACGTCATTCTGCTGCGCTCATGGTCAAATCAAACCCTTGATGGCGACATCAGCACCTGCGTCAGCGTGGCGGAAGACTCTCAGGCCTGGCCGCTGGTGACCAGTACAAACGATAATTGCCTTGGCAGCGACTGTCCGCTGTATAAAGAGTGCTTTGTCGTCAAAGCCCGTAAAACAGCAATGGATGCCGATGTAGTGGTGGTCAACCATCATCTGTTTCTCGCCGATATGGTGGTGAAAGAGAGTGGATTTGGTGAATTAATCCCCGAGGCAGATGTGATGATCTTCGATGAAGCGCACCAGTTACCGGATATCGCCAGTCAATACTTTGGTCAATCGCTCTCCAGCCGCCAACTTCTGGATCTGGCAAAAGACATCACCATTGCTTATCGCACCGAGCTGAAAGACACCCAGCAACTGCAAAAATGCGCCGACCGCCTGGCGCAAAGCGCGCAGGACTTTCGCTTACAGCTAGGCGAGCCGGGCTATCGCGGAAACCTGCGTGAACTGCTGGCCGACCAGCGCGTGCAGCGCGCGTTTTTGCTGCTCGATGACACACTTGAGTTGTGTTATGACGTGGCGAAGCTGTCTCTTGGGCGTTCGGCGTTGCTGGATGCCGCGTTTGAACGCGCCACACTTTACCGTGCGCGCCTGAAGCGTCTGAAAGAGATCAACCAGCCAGGTTTCAGCTACTGGTATGAATGTACCTCCCGTCATTTCACCCTTGCGCTGACGCCGCTCACGGTGGCGGATAAATTCAAAGAAGTGATGGCGCAAAAGCCGGGCTGCTGGATTTTTACCTCCGCGACGCTGTCGGTAAACGATGACCTCCACCATTTCACCGCGCGGCTGGGGATTGACGATGCCGAGTCGATGCTGCTGCCGAGTCCTTTTGATTACACGCGTCAGGCACTGCTGTGCGTACCACGCAATCTGCCGCAAACCAACCAGCCGGGTGCTGCGCGTCAGTTGGCATCGATGCTACGTCCCATTATCGAAGCGAACAACGGTCGCTGCTTTATGCTGTGTACCTCGCACGCGATGATGCGCGATCTGGCGGAACAATTCCGCGCCACCATGACGCTTCCCGTTCTGCTGCAGGGCGAAACCAGTAAAGGGCAACTGCTGCAGCAGTTTGTCAGCGCAGGTAATGCCTTGCTGGTTGCCACCAGTAGTTTCTGGGAAGGGGTAGACGTGCGTGGCGATACGCTGTCGCTGGTGATTATCGATAAGTTGCCGTTTACCTCCCCGGACGATCCGCTGTTAAAAGCGCGGATGGAAGACTGCCGACTGCGCGGCGGCGATCCTTTCGAAGAGGTACAGCTCCCGGATGCGGTCATCACCCTGAAACAGGGGGTAGGGCGACTGATCCGTGATGCTGACGACCGCGGTGTGCTGGTGATTTGTGATAACCGTCTGGTGATGCGCCCTTATGGCGCGACCTTCCTGGCAAGCCTTCCGCCTGCGCCACGCACGCGTGATATTGCGCGTGCTGTTCGCTTTCTTGCTATACCATCGTCTGAGTAATTTGTTACGGAGTGTGGTAAGATGCGCGCCAAATTTATTGATCTGATCACAAACACCCATGCGAATTCTGGCTATCGATACCGCCACAGAGGCGTGCTCTGTTGCCCTGTGGAATGACGGTACTATCAAGGCTCATTTCGAGCTTTGCCCACGAGAACACACCCAACGAATTTTACCGATGGTCGAGGAAATCCTGGCCGCCGGCGATCTCACGTTAACCGACATCGACGCCCTGGCGTTTGGTCGCGGTCCCGGCAGTTTCACCGGTGTCCGTATTGGGATTGGCATTGCTCAGGGGCTGGCGTTAGGTGCGAATTTACCGATGATTGGCGTTTCCACTCTCGCGACAATGGCGCAGGGAGCCTGGCGTAAGTCGGGCGCTACCCGCGTACTGGCCGCGATCGACGCGCGAATGGGCGAAGTCTACTGGGCCGAATACCAGCGTGATGAGAACGGTAACTGGCACGGTGAAGAGACCGAAGCGGTGTTAACCCCTGAGCAGGTGCATGAGCGTTTACTGCAGTTGTCTGGTGAGTGGGTAACGGTCGGAACGGGCTGGCCTGCCTGGCCTGAACTGGGTAAAGACAGCGGTCTGACACTCAGCGATGGCGACGTTTTGCTTCCGGCTGCTGAAGATATGCTGCCTGTCGCCATGCAAATGCTGGCTGCCGGTAAGACCGTGGCGGTTGAACATGCTGAACCGGTTTATTTACGTAACACCGTGGCATGGAAGAAACTTCCCGGTAAAGAATGAATCTTAGTAGTACATCCCCGGTTAATTTTTATCGACGTCAGTGCACAGCATTGTGAACAGGCCGGGGCAGAAGCTAAGAAAAGGGAGTCGTAATATGGCGGTGCAAAAGCAGTTATTGAAAGGTGTGTTGGCAGGCGCATTAGCGTTAATGCTAAGCGGCTGCGTCACCATCCCGGACGCGATTAAAGGTTCGAGTCCTACGCCGCAGCAGGATCTGGTGCGGGTGATGAATGCGCCGCAGCTGTATGTCGGACAGGAAGCCCGTTTCGGCGGCAAAGTGGTGAATATTCAAAACCAGCAGGGGAAATCCCGACTGGAGATCGCCACCATGCCGCTCGATAGTGGGGCACGACCGATTCTGGGCGAAGCGTCACGCGGGCGAATTTATGCCGATGTTAACGGTTTCCTCGATCCGGTAGATTTTCGTGGTCAACTGGTCACTGTCGTCGGTTCGATTAGCGGTACAGTGGACGGAAAAATCGGCAATACCCCGTATAAATTCATGCTGATGCAGGTAACTGGCTATAAACGCTGGCATATTACTCAGCAAATTGTGATGCCGCCACAGCCAATTGACCCCTGGTTCTACGGTGCGCGTGGCTGGCCTTACGGTGGCTACGGCGGATGGGGATGGTACAATCCCGGTCCCGCGCAGGTTCAGACGATAGTAACAGAGTAACTCTTTGTTTTAATGATAAAAGAAACAGCGGCTCGTCCGCTGTTTCTGCATTAACGTGGATATAAGAAAAATAAATAGTGACGTGCTTCGCAACCTTGTCGTTGTGTAATAAACAAACTGGTACGCTGAGTTAATATTATGTTAACAGTTTGTTTATTGCCTGGGGTTGTGATGACGACGAATACGCATTTTAGAGGTGATGTATTGAAAAAGGTTTGGCTTAACCGTTATCCCGCAGATGTTCCCGCGGAGATCAATCCTGACCGTTATCAATCCCTGGTGGAACTCTTTGAACACTCAGTAAGACGGTATGCCGATCAGCCCGCGTTTGTAAACATGGGGGAGGTGATGACCTTCCGCAAGCTTGAAGAGCGTAGCCGGGCGTTTGCGGCCTATTTGCAACAAGGCCTTGGGCTGAAAAAGGGCGATCGCGTCGCGCTGATGATGCCGAATCTGCTGCAATATCCGGTCGCACTGTTTGGGATTTTACGTGCAGGCATGATCGTCGTGAACGTTAACCCGCTGTACACGCCTCGCGAGCTGGAGCATCAACTCAACGATAGCGGTGCGTCGGCGATCGTCATCGTCTCTAACTTTGCTCACACGCTGGAGAAAGTGGTCGATAAGACCTCGGTTCAACACGTGATCCTCACGCGTATGGGCGATCAGTTGTCGACCGCGAAAGGGACGCTGGTTAACTTCGTCGTGAAATATATCAAGCGTCTGGTGCCGAAATATCATCTGCCGGATGCCATCTCATTTCGCAGTGCGCTGCAAAACGGCTACCGCATGCAGTATGTGAAGCCGGAAGTTGTGTCTGAAGATTTGGCTTTCCTGCAGTATACCGGTGGTACCACCGGCGTGGCGAAAGGCGCGATGCTCACGCACCGCAACATGCTGGCTAACCTGGAGCAGGTTAATGCCACTTACGGACCGTTGCTGCATCCGGGTAAAGAGCTGGTGGTGACGGCGTTACCGCTGTATCACATTTTCGCGCTCACCATGAACTGCCTGCTGTTTATTGAACTGGGCGGACAAAACCTGCTGATCACTAACCCGCGTGATATTCCGGGGCTGGTGAAAGAGCTGGCAAAATACCCGTTTACCGCGATGACCGGCGTCAATACGTTGTTTAACGCGTTGCTGAATAACAAGGAGTTCCAGCAACTGGACTTCTCGTCACTGCACCTTTCCGCAGGCGGCGGGATGCCGGTTCAACAGGCGGTAGCGGAACGTTGGGTGAAGCTGACGGGTCAGTACCTGCTGGAAGGCTATGGCCTGACGGAGTGCGCTCCGCTGGTGAGTGTCAACCCGCACGATATCGACTACCATAGTGGCAGCATCGGGTTACCGGTTCCTTCCACCGAGGTCAAACTGGTGGATGATGACGACAACGAAGTGCCACCGGGAGAACCGGGCGAACTGTGCGTGAAAGGTCCGCAGGTGATGCTGGGGTACTGGCAGCGACCAGACGCCACTGATGAAATCGTCAAAGACGGCTGGCTACACACCGGCGATATTGCAGTAATGGACGACGAAGGCTTCCTGCGTATTGTCGATCGTAAGAAAGATATGATCCTGGTGTCGGGTTTTAACGTTTATCCGAACGAAATTGAAGACGTAGTCATGCAGCATCCTGGCGTTCAGGAAGTGGCTGCTGTCGGCGTACCGTCGGGCAGCAGCGGTGAGGCGGTAAAAATCTTTGTGGTGAAAAAGGATGCATCGTTAACCGATGAAGCGCTGGTTACTTTTTGCCGTCGTCATCTGACAGGCTACAAAGTTCCGAAACTGGTGGAATTCCGTGATGAATTGCCGAAATCTAACGTCGGTAAAATTTTGCGACGAGAATTACGTGACGAAGCGCGCGCCAAAGTGGACAATAAAGGCTGAGCGTTAAGACAGCCAGCAGAAAGCGCCGGATAATCCGGCGTTTTTTTTGGCGAAAACCTAAGAGAGCACGATTTGAATTATCAAATGATCACTACGGACGACGCGTTAGCCACGCTGTGCGAAGCCGTCCGTGAATTTCCGGCGATAGCCCTGGATACAGAATTTGTTCGCACGCGTACCTACTACCCGCAGTTGGGGCTGATCCAGCTGTTTGATGGCAAACACGTTGCTCTGATTGACCCGCTAGAGATCACCGACTGGTCGCCGCTGCGCGATATTTTGCGTGATACCGCCATTACCAAATTCCTGCATGCCGGCAGTGAAGACCTGGAAGTGTTTCTCAACACGTTTGGTGAACTCCCGCAACCACTTATCGATACACAGATTCTGGCCGCCTTTTGTGGGCGCCCGCTGTCGTGGGGCTTTGCTGCGATGGTGGAAGAGTTCACCGGGGTGGTGCTGGATAAAAGTGAATCACGTACCGACTGGCTGGCCAGACCGCTGACCGAGCGGCAGTGCGAATATGCGGCGGCAGATGTCTGGTATTTATTACCGATCACCACAAAGCTGATGGCAGAAACCGATGCGTCCGGCTGGTTGCCCGCTGCGCTGGACGAATGTCGTTTGATGCAACAGCGTCGTCAGGAAATTCTGGCGCCCGAAGATGCGTGGCGAGAAATTACCAATGCCTGGCAATTGCGTACCCGTCAGCTCGCCTGTTTGCAACTACTGGCCGACTGGCGGTTGCGCAAAGCGCGTGAACGTGATCTGGCGGTAAACTTCGTGGTGCGCGAAGAACATCTGTGGGCGGTTGCCCGCTATATGCCGGGAAGTCTGGGGGAACTGGATAGCCTGGGTCTCTCAGGGAGTGAAATTCGCTTCCATGGTAAGACGCTGATTTCACTGGTCGAGAAAGCGCAGGCAATGCCGGAAGAAGCCTTGCCGCAACCGTTGCTGAATCTGATGGATATGCCGGGTTATCGCAAGGCGTTCAAAGCCATTAAAGCCCTGGTGGCCGAAGTGAGTGCGGAGCAGAATCTTAGCGTGGAACTCCTTGCTTCGCGTCGTCAAATCAACCAGCTGCTCAACTGGCACTGGAAATTAAAGCCGCAGGCATGTCTGCCGGAGCTGATTTCCGGTTGGCGTGGCGAACTGATGGCAGAACGACTCAACGCGCTGCTGCAGGAATACCCACAGTAGAAAACCTAAAAAACGGGAGCTGGTGCTCCCGTTTTTAATCGGACTCGCGTTAGCGACACAGTGCCTGGCGAATGGCTTCACCTACCTGTTGAGTGGTGGCATTGCCTTTCATATCCGGCGTTTTAGGGCCGTTGGCAATAACCTGTTCAATCGCTGCCAGAATGCCATCGTGGGCCGCCTGATAATTCGCATCGCCGTTGCCAAGGAAATCCAGCATCATCGCACCAGCCCAGATGGTAGCAATTGGGTTAGCAATATTCTTGCCGTAGATATCCGGGGCCGAACCGTGGACCGGTTCAAACAATGATGGGAAGGTTCGTTCCGGATTTAAGTTAGCCGAGGGTGCAATGCCAATCGTGCCAGTGCAGGCTGGCCCCAAATCGGACAGGATGTCGCCAAACAGGTTAGAGGCGACCACCACGTCAAAACGCTCCGGTTGCATGACAAAACGGGCGCACAGAATATCGATATGCTGTTTATCCCAGCGGATTTCAGGGTACTGGGCGGCCATTGCTTCAACGCGCTCATCCCAGTAAGGCATGCTGATGGCAAGGCCGTTTGATTTGGTGGCCGAGGTCAGTGTTTTACGCGGACGGCTCTGCGCCAGTTCAAACGCATAACGCAAAATGCGATCAACGCCACGACGTGTGAAGACCGACTCCTGAATGACCACTTCATGTTCGGTACCCTCGCTTATGCGCCCGCCCAGTGAAGAATACTCGCCTTCGGTGTTTTCACGCACAACGTAGAAATCAATGTCGCCGGGTTTCTTACCCGCCAATGGGCAAGGAACACCAGGAAACAGGCGTACCGGACGCAGATTGACGTATTGATCGAACTCACGACGAAACTTGAGTAACGAGCCCCATAGTGAGATGTGATCCGGTACAGTGTCTGGCCACCCGACGGCACCAAAGTAAATAGCATCGAAGGATTTCAACTGTTCATGCCAGTCATCCGGCATCATCTTGCCGTGATGCGTATAGTACTCGCAACTGGCCCATTCCATTTGTTCAACGCTAAGCGACAGGTCCCAGCGTTCGGCGGCAGCTTGTAACACATGAATGCCTTCAGGCAGGACTTCTTTACCAATGCCATCTCCGGGAATAGCGGCAATACGACAGGTTTTCTTCATAGCAGCTCTCACTTGTACGCCATCAAAATTGACTTTCCCCTTATCCTATAATTGACTGATTAATAGTTAATCCCCCTAACTGGTGAAACATAAAACACAGATCATGAATAATCTGCCGCTGTTAAATGATTTACGCGTCTTTATGCTGGTTGCCCGCCGTGCGGGTTTTGCCGCCGTTGCCGAGGAACTGGGGGTTTCACCGGCTTTTATCAGCAAGCGTGTTGCATTGCTGGAACAGACACTGAACGTGGTGTTGTTACACCGTACAACACGGCGTGTCACCATCACGGAAGAAGGGGAACGGATCTATGAATGGGCCCAGCGGATCCTGCAGGATGTGGATCAGATGATGGATGAGCTGTCTGATGTCCGACAGATCCCGCAGGGAATGTTACGTATTATCAGCAGCTTTGGTTTTGGTCGCCGTGTAGTGGCTCCGGCGTTGTCAGCGCTGGCAAAAGAGTATCCGCAGCTGGAGTTGCGGTTTGACGTTGAGGATCGGTTAGTCGATCTGGTTAATGAAGGTGTCGATCTTGATATCCGCATCGGGGATGATATTGCACCTAATTTGATCGCACGTAAGTTGGCAACCAATTATCGAATATTGTGTGCATCACCTGAGTTTGTGGCGCAGCACGGTACACCGAAACAGCTGAACGATCTGTCCATGTTGCCCTGCCTGGTGATTAAAGAGCGCGATCATCCATTTGGCATCTGGCAAATGCGTAATAAAGAGGGCGTGCACTCGATCAAGGTGACGGGGCCGCTCTCCTCCAATCATGGCGAAGTTGTTCACCAATGGTGTGTGGATGGCCTGGGGATTGCGCTACGTTCATGGTGGGATGTCTGCGATAACATCGCCAGTGGGCATCTGGTTCATATATTGCCTGACTATTATCAACCAGCAAATATTTGGGCTGTTTATGTGTCACGTCTGGCGACGTCGGCAAAAATCCGTATTACCGTGGAGTATTTACGTCGCTATTTTGCTGAGAACTACCCGAAGTTCAGTTTGGAATAAATGTGGCGTAGCCTGGACTACGATCAAAAATAAAAAAGGCAGAATAATCTGCCTTTTTTCAACCATGACTCATTTACAAAAGACGCTATTTAGACTCTTCTGCTTCAGGTAAAGTCACGTTAAGTTCGAGGATAGAAATATCGCCGTCTTTTTGTTCAAGCTGTACGGTGACCATTTCAGGGTCAATTTGTACATACTTGCAGATAACCTCGAGAATATCTTTCCTCAGCTGCGGTAAATAATGTGGCTCGGCGTCACTACGACGACGTTCCGCAACAATAATCTGCAGTCGCTCTTTAGCGATGTTCGCTGTGCTCTTTTTCCGCGAGAGAAAAAAATCCAGTAATGCCATAACTTATCCTCCGAACAGGCGTTTGAGGAAACCTTTCTTCTCTTCTTCAATGAAGCGGAAAGGACGTTCTTCTCCCAACAGACGGTCTACGGTATCAGCATAGGCTTTACCGGCATCAGCATTGATGTCGAGAATAACCGGCTCACCCTGGTTAGACGCGCGCAGGACTGACTGATCTTCAGGAATCACGCCAACCAGCTTGATTCGCAGAATTTCCAGTACGTCTTCCATGCTGAGCATGTCACCTTTATTTACGCGGCCAGGGTTATAGCGCGTAAGCAGCAGATGCTCTTTAATCGGATCTTCGCCATTTTCAGCACGACGAGATTTCGACGCCAGAATACCCAGAATACGGTCAGAGTCACGTACAGAAGACACTTCCGGGTTGGTGGTAATAATGGCTTCGTCGGCAAAATACAGGGCCATCAGCGCACCGGTCTCAATACCTGCCGGGGAGTCGCAGACGATGAAGTCAAAATCCATCGCTTTCAGATCGTCCAGAACTTTCGCGACGCCTTCACGGGTCAGCGCGTCTTTATCACGAGTCTGTGAGGCCGGAAGAATAAAGAGATTTTCGGTACGTTTATCTTTGATCAACGCCTGATTTAACGACGCATCGCCCTGAATAACGTTGACGAAGTCATAAACGACGCGACGTTCACAACCCATAATCAAATCAAGGTTACGCAGGCCGATATCAAAATCAATAACGACAGTTTTCTTTCCCTTCTGGGCCAAACCTGTAGCGATGGCCGCGCTGGAGGTGGTTTTGCCAACGCCCCCTTTACCCGAAGTAACAACAATAATGCGTGCCATAGAAATTCCTTGTTAAAAAGGGATCAATTCAACGGTTGAACTGTCAAAGCGTTCTCTGCCAATTGCAGACGTGCCGCTTTGCCATAAAATTCTGCTGGGATTTTATCACTCAGCCAATAAACACCTGCGATAGACACCAGTTCTGCCGTCAGGTGGGTACAGAAAATTTGCGCTTCCCGATCGCCGCTTGCGCCCGCCAGAGCACGGCCTCTCATCATGCCATAAACGTGAATATTGCCATCAGCGATAAGCTCTGCGCCCGCACTGACGTGACTTGTAACAATCAGATCACATTGTGGAGCATAAATACGCTGACCGGAACGAACCGGTACATTTATTAATCGTGTTTTTGTGATGGGATTAACGTTTTGTGGCGGTGCTGCAGGTGCCGGAGCTTCAACAGGTGCGGAACGAATGGCTTTGTCTTTACCTTCTGTCAGTAAAGGAAAACCCATTTCGTCGATTTCTGCCTTAAGTTTTGCATCTTTGCATCCGCTAACACCAATAATGCGCAGACCGGTGGACGTGATAACTTTTTGCAGCGCCGACCAGTTTACCGGGCTTTCAAGGCCACTCACGTTGATCACTACGGGAGCATGTTTTAAAAATGCAGGTGCCTGCGCGATTTTGTCTTCCAACGCCTGACGAATAACCTCGGGTTCTGCTTCATGTAAGTGAACCACTGATAAGGTGAAGCTACTGCCTTTAAGCTCGATTGGCGTGTTTGACATCCTGGCCTTACTCAATTTGCTATTTATCATCCCCAGTGCGGGGTGATATTCCGAAGACTATAAGGCATGTTATAGTCAGTATTATATTGAGGCAAGCCACCATTCCGTGAATTCAGAGTAAAAGATATGTTTTGTGTGATCTACCGAAGCAGCAAACGTGACCAGACCTATTTATATGTCGAAAAAAAAGACGATTTCTCGCGAGTTCCTGAAGAACTGATGAAAGGGTTTGGTCAGCCAAAGCTGGCTATGATTTTACCGCTTGATGGTCGTAAAAAACTGGTTAATGCCGATCTTGAAAAAGTAAAACAGGCACTAACCGAGCAGGGCTATTATTTACAAATACCACCGCCGCCTGAAGATTTACTCAAACAGCATTTATCTGCGGTAAAAGAAAATACACCAGACGCTAAACGTTAAACTGCATCCGGCAGCAGCATGTCTCATCGATGCAGTACCTGAAATCTATGACTACGTTAGGGGAAAGTAATGTATCAACATCACAACTGGCATGGTGCTCTGCTGGATTATCCGGTGAGCAAAGTGGTTTGCGTAGGTAGCAATTATGCAAACCATATTAAAGAGATGGGGGGAACAACGCCGGAAGAGCCGGTGTTATTTATTAAGCCTGAAACTGCGCTGTGTGATTTGCGTCAACCGCTGGTCATTCCGGCGGATATGGGGTCCGTTCATCACGAAGTTGAGCTGGCCGTGCTGATCGGGGTGACTCTGCGCCAGGCGACAGAAGAGCATGTGCGCAAAGCCATCGCGGGCTATGGCGTCGCGTTGGATCTGACCCTGCGTGATATTCAGGGCAAAATGAAGAAAGCGGGGCAGCCGTGGGAAAAAGCGAAGGGTTTTGACAACTCTTGCCCGCTGTCTGGATTTATTCCGGTAGCGGAATTTAACGGTGATCCGCAGGATACTCAGCTCGGTTTAACGGTGAATGGCGAAGTACGCCAGCAGGGCACTACGGCGGATATGATCCACCATATTGTTCCATTGATTGCTTACATGAGCCGATTCTTCACGCTTAAAGCTGGTGATGTGGTACTGACTGGGACGCCAGCTGGCGTTGGGCCGTTACACAGCGGTGATGAGCTGGCTATCAGTTTCCATGGTCAGACGCTAACCACCCGGGTGCTGTAATCTCTGCTTGCCGCCTATTTCGGGCGGCAAAACTTGCATCAACGTGCCAGACTGGTTATAAGGTGCAGCTTTAGTGAAATAGCGGATACCCTGATGAGCGACATACCTTTCTGGCAAAGTAAAACCCTTGATGAAATGACTGATGCCGAGTGGGAGTCATTATGTGATGGGTGCGGCCAATGCTGTCTGCATAAGCTGATGGATGAAGACACTGACGAAATCTACTTTACCAATGTTGCCTGTAAGCAGCTCAATATCAAAACCTGCCAGTGCCGTAATTATGAACGTCGATTCGAATACGAGCCCGATTGCATCAAACTAACACGTGATAACCTGCCAACCTTTGAATGGTTGCCGATGACCTGCGCCTATCGTTTGTTAGCGGAAGGGAAAGGATTACCGGACTGGCACCCATTGCTGACGGGTTCAAAGGCGGCGATGCACGGTGAGCGTATTTCAGTACGCCATATCGCGGTGAAAGAATCAGAAGTGCGTGACTGGCAGGACCATATTCTGAACAAACCTTCATGGGCGGACTAAGCCGCCCATCGATTAACAGGCGTTAAGGATTAAGACTTTTTCGCCTGATACATCTCATCACTATGGTTGTCATCTTCAACCCAGAAATTAATGTTGAACTGCGCATCGTCGCTTAATTCAACGCGATGCCAGTACTGCGGTGGGCTGGTCGCGAACTGTCCGGCATTAATGACCACTTTTACTTCAGGTTCTTTTGCGTCTTCATTGGCAAAGCCGTAATACGTTACAGTGCCTTCCATCACGCAGAGTTGTCCAAAAACGCCGGCTGCTGTGTTGTGGTGAGAAAGCAGGGCGGCCGGGACATTGTCTTTCGTAAAGAAGGGAGTAGAGCGTTTAACTTTCCAGTTTGCCGGGATGCGTAAATGGGACATAAGACATCTCCTTTGTATGGCATCTATAAGGTGTATTTAATATACATCTTATAGATGCCAGCAAGCAATGACATTATGGCAAAAAAAACGCTCCCGAAGGAGCGTTCTGTTAGCGACCGAAGAGGTCACGTTTTTTCGGTTTAAAGGGCTGAGCAATCAGCACCAACACTGCAACGACCAGATACGCGGCAAAAATCCCCAACAGCCACTGCGGCATCTCCAGGGTTAAAAATGACCACTGACGCTCAGCGCAGTCACCGGATGCCATAAATACCTGCGGCAGCCATTTATCCAGCGGTAACCAACTCGGGAAGCGCGCGGCAAAATCACAGGTCATGAACGGTGAAGGGTGAAGCTGAATCATCGTGTGTTCATACGCTAACTGAAGCCCGCGCCAGGCGCTGTAAATCCAGATAAGCATTGCCACATAACGCAGTGGCGTTTGTGGGGCAATTGCGCCCACCAGACCAGCACCCATCACGCCAAATAATGCACTACGTTCGTAAATACACAACACGCAGGGTTTAAGCAGCATGACATGCTGGAACCACAAGGCAACAAGTTCCAACGCCAGGGCGGTTAGCGCCAGCAATAACCATGCTCCACGCCCACGGGAGCACTGGTTTAAAAATCGCAACATAATAATTTCCCTGCAACATGCGTAGAGACCGCAGTTTAAACCAATTCAATTTATGCGCCACTAGCGGCAATTGAAATATTGTGTAATCGGATAATTATCATGCAAAAAGTCAAACCGGGCAGTGATTTACCCGGTTTATTGTTATGAAAGTGTAGCTAACCAGCCTGTTTGCGTCATCCATTCGGTCACTGGAACCAGCGTGAACTCTACGCAAAGCAGACCGACGAGCGTCAGGACGATTGTATACGGCAATGCCATCCACACCATACGGCCGTAGGAGAGGCGAATCAGTGGTGCCAGTGCGGAGGTAAGCAGGAATAAGAATGCCGCCTGACCATTTGGCGTAGCCACGGAAGGCAGGTTGGTTCCGGTATTAATCGCCACTGCTAACAGTTCATATTGATTCAGGCTAATCGTCCCGTGCTCCAGCGCCGCTTTCGCTTCGTTGATGTAAATTGTGCCAACAAAGACGTTGTCCGAAATCGACGACAGCAGGCCGTTGAAAAGATAAAACAGGGTCAGCTGTGCATGTTCAGAAGACTGCAAAACAAACTGAATAATCGGCGCAAAGAGCTGCTGATCGATAATCACCGCAACTACGGAGAAAAATACGGTAAGCAGCGCGGTGAAGGGCAGCGACTCGGTGAAGGCTTTACCAATAGCGTGTTCGTCAGTGACACCGGTTAACGAAGTAGCCAGAATAATCACCGACAGGCCAATTAATCCGACTTCTGCCAGATGCAGCGCGAGGGCAACCACCAGCCATACGCCGATAACTGCTTGAATAATCAGCTTTATTTTATCCTGGCGGGTACGTTGTTGACGACTTTCATCGTCAAACTGTTGCAGAACGCCACGGACAGCTTCCGGCAATGTTTCACCGTAGCCAAACCAACGTAACTTTTCGACCAGCAGGCAGGTGAGCAGACCGCAAATCAACACCGGGACGGTGACCGGCGACATGCGCAGGAAAAAATCACCAAAATGCCAGCCAGCCGCTTTGGCGATAATCAGGTTCTGCGGTTCGCCAACCATGGTCATCACACCGCCTAACGCTGTGCCGACTCCCGCATGCATCATCAGGCTGCGCAGAAAACCGCGGAACTGCTCCAGTACGGCTTTATTGTGCTGGTCGATATGGCTGTCATCCAGCAAATTGTTATCTCCCGGGCGGGAAGAGGCGACGCGATGGTAGATACCGTAAAAACCGACCGCCACGCTGATCACGACCGCGACCACGGTCAATGCGTCGAGGAACGCCGAAAGGAAGGCAGCGGCAACACAAAAGGCCAGCGACAGCAGCATCTTGGAGCGAATACTGAGCAGCAGTCGGGTAAAAATAAACAGCAGCAGTTGCTTCATAAAGTAGATGCCTGCCACCATGAACATCAGCAGCAAGAGCACTTCAAGGTTGGCGGCAACTTCTTCACGAACATGAGTGGCGCTGGTCATGCCGATGACGACAGCTTCGATGGCTAACAGCCCGCCCGGCAACAGTGGATAACACTTAAGCGCCATTGCCAGCGTAAAAATGAATTCGGCCACCAGCAACCAACCCGCGATAAAGGGATTGATGAAAAAAATAAGCGGGTTAATGATTAAGAAGACGAGCAGTGCAAGTTTATACCAGTCTGGCGACTGACCTAAAAAATTGCGCCACATAGCGCGGCCCCATGATAGCTCCATGGCAGTTTCCCTTACCTGTAAAAATGAAATCATGTTTTTATGTTTGACCGCAAAGCTTAGCGGCACGAGGGAACGCAGGCAAGCTCTTCACGTGGCTTATCGTACCGGCTGCGTATCAGCGTTATCTGGAAAATGAAGCCTTGATCCACTTTTTCTTCGTTGCGTCAGCTATCAGCTAAGAAACCCGTCTGGTATGATGTGTGTAACTATGTTTTGCTGTGTAATGGAATTATCACTATGGTCATTAAGGCGCAAAGCCCTGCTGGGTTCGCGGAAGAGTACATCATTGAGAGTATCTGGAATAACCGCTTCCCACCTGGCACTATTTTGCCTGCTGAACGTGAACTCTCCGAACTTATTGGAGTAACACGTACCACGTTACGCGAAGTATTGCAGCGTCTGGCGCGGGACGGCTGGTTGACCATTCAACACGGCAAACCGACGAAAGTGAATAACTTCTGGGAAACCTCCGGACTGAATATCCTGGAAACGTTGGCGCGTCTTGATCACGAAAGCGTTCCGCAGCTGATTGATAATCTGCTGTCTGTGCGTACCAACATCTCGACGATCTTTATTCGCACCGCCTTCCGCCAACATCCTGATAAAGCCCAGGACGTTTTGGCTACGGCGAATCAGGTTGCTGACCATGCTGACGCGTTTGCCGATCTGGATTACAACATTTTCCGCGGTCTGGCATTTGCGTCGGGCAATCCGATTTACGGTCTGATCCTCAACGGTATGAAAGGACTTTATACGCGTATTGGCCGTCATTACTTTGCCAACCCGGAAGCGCGCGGCCTGGCGTTGAACTTCTACCGTAAGCTGTCAGAGCTGTGTGAGCAGGGCGCTCATGATTTGGTCTATGAAACGGTGCGCCGCTATGGTCACGACAGTGGCGAGATTTGGCACCGTATGCAGAAGAATTTACCAGGCGATTTAGCTATTCAGGGACGCTAATCGCGCAATGCCGGATGGTCACGCCAACGCGTCTTATCCGGCCTACAATGCGTCCGCTTCGTAGACCGGATAAGATGTTTACACCGCCTCCGGCAATAAGCTTTACAGGCCGTTCATCCTTGGTGGGCAACGCTCCAGCAGCTCAACGCTGCCATCTTCATTTTGCTGCTCCAGCATCACGTCAAAACCCCATAGCCGATGCACATGTTTCAACACTTCTTTGCGTCCTTTGTCCAACGGCGCGCGGTTATGTGGGATGTAACGCAAGGTCAGTGAACGGTCGCCGCGCAGATCGACATTCCAGATTTGAATATTCGGCTCCAGATTGCTCAGGTTATATTGCGATGACAGCCTGTTACGGATCTCGCGATACCCCTCCTCATTGTGAATTGCGGAAATTTCCAGGTAATTATGGCGGTCATCATCCAGCACCGTGAACAGGCGGAAATCGCGCATTACCTTCGGGGACAGGAACTGGCTGATAAAGCTCTCATCTTTAAAATCGCGCATCGCGAAATGCAGCGTTTCCAGCCAGTCGGAACCCGCAATATTTGGGAACCAGTATTTGTCCTCCTCGGTGGGCGACTGACAAATACGTTTGATATCCTGGAACATAGCAAAGCCCAGCGCATAAGGGTTTATCCCGCTATACCATGGACTGTTATACGGTGGCTGGAATACCACATTGGTATGGCTATGCAGAAACTCCAGCATGAAGCGCTCGGTGACTTTGCCTTCATCATAAAGGTGATTGAGGATGGTGTAGTGCCAGAAAGTTGCCCATCCCTCGTTCATCACCTGCGTTTGTTTCTGCGGATAAAAATACTGGCTGACCTTGCGCACAATGCGCAGCACTTCGCGTTGCCAGGACTCCAGCAGTGGGGCGTTTTTCTCCATAAAATACAGCAGGTTTTCCTGCGGCTCAGAAGGATAACGATGCGCGGTAGAGATCGTCTTCTCTTCCTCTTTCTTCGGCAACGTGCGCCACAGCATATTCACCTGACTTTGCAGATACTCTTCACGGCTTTTCTGCCGGGCCTTCTCTTCCTGTAGTGAGATCTTTTGCGGGCGTTTATAGCGGTCAACGCCGTAATTCATCAGTGCATGACAGGAGTCGAGGAGTTTCTCAACTTCATCAACACCGTAACGCTCTTCACACTGGGTGATGTAGTTTCGCGCGAAGATCAGGTAATCGACGATGGAGCTGGCGTCCGTCCAACTGCGGAACAGGTAGTTATTCTTGAAGAAAGAGTTATGTCCATAGCAGGCATGCGCCATGACCAGTGCCTGCATGGTGATGGTGTTCTCTTCCATCAGGTACGCGATACACGGGTTGGAGTTAATAACAATCTCATAGGCCAGCCCTTGCTGACCATGCTTGTACAAACGTTCGGTTTCAATAAACTTTTTACCAAACGACCAGTGTGGATAGTTGATTGGCATCCCGACGCTGGAGTAGGCGTCCATCATTTGCTCAGAGGTGATCACCTCGATTTGGTGCGGGTAGGTATCCAGCCTGTAGAGTTTCGCCACGCGGTCTATCTCTGCCAGATAGACATCCAGCAGATCAAACGTCCAGTCGGGTCCATCGCTTAACCGTGTGCTGTCCTTGTTCATGGAATCAATCGTAGCCATTCGCGCACCCTCATTGTTGGCGGCACTCTCTGTCTGGAGTACCTCATTTCAAGCATAGATCATGGTGTTAAAAAGCGTGCTGCAGGAGAAATTTTTTCTTTGCGATTTCACGTCAGCGAAGCGTCGAAAAACGGCCAGGTGACAAAATTTTATGCTGGATAAAAATAACGCACAGCAGGAGATGCCAAAGCAGAGACTTCCCTGCAATCGCTGCTATGTGTGAGATACATCACCATAAAAAAGCCATATGTTGAATAATATTTTCAACTGAGTTATCAAGATGTAATTAGAAGATTGTTCTTTTACTGTTAACGGAGTGGCTATGCGAGTTGTCATACTGGGAAGTGGTGTCGTTGGCGTGACCAGCGCCTGGTATTTAAGTCAGGCTGGACACGATGTCACCGTCATCGATCGTGAGCCGGGTCCGGCACTGGAAACCAGTGCGGCGAACGCCGGGCAAATCTCCCCTGGTTATGCCGCGCCGTGGGCGGCGCCAGGCGTACCGCTAAAAGCGATTAAATGGATGTTTCAGCGCCACGCGCCGTTGGCTGTACGCCTCGACGGAACGCTGTTCCAACTGAAGTGGATGTGGCAAATGCTGCGCAACTGCGACACCAGCCACTACATGGAAAACAAAGGGCGCATGGTGCGGCTGGCGGAGTACAGCCGTGATTGTCTGAAGGCGCTGCGGGCCACCACGGGGATCGAATATGAAGGTCGTCAGGGCGGTACGTTACAGCTTTTTAGAACCGCTCAACAGTATGAGAACGCCACGCGTGATATTGCCGTGCTGGAAGATGCCGGTGTGCCGTACCAACTTCTGGAGGCGAATCGTCTGGCGGAAGTCGAACCTGCGCTGGCAGAGGTCGCGCATAAACTGACTGGCGGGTTACGGTTACCGAATGACGAAACCGGTGACTGTCAGCTGTTTACCCAGCGTCTGGCGCAAATGGCCGAGCAGGCGGGGGTAAAATTCCGTTTTAACACTCCCGTCGATAAGCTACTCAGCGAAGGCGAGCAAATCTATGGTGTCCAGTGTGGCGACGAAGTTATCAAAGCCGATGCCTATGTTATGGCCTTTGGCTCGTACTCCACGGCGATGCTCAAAGGGATCGTTGATATTCCGGTTTATCCGCTGAAGGGGTATTCATTAACCATTCCGGTGGCAGAAGATGATGGTGCGCCGGTTTCCACTATTCTTGATGAAACCTACAAAATCGCCATTACCCGTTTTGATGAGCGTATTCGTGTTGGCGGTATGGCAGAAATTGTTGGTTTTAATACCGAGCTACTACAACCACGTCGTGAAACGCTGGAGATGGTGGTGCGCGATCTCTTTCCGCGCGGCGGTCATGTTGAACAAGCCACCTTCTGGACCGGGCTGCGTCCGATGACGCCAGACGGAACGCCAGTGGTGGGGCGTACACGCTTTAAGAATCTGCTGCTCAATACGGGTCATGGCACATTGGGCTGGACGATGGCGTGTGGATCCGGTCAGTTGCTGAGCGATATTCTCTCTGGTCGCACGCCAGCCATACCTTATGACGATCTGAGCGTGGCGCGTTACAGTCCGGGATTTACCCCGTCTCGCCCGCGGCATTTACATGGCGTACATAACTAATAAGGACGTGAGATGACCCGCCCGATACTGGCCAGCATTGACCTGCAGGCGTTGAAACAAAACCTGACCATTACCCGCCAGGCCGCGCCGGACTCCCGCGTCTGGTCGGTCGTAAAAGCCAATGCCTACGGACACGGTATAGAACGTGTCTGGAATGCACTGGGAACGACCGATGGTTTCGCTATGCTCAATCTCGAGGAGGCGATCACCCTGCGGGAGCGGGGATGGAAAGGACCGATTTTAATGCTGGAGGGTTTTTTCCATGCCGAAGACCTGACGGTGTATGACACATATCGTCTGACCACCTGTGTCCACAGTAACTGGCAGCTCAAAGCGTTGCAAAATGCCCGCCTGAACGCGCCGCTGGATATTTACCTGAAGATGAATAGCGGCATGAACCGGCTGGGTTTCTTACCAGAGCGAGTAGCGACCGTCTGGCAACAGTTACGGGCAATGCCTAACGTGGGTGAAATGACGCTGATGTCGCATTTTGCTGATGCTGAGCATCCGGAAGGCATTAAGGACGCGATGGCGCGTATTGCGCAGGCAGCGGAAGGACTGGAGTGTCGACGTTCGCTGTCGAATTCGGCTGCGACGCTGTGGCACCCACAAGCGCATTATGACTGGGTTCGTCCGGGCATTATTCTGTATGGCGCATCGCCGTCGGGACAATGGCGGGACATCGCCAATACCGGCCTGAAACCGGTGATGACCCTGAGCAGCGAGATAATCGGCATACAGACGCTGAAAGCCGGAGATCGGGTGGGCTACGGTGGACGCTACACCGCCAGCGGCGAGCAGCGCATTGGGATTGTGGCGACAGGCTATGCCGATGGTTATCCGCGCCATGCTCCGAGTGGGACTCCTGTGCTGGTGGACGGTGTACGTACCGGGACGGTTGGCACGGTATCCATGGATATGCTGGCGGTTGACCTGACGCCATGCCCACAGGCGGGGATAGGAACGCCTGTGGAACTGTGGGGCAAAGAGATTAAAATCGACGATGTGGCGACAGCGGCGGGTACGGTTGGCTATGAATTAATGTGCTCGCTGGCGCTGCGCGTGCCGGTAGTGACGGTGTAACTTTTGTAGGCCGGGTAAGGCGCAGCCACCACCCGGCAAAAACATCCGCGTTATTCATCCTCATCTTCTGCCACACGGACACCTACTTTCAGCACGGCATTATCTTCTTTCTCGGCTACCGTCCAGATCATACCGGCAAATTCCACCTGGTCACCGACGACCGGCGCAGCACCCAACAGTTGTTGAACAATTTCACCCAGCGTTTGCTGCTTATCGCGATACCCGGTGCCATCTTCCAGGCCATAAATCAGTGCCACATCGGCATATTTCGCGCTGGCTTCAAGAATAAAATCACCAAAGAAACGCTGGTCTAACGACACTGGCGGCGACTGGCTGAACAGCTTACCTAAGGCGGGCAGGTCGCGTTCGCGGCCAATGACGCACAGCACATCGCCTTCACGCAGGCGGGTACTGCCTGAGGGGTGAAACAGCACATTGTCACGAAACAGGGCGGCAATTCGCGTTTCTTCCGGCATATGCAGGTCGCGCAGCGCAGCCCCGACACACCACTTATCCGCGCTGAGCTGATAAACAAACTGCTCCCAGGGATTATCCGGGTGAATATCGAGACCTATACGTGAAACCGGCCAGCCAACGGGAGGTACCACGACTTTGGCTTTTTTGGCTGCCCACGACAGCGACGTTCCCTGGAACAGCAGCGAGATCAGTACCACAAAGAATGCGACGTTAAAGAACAAACGCGCATTTTCCAGACCCGCCATCATCGGGAAGACGGCAAGGATGATGGGTACCGCCCCGCGCAAGCCAACCCAGCTAATGAAAATGCGCTCACGCAGATTGAAACCACGAAATGGCAGCAATCCGGCGAACACCGACAACGGACGCGCGAAGAAAATCATCCATGCGGACAAAATCAGCGCCGGAATTGCAATAGGCAGCAGGTCGGACGGCGTCACCAGCAATCCCAGCACCAGGAACATGGCAATTTGCGCCAGCCAGGCCAGGCCGTCAAAGTTTTGCAGAATACCGAATCGGTTGCGGATCGGGCGATTTCCCAGCAGGAAACCACACAGATAGACCGCCAGAATACCGCTGCCTTCCAGCGCGGTAGTCAGGGCAAAAATCAGGATCCCGCCGCTTAAGGCCAGCAGCGGATACAGCCCGGCAGGCAGAGAAATACGGTTAATCATCTGCTGGAGCAGATATCCACCGCCGAGACCGATAGCGATGCCTAAGCCAAACTGCTGGATAATATGCACGGCGAACATCCAGCTTAAACCGGTCTCGTGGTTCTGGATCATTTCGATAAGCGTAATGGTCAGAAATACGGCCATTGGGTCATTGCTACCTGACTCAATTTCCAGCGTCGAGCCCACACGTTCGTTGAGTCCTTTACCGCCGAGCAGGGAAAATACCGCTGCGGCATCAGTTGAGCCGACAATCGCGCCAATCAGCAGCCCTTCAATGAGATCCAGATGAAACAGCCATGCCGCCATCATGCCGGTTAAACCAGAGGTAATCAGCACGCCCACGGTCGCCAGCGATAATGCCGGGCCTAGCGCAACACGAAAGGAGCTGGCCTGGGTGCGCATCCCACCGTCGAGCAGGATAACCGCCAGCGCCAGGTTACTGACCATGTAGGCAAAAGGGTAGTTATCAAAAGGAATGCCGCCAACACCGTCCACGCCCGCTAACATGCCGATAGCGAGGAAAATCACCAGAATCGGGATACCAAGACGTGATGAGAATGAACTAAGCAAGATACTGCAGGTGACGAGAACGGAACCCAAAATAAAAAGGCTAATGATTGCTGCGGCATCCAACGTTCGGTTACTCCTGAATTACGCTGTTTCGTATTAATAAACCCTAACATAATAACGACAGAAACAGCGTTTTACTTAGCCCTGAGACAGGCTTTTTTTACAATTTAAGCACCGGATGACCGGAGATTGTGAGTTGACTGCCGTTTTTATCATTTTTCAGCACGGCCTGGGCCCCTAAAGGTAAGGTGACGGTGCGTTGTTCATGGCCAAAATCGAGACCGCTTAACAGTGGAACGGATAATTTGGCACGCAAAAACGCACAGACTGAATCAAGACTGTAACCGGCATCATAGTCATTAGGCGCACTACCGCTAAAACTGCCGAGAATGATGGCGTTCTGGCGGGCGAGGATCCCAGCATGATAAAGTTGCAGCAGCATGCGCTCGATGCGAAACGGGTGCTCGTTGATGTCTTCCAGCACCAGAATACCGTTCTCAATGGCGGGCATCCACGGCGTCCCCATCAGCGAAATGAGCATTGCCAGATTTCCGCCCCACAGCGTGCCTTCGGTAGCGCAATCCGGGCCATGCCCTTGCCAGTCGAGGGTAAATTCGGCATTGCGCAAAGCCTGCCAAAAATGGTGCTCGGTAAAGGCGTTCATTTCCCCGGCACCGAAGTTAGCCGCCAGCATCGGGCCGCTGAAACTAATCACATTACCCTGCGCCAGCAGACCACACTGAATGGCCGTAAAATCGCTGTGTCCACACAGCAGCAACGGGTTTTGTTGCTGACGGGCCGCCAACGCCTGCCAGTCAATGTCTGCCAGCAAACGGCTTGCGCCGTAGCCGCCGCGTACCGCCATCACAATAGTATCAGGCGTTTTTAGCTCAACGAGTGAGTTCACATCCGCCAGACGCTCGGCTTCGGTACCGGCAAAACGCTGACAACGGCGAGAAATGACGGCAGTATTATCGACCTGATGACCGGCCTCAGTAAGACGCGCAAGCCCACGTAATGCTGCCTGCTGGTTGATACAGTAGCCCGACGGGGCAATTAAGTGAAACCGGGACATGGCATTTCCTTGCTACAACTAAAACCAAATGTATATCATGCCGCGTAGGTATGTCGTTGTCACCTCAGCGACAGGTTCCGGCTATAAGGATAGATGACGTGAAATTGAGATGGTTTGCTTTTTTGGTTGTAATACTTGCGGGCTGTAGTTCAAAACAGGATTACAAAAATCCGCCATGGAATGCAGAAGTTCCGGTTAAACGCGCGATGCAATGGATGCCTATCAGTGAAAAAGCCGGTGCCGCCTGGGGCGTTAGCCCACAATTGATTACGGCGATTATCGCTATTGAATCAGGGGGTAACCCCAATGCAGTCAGTAAATCTAATGCCATCGGTCTGATGCAGCTTAAAGCCTCCACCTCCGGGCGGGATGTTTATCGTCGCATGGGATGGAGCGGTGAGCCGTCGACCAGTGAGCTGAAAAATCCAGAGCGCAATATCTCCATGGGGGCGGCGTATCTGAGCATTCTTGAAACCGGCCCGCTGGCGGGAATTGAAGACCCACAGGTGATGCAATATGCGCTGGTGGTGTCATACGCGAACGGTGCCGGGGCGCTGCTGCGGACGTTCTCCTCTGACAGGAAAAAAGCCATCAGCAAAATCAACGATCTGAGTGCGGATGAGTTTTTTGAGCATGTTGTCGATAACCATCCTGCGCCGCAGGCTCCACGTTATATCTGGAAACTTCAGCGAGCGCTGGATGCGATGTAACGCGCGTGATATTACTCGCGCACTTTATTCGATTTTTCCCGAGCCTCGCGCTCAAGTGAAAAAATAATCCGCTGTAAATTCCGCTCCACCGCCGGGCCGACGTTGAGAAAACGAAAGCTCAGGCGGGGAGTGGTGATGGTCTCATTTTTCCCGTCGATCACTTTTCGCTCGGTAATCGAGATGAGTTGGGCATCAACGTGGTACACGCCCCATTGTTCCATATTCAGTTCAACCTGCGAGAAGCGCATACCTTCGACCAGCCCCTCCGGTGCTGCTCCTTCTAATAGCGCGCCCATGCCGCCAAGAGACAAATCGAATAAGCGAAAATGCAGGAGACTGTTGTCCGGCATCTTCGCCTTGCAGTGATAGGGTGGGTGCAGCGGCGCACCGATGCGAAAGTATTCCCGGCGCTGGACAAACCACAGCGAAGGTGGCAACGATGAGACAAAGGCTGGCAATCGTTGGTACTCGCCTTTTGTCAGTTGCGGGAGGGTAAACTCCACCTTGGCACCCTGCGTTTCGGCGATAATTGAGATCTGGCTGGCGCGTTGCACGGCCTGGTTTTCATATTCCTGACTGCCAAAATCCATGATCAATTCGTCCGGGCTGACAGCAAGAATTTTGCTGATGAACTGACCTCCTGACCAGGAGATACGCAGTGGAACCTGTTGTGAATTTAAGTCCCGGAGTACCCCTAATACTGCGAGCGGGTTTTGCTTCAGGAACTGCTCATTGTAGTTACTCACACCTAATGACTCCTGGATACCTGGCTTATCGTTGGGTTATCGGCATCGCGAGACGGAACTTAATACAAATGGATGAAATTTTTTACCCCAGCCAATGAATTAAGTCTGAGTGCAAACAGCAGGTAGCGATGGTTTGCCTATACTTAACGTGCTGGCGCAGGAATGTCTTGCGTATGCGTTCACTGGAAAGAGGGCCTGAAAATGGGAATTATTGCCTGGGTTATTTTTGGTCTGATTGCGGGGGTTATCGCCAAGCTGATTATGCCGGGGCGTGATGGCGGCGGATTTATTCTGACCTGCATTCTCGGTATTGTCGGTGCTGTGGTCGGTGGGTGGCTGGCAACGATGTTTGGTATCGGCGGCGATGTCAGTGGGTTTAATCTCCACAGCTTCCTGGTGGCCGTGGTCGGCGCGATTGTGGTACTGGGGGTTTTCCGACTGGTACGACGAGATTAATCGAACGGCCCCTGCGGGGGCCGTTTCTCTGCGTAGTTTAGTCAGAACTGGTATTCAATCCCCGCCCAGTAATTACGCCCCTCCTCAATAAATCCTTCGCTGTAGACGTACTGTGTATCAAACAGGTTGTTGACCGAAGCGTTAACGCTAAAGCCATGTCCGATGGTGTAATCTGCACGAAGGTGGGTAATGGCGAACCCGGCCGCTTTTTGTGAGCCATCAGAATTGCTATAGCTTGAAGAGCGGGCTTCTTCGGATAGTGTAATGCTGAGTGGATCCCACGGTTTCAGCGTCATCCAGGCGGTGAGAGTTTGTGTCGGCAGATCGGTAATTTTACCAATGTCGCTGCGTTTAACGTCAGCATGGATAAGACCGTAGCTCAGCCCCACATCCAACATGTCAAAGACCTTACCTTTGACGCCTGCATCCAGGCCGGTGTAATCCACCCGACCACTGTTTTGGTTCTGAATCGTGTCGGCATCAATATTGTGCGACAGAATCGCATCGGTAATGCGGTTGTAATACACGCTGGCTTCGAATCCCCAGTTCTGGGTGAACGAACCGCTCCACGTGAGATCGACGCTGCGGGCGCGTTCCGGTTTTAGCTGCGGGTTGACCAGCGCTATCTGGTTATAAGCCGGTTTTGACGTGGTGTAGCGCTCTTTCAGTGTGGGGAAGCGCGTTCTGTCAGAGTAGGACAGCGCTAATGTGTCAGAATTTTCAAAGTGATATTTGGTCATTACCTGCCAGTTAAAGGCGGACTGGTCGTTGTCATCATAATGGGTAACGCTACCGTTTTTCTCGTGCTTCATCCCCTCTACGCTGTCACGCCAGTCGTAGCTGATACCCGCCACCACATCGACATTATCCGCAGCCGCCCACTGATATTCACTGGCGACAGACCAGGTGCGATCTTCGTAGCGGTCATAAGCGGCATTCGGAGCCCCTTTTTCGCGATGAACATCGTCTTTCCAGTTCACGGCGAAAGAGAGCAGGTCGTTTTCCCGCATATCAGCGGAAAGCTGCAAACCTGCACCGTCGCTATAGTCAGAATAATGGCTGTAGCTGCCTTTCTTATTTTTCAGATCGGCAAGGGAATTGTACATCATCAGTGTATTTTCAAAGGTGTCGCGATACAGACGGCTTTTCAATGTAAAGCGATCGCCCAAATGCGTGGTGCCCTGATAGTAATAACTTTCTTTATCATACTGCGGCCATTGCCAATAACGTGATTTCTGGCTGCTGGTTCCGGCATATGGCGGGTTATCTTTTTCGCCGTCCTGATTAATGTAGGTCAGAACATACTCATCATCGCCGCGCGGCGTGAATCCCAGTTTCACGATGCCGCGTTTATCATCGGCTGATGAGTTAATCATCTTGCCATTACTGCCCGCTACCGGGTTATCAACACCATGAGGTAATCCGAGGAAATCCTGTTTTAGCTGGCTACCACTGAGCTGGATATATCCGAGATCGTTGCTGGCACCGAACGACGCGTGCATATCATGGGCATTGTCTTTGCTACGGCTCCAGCCCTGACGATAGCCCAGAGAGCCCTCAATCGGCTTGGTGGGCTTTTTGGTCGTGATGTTGATAGCGCCACCCATCTGGTTCGGCCCCTGTAGCAAGGATGAGTAGCCTTTAGAGACCTCGACAGAAGCGATATCGGACGTCAGAAAACGACCTAAATCAAGGTTGCCATCGTAGGGGATGTACACCGGAACACCGTCGAAAAAGACCGGGACCTGACGGCTGTCAAAACCGCGGACCTTCACTTGTTGCTCATTACGGTTACCGGATTTTTGCAGCACGACGCCGGGAACGACGCTTAGCGCCTGTGCCACGTTTTGTTTATCCAGTTGCTGCATCGTTTCCTGGCCGAGAACCGTAGTGGTGGCGGCGGAGGCCGGACTAGACCAGACGGTCATGGTTTCGCTTTCCTGCCCAGCAAAAGCACCTTGCGCGAAAGCAAACGACAGGGCTGTGTAAAGACAACTTTTGTTGAAATTCATTATTTATAGTCCATTTATAAATGTTATATGCCACGTGCGTCCGGGCTCAGGCTAACTTTGATATCCGCCGGTGGGGCGTAGTAAGGCGCGGAGGTGATAAAGAGTCTGATGCCACAGTCGAGATAACTCGCCAGTGAGGCGAGGGTAATGCCGCCAGTCAGCGCCAGCGTGCAATGGGGAGCCAGAGAAGGTGCCAGGCGAGCGATGTCTGCTGCCTGCTCGGGGGTAAACTTATCGAGTTGCAGTACATCAGGGGCAGCATGTAGCGCGTCCAGTGCCTCATTGGGGGTATCTGCTTCGACCACAATCTTTTTTTCTGGCGCATGGGCGCGTAGTTGCGCGATTGCCGCGGCCCAGTCTTTCGGATCGGCAAGAAAGCGGCGATGATTCGCAAACAGCAGAACGGTTTCGGCGCACCCGCCCCGGTGGATAATGCCTCCGGCAGCAAGGATCGCCTGGGTAGCCAGCATACGGGTGCCAGGGATAGTTTTGCGGGTGCAGGCAATCTGGCCATCAGGATAGCGCTGACGCAGGATGCTTAGCATATCGTCGAGATAGCGTGAGACACCGCAACTCCACTCCAGCACGTTCTGTACCGCTTTCCAGCCCTGGTGTAGTGCCGCCGCGTTACCGTGCGCGCGTAGAAGTAACTGTCCGGTACGCGCCCGTTCGCCATCGGGCACAAGGTCGGTAACGGTCAAACCCAGTGATGTCAGCATTTGTCTGGCAACAGTGGTTCCGCTTACACACCCGCCCAGGCGGTGATAAAAACCCATATTTCCTGGCTGTGCGCCGATACCTAACGCGCGGGTTGTTAAATCGCCGCCCTGAATATCCTCCAGCAGCAGCGCATCGACTTGCGCCTGTGAGAAGTAGATCATTGCAGCGCCTCCCGCGGTACGCTGTCCCACCAGATAAGCGCCCAGTCGCGACTGGCGGGCGCAATGGTGCGGGGGGCCTGTTGATGATACCAGTGATCCAGACGCTCAATTTCGTCTGTGCTCAGTTCCCCCATGCTCCAGCGTACGTTCTCCAGAAAATGTGTCCAGGTGCTGTTGTCCTGCTGACAGTTTGGTCCACGGATAAAATCAACATGTGCGTGAATGCCCATCTGATACAAAACATTCAGTGCATAGATATAGTTGGGAAGCTCAATCACCTCGCGCCCTAACGCGCGCTGAATCGTGGGCGATACAAATGAGGAACTGGCGAGATGGGTGGTGTAAACCCGTAACCGTGCCTGATTATTCAGTTTGGTCATGGCCTGGCGCATATCGGCAACCAGCGTCGAACGTGAGGCAACGGCAATATCACATTGAGGCAAGTCGTCCCAGTGCGCTTCCCATGCGCGCTGCACCCACTGCACGTGGCGCACGCCCATCTGCCCGGCACGGCGAGCGGCAACGCTCAGCATTCCCTGGCTGTAGTCTACGCCGTAAACAATTGGCATTTTTTTGGCCAGCGCCAGCGCAACCGTTCCGGGGCCGCAACCCATATCAAACAGTGATTCAGCACCTTTCAGGTCAATCTTGCTCAATAACTGGAGCAGGTAGCTGTCGGTTAATGAGGCGCAATTCTCTGCCATTTTTTCCGCGCGTTTGTCCCAGTGTTCTGGTTTTTTCTCGGTTCGCTTCGCCAGAAGTAACTGTTTGCGGTAGAGGTCAGCAAAATCAATGTCGTCAATGAGCATCGTGATTCCTTAATCGTGTGAGCCAAAGAGGTGATGGGCTATTTGTGAGGGCGTGACCCGATACAGCGTGGCCAGACGTTCAGCAGCCAGTTGGTGTTCAGGCTCCCCCTGTGACACCAGACCGTCTGGCTCGACGCGCACCACGCTGTCGGCAATGGCGCGCGCATGCAACGGATGGTGGGTCGACATCAGCAGCGCCATGCCAGAATTTTTTAGCGTGACCAGGGTGTCGAGCAGACGAATCTGGTGACCAAAATCGAGGCTGGAAGCAGGTTCATCCAGCAGTAAAAGACGTGGACGTTGTGCCAGCGCACGGGCAATTAACACCAGTTGACGTTCGCCACCGCTGAGAGTGTTCCAGCGCCGGAGCGCGAGATGTGGGATTGCCAACACGTCCAGTTGTTCAAGGGCGATGTCGCGTTCTTTGACGCCGGGAACGGCAAATGCCGCCATTTGCGGGGCCAGTCCCATCATCACCATGTCCAGAGCCGTGAAGGCAAACGCACCGTCATGTGCCTGAGGAACCCAGGCGATGGCGGCGGCGCGTTCACGGTCGCTGAGATGATTCACCGCAATACCATCAAGCGTAATCTGGCCAGCAAGCGGTTGAAGAACGCCAAGAATGGTACGCATCAGGGTGGTTTTCCCGCTGCCATTGGCGCCAATCAGGCAACAAATTGACCCTGGCGCGACGCTAAACGAGACATCGCGTAATACAGGGTGTCGGGAATGGTAGCCGAGAGACGCATGTTGTACGGTCAGCAGCGTCATTGTCGGCCTCCCCGGAGCAGAAGTAACAGGAAGAAGGGGGCACCAATAAACGCGGTCAGGATCCCCAGCGGGATTTCCGTGCTGCTCAGGGTGCGGGCAAGGGTATCTGTCAGCAGCAGTAAAATAGCGCCGATCCCCATTGAAACAGGCAGTAGCCGTTGGTGGTTGTTCCCACAAAGCAGTCTGCCAATGTGTGGCACCACCAGCCCAATCCAGCCAATAATACCGGCAATCGCCACAGTACAGGCGGTGATAAGCGTGGCGCAGATAATCAGCCAGAGCCGTAGCCGGGATACGTTGATGCCCAGAGAACGGGCTTCATCATCCGAGAGGGTGAGCAAATTCATACGCCAGCGTAGCAGCAACAGCGGTACCAAACCGGCCACGATCGGCGGTACGGACAACCACAGGTCATGAGCGGTGATGGTCGACAGACCACCGAGTAGCCAGAAGGTAATCGACGGTAGCTGGGTATACGGGTCAGCCAGCGTTTTAATGAGCGAAATCCCTGCGCCGCACAGCGTACCCAGCGCAATGCCGACCAGTACAAGGGTGAGTACCGGATCGTGGCGTTTTACCCGCTGGGTGATGAGCCACACGCCCGCCACCACGAACAGGCCGCCGACAAATGCATACAGTTGAATAAACAAGATCGGTAAACCCAGCAGGATGGCGGTACAGGCCCCTAAACCCGCCCCGGCCGCCACGCCGAGAATATCCGGCGACACCAGTGGGTTACGGAACATACCCTGATAAGTGGTCCCTGCACCCGCCAGTGCCGCACCCAGCAGCAATGCGGCCAGAATGCGCGGCAATCGAATCTGCCAGAAGACGATTTTGTCCTCGGGTGGCACGTCTGGATGGCCAGCAATGAGGTTCATCACCTGCTGGACATCCAGGCGGTATGCACCTGAAACCGTTGCGACGATGACACACACGGCAATGGCTACGATCATCAGGACACTCAGCGTTGTCATTCTCATCAGAGTGTCACCAACTGCTGAAACTGTGCATCGCTTAATGAAGTGTGCCAGAACAACTCTGCGTAGCGCTGCATATCGGTCTTAAAGTGGGTTTCAATTTTGGGGTCAAGCCAGGCATGCAGGCGACGTAATCCCAGCAGCCGGTTGATGCCCGGCGGAGCGTCCAGCCAGCCAAACGGCAGTCCGCTGAGAAACAGAATTCGTTGCTCAGCAACGGCTTTAACTCCTTGCCAGACGGGATCTTCTCGCAGGTACTGTGCGGTGACTGCATCCTGAACCAGAATAATATCGGGCTGCCAGCTCAACAGATTTTCCATGGATACCTGGGTCAATCCATGTCGTCCCGGAATTTGCGCAACATTGTGTAATCCCAGTAACTCTGGTGCTTCGGTATGCAGTGAACCCTGCAAACCGGTTTCCAGTCCTCTGGCACCGCGCGCGGCATAAAAGCGCAGTTTTGCTGCGGGGGAGTGCGAAAACGCATCTGCGTCATCAATAAATCGACGGGCCAGTGCGGCCTGCGCCAGGGCTCGTGTTGCCGTACCCAGCACGGCCCCTGCAGCTTGCAGTTGCGCCGGGGTTTGTCGGAGCTCGCCGTTAATCAGCAGCCACGGAACGCGCGTTTGCGCGTTGACCTGTCGGGCTTGGGAAAGCCAGGTTTCATCAGCATTGCCGCAGTCCACCACCAGATCGGGTTTCAGCGCTAACAAGGCCTCCAGTGGCAGGGTGCTGGCGCGTCCTGCCATTCTTCCCAATTTCGGTAACGCCAAAATGTCATGATGGAATGGCACTGCGGCCTGGTGAGAAAAATCAAATGATGAAAATCCCACCAGTTTTTCCGGTGCGACAGCCAGCAATAGCATATCGGCAGGTGCTCCGGCACTGACGACGCGCTGGATTGCCTCGGGTGACGGCGGTGAACCCACAGTAACGGTCAGCGGGGTTTGAGCCAAAGCAGGGAGATGGCGTAACAGCAGCGCAGATGCCACGAGTTGGGCGAACATCCTTCTTGTCAGTGGCATTATGTTGATCCTGAACAGTGATAAAATCGCTATATATTTACATATACAGCGAATAAAAACATGTTCAGAATCAATTTCACACGGATGAAAACAGGGGCTACCCCATAAGGGCTAGATGCCATGGATACACCTGAAATGGAGATATATGGCACCAAAAAATCCGCGACAAGGCGCGGATTTAGAGGACGCTGAAGACACCAGAAGAAGATTAGGACGTCGGTTGAGTCTGCTTTTTGGCCTCGGAAGGCGTGTAACTGGCGGGGGCGGGGCGCGTTGCCGGTACGTTGTCGCAGGGGTTATCTTTAGCGCATATCAGATCGAGCATTTTTAACGTTACGCCGTTGGTCCAGCCGAAACCATCCTGTAGCGGGTATTCGCCGCCGCCGCCGCCGGTTCCGGTACTGCTCACGTCATACTTCTCAACCAGTTTTTTCTCACGATCGTAAGTGTGCTGCACATTGGTGAGGAATCGCCAGGTGACATCCATGGCGACATCATTTTGGCCATAGTTCTGTAATCCCGATGCGGCGACCCACTGTAACGGTGCCCAGCCGTTGGGCGCATCCCACTGCTGGCCGCTTTTCACCGACGTGGTTGCAAGGCCGCCAGGTTGCAACAAATGCGCCTGAGTAGCTGCGGCTACCTTACCGGCGCGATCTTTTGCCGCCGCATTCACAAATAAGGGGAACAGCGCGGCGGCAGTTAACTGATTACGGACTTTGTGGCTCTTCAGATCATAGTCGGCATACCAGCCTTCTTTGTCATTCCACAACCAGGTTTCAATCCCTTTTTGGCGGGCATTGGCAAAGCCCTCGTACTGTGCTGCTTTGGCATCGTCACCTGCGGCTTTGCTGGCGAGAGCGATCATTTTCTCCATCTTGTATAACAATGCATTGAGATCGACAGGCACGATGCTGGTGGTGCGCAGGGTACTTAGCTGATTAGGGTTATCCATCCAGCGCGAACTAAAGTCCCAGCCGGACGCAGCGGCTGAGCGCAGGTCGCGATAAATTTCAGTGGCAGGGCGGTTCGGATTGCTTTTCGCGGTGGCAATATCCTCAACCCAGGATTCAGGTCTTGGCGTATCCCGGTCATCCCAGTAGCGGTTTAAAAGGGTGCCATCAGCCAGTTTGACCACACGTTTATGCTGTTGACCGGGCTGAAGTGTTTCGCCTCCTTCCATCCAGTAGCTTTACTCTCTTTGCATCTGTGGAAGGTATTTTTTCAGCGCGTCGTTACCGTCATGCTGCGCTAGCAGTTCAACCATAAAGGCAAAGAACGGTGGCTGCGAACGACTCAGGTAGTAGCTTCGGTTGCCGTTAGGAATGTGCCCCCACGAATCAATCTCATACGCGAAGTTGGCTACCATATCAGAGATCTTGTCCCAGCGATTGCTCTCGGCAAGCCCCAGCATGGTAAAATAGCTATCCCAGTAATAAATTTCACGAAAACGCCCGCCCGGCACGACATAGGGTTCTGGTAGCGGCAGCAGAGAGTCCCATTTTTCGACATCGGTTGTTGAGCGAGTGAGTACCGGCCACAGTCCGTCAATATGCTCGCGGAGTGATTGTCCGGCCGGGGGCACGTATTTCTCACCCTCTTTTGGCAACGTAAAATTCACTTCCACAAAATGGCGTAAATCAAAGCCGGACTGATTTTTCTGCATCCGATAATCGGCAAGGATCATTAGCGGATCGCTATTGGGCACAGCGTCGGCAAAGGTTTTCTGATCGGGAAATAGCTTTGCTGTCTGTACATCATTGAACAGCGGGCCAAGCAGAATATCAGGAGGAGAAGGCGTAGCGGCAGGTGAATCCTCAGCGTGCGCAGTAAAAGAGGCCAGAGCAAAAAAGGTGCTTGCGAGCGTCAGTTTTATCGCCACAGAGAGCAGGCCAGGGTGGCGAATTGCGGGTGTTATCATCGGTTAATCTCCTTAGCGGCGTGCCGAAGTTGCGGCATTTACCATGAGAAAACCTTAGTTCAGGATCGACCGTTGCGCGTGATCGGCCCCCCATTTTGCGATTAAACAGACATTTCCTGTCGGGGGGAGTGAAATAGCCCACCTTTTACAGATAAAGGGTGGGCTGTGGGTATCAGCCAGCGAGGATCACCCGATTTGCTATACCGTCCAGAGTCAGAGCGTCACCCATCTTGATAGCATCGAGGGTTGCGCCTTGTTGGCATACCCAGCACAAACCCATCTCGCGGGCGATAATCGCCGAGTGGGAGGCTTCGCTACCGGCTCGCAGGCAGATCCCTTTGATCGTGAGCGGGTCGAGTTGCAGCACGGTAGACGGATAGATGACATCGGCGACCAGAATGGTAGGTCGAATAAACGCGGGGATATGGGCACTTTCGCCGGTTAAATGTTGCAGCGTACGGGACAGCAAATCCTCAATATCAATGTATCGCGCCTGTAAATAAGGATCGTCGAGTTGCAGATACTGCTGACTCAGATCGCGCAGTACGTTATGCCAGGCATATGCTGCGCTACACTGTCCTTCGCGCATCAAATCACAGGCCATATCGAAAAGCTCAGGATCGTCGAGCAGCGTGTGATGACCAGAGAAAATGGCGGCGATATCAGCGGAATACTTCTCCTCTGCCAGCGCGGTTAAATCACTCAGATCGTCGAGTGTGCGTTGAATGGCCGCTTTTAGCCGCTGCTGCTCGTCCTGCACATCCGCGGTGGGTCGATGGGTGACTTCCGGTGAGAACGGCGTATGGCAAAAGGCCGTACCCGTTGCCAGCGCTGGCACCGGTACTGCGATGCTTTCAGCGCGTCCTTCTTCGACGGACTCGCCAAAATTCTCAGCCGCCAGCAGTTTAAACGCAGCCAGCGCCGCGTCCGCCTGTTCACCTTTAGCAATCAGGCGCAGCGTGTCATTACAGCGCACCTGCAGCAGTGCTATCTGATTCAGGCTGTCAGGGACGACGCACTTACCGTTTTTTTCCAGCCACATGTCGGCATTAAAGCCAGACAATGTGGAGACCAGCCTCGATGCCGGGCGAACATGTATACCGTTGGGGTTTTTTACGGTCACGGCAACCGAACGGGCATCGGCGTCGGGTGACAATTCAGCGGGTGCTGTCTTCGCGACAGACGACGAAGGTAAACCCAGTTGCTCACGCTTGGCGTCGAGGGCATTCATGGCATCATTGATGACCCGATCGATATCAGCGCCCGCCGCAGCACTGACGGTTGCCGCCAGCGTACCTTCAACCAGCGGGGCAGCGCACAGACGCACCTTGGCGGCGATCGCCGGATCGAGTAGATCCAACGCGGTTTCCGCACTCAGTAGCGCGCTGCCAATATCCATCATCACCAGCACGTGATCCGTGTCTGCCACTGACTCAATGGCCTCCATCACTTTGATGGGGTCGGTGCCAATGGGGTTCTCAGGATCGTCAATGCCTGCGGCAATAGCGAGTTTACAACCATCACCCATTAACATCTGTCGGGCTAACTCACCGACGCCTTCGCCCAGTTGGGCGCTGTGAGACACAATAACCAGGTTTACCATCGTTTTATCCTTACTCTCTGGAAGCCTGAGCCAACATTTGCATCATAAACATAACGGACGTTGCGCCGGGATCCTGATGCCCAATGCTGCGCTCACCAAGGTAGCTGGCGCGGCCTTTGCGCGCCTGCATCGTGATGGTGCTTTGCGCTGCGGCTTCTGCCTGGGCGCTTGCCGCCTCCAGAGCAGCCTGTACGCTCAGCTTTTGCTCGCTGGACTGGCGCAAAGATTCGACGACAGGCACCCAAACGTCGCACATGGTTTTGTCACCCGGTTCGGCTTTACCACGACTAATGACACCTTCCGCGCCATCACGCATCATCTGATACAACTCGTCAACCGTCAGGCTTTGATGGGCCTGAGTGACCTGCGCGGCGCGGATGAAAAAGGTGCCGAACAGCGGGCCACTGGCACCACCGACGCTTGAGAGCAGTACCATCCCGGTATTTTTCAAAATAAAACCGATGTCTTTATCCGCAATGGACGGGAGCTTTTCGACCACTTTACTGAAGCCGCGGTGCATATTCAGACCGTGGTCGGCATCGCCGATTTCCCGGTCAAGGCCGGTAAGAAAATCGCTTTCGGTGGTGAATATTTCGCCGCAGCGATAGAGCCAGTTAACAATTTGTGTTCTGGTGAGGGACATCATGAATCTCCTTATTTACCCCAGTTGAGTGCAGGGGTGTGAACCGGTGCATCCCATAAGCTCAGCGTTTCGTCATCCACTTGTAGCAGGGTGATTGAGAAACCGGTCATGTCCAGAGAGGTGCAGTAAGAGCCAATCAGGTTACGTTCGATGATAATGCCGGCATCCTGGCAACGGCTTTCAAGGCGGTTATACACGCCGAAGAGTTCAGACAGCGGTGTCGCACCGAGATTATTGACCAGCGCAATAACGCGATCGCCGCTTTGTAGCGCGCGTTTGCTTTCTTTTCCTTCCTGCCATGCGCCCTGAAGGTGATCCCAGTGACGCAGCGTACGACTGTAATTGCCGTTTTCCAGCAGGGTATCAAACATTTCATCCACAGTTTGATCAAGCGAAGAGAATGGACGGCGGTCAATGCCGGGTTCGCCGTGGATACCGACGCCGAACTCCATTTCATTGTCCTGCAGGGTGAATGACGGTTGACCGGCCGCCGGAACGGTGCAGGCACCAATGGCAATCCCGATGGAATGACCCTGATTGTTCAACTGGCGCCCCAACGCCGCGCAGGCATCCAGTGAGTCACCGCGTTCTGCGGCCGCACCGACCAGTTTTTCAATCAATACAGTATTTGCCACACCGCGACGACCGGCGGTATACAGACTGTCTTTCACCGCCACGTCATCATCCACGACCATCGTGGTGACTTTGACGCCGCTTTCATGCAATAGCTCGGCTGCCGTTTCGAAGTTAAGAATGTCGCCGGTGTAATTTTTGATTACCAGCAGTACGCCTTCGCCGCCGTCAATTTGCATGGCGCATTCAAACATTTTATCCGGCGTTGGCGAGGTGAAAATTTCACCCGGACAGGCACCGGAGAGCATACCCTGACCAATGTAGCCGCAGTGCATTGGCTCATGGCCGCTACCACCACCGGAAAGCAGCGCCACTTTGCCCATCACTGGCGCATCCGCGCGAGTGACATACACCGGGTCCTGATGCAGTGCCAGAGAAGGATAGGCTTTTGCCAGCCCGGCGAGTTGTTCGTTCAGTACGTCTTCAACACGGTTGATCAATTTTTTCATTGTTTATGCTCCGCAGACAGTCCTGAGATGGCTGCACATATCAGGCAGACATCTGATGTAGGGTATCGGTTTGTACAGCGCCACGGCGACCTCTCGCTGCCGATAAGGTAATTTTGCACACGGGTAGTCAAAAGAAAATTGATGTGATTGGCGTTTCAATACGGAACATTAGTATCTGGTAATGTTCCGTATTGAAACGTATTGGTGCATAAAACAGCGGAAGTGAGAGATGCGGCAAGGTTTATGCTGACGGCATCGTGAATAAAACGTTATTCCTTACTCTTCCTTGCCATTAAAATCGAAAAACCAGAACAAGATAAAACCAATAAAACCAAAAATTAGCAGAATAGCCAGGGTATAGACTTCATATCGTGCGGCATCCGCAGCAATCGCCTGTAATTTGTCCATTGCCGGGGCTGGCTGCTCTTTGAATAGCATGAGTTGCCATTCATAAAGGTTTGTTGTTTTTATCTCTTTAATCGGTTCCCAAATATGGTTAGCCGCCGCGCCGAGAGCTAAAGCGGAAAACAGTGCGCCGTAAATACGTTGGCGTTTTTCCTGACGCTGACTAATTGCCTGGCGCATGAGCTGATCCAATTGCTCTATTTGCGCCATGAGTTCCTGGCGTTGCTCAGACAATCCCCACTGCCGCGAGAGATCGTCACTCAGCTGGTTATGCAGGGCATCGTTGCCGACCAAAGCACCTTTATTTATGGCTTTTAGCGCCCGGGCTTTGGTTTCCAGCATCATTTCGGACCAGTCAGATAGACGACGAATTTTTCCCTTTCGGTTGTGCATTTGCTGCGATTCGAGCAGATCTTTGAGCCACTGTTCAATCTGTTGGGCAGAGTTCGCCAGAAAATTTTCATATTCATAGCTGACATTCGCTACTGAATTGGCCGCTTTAATCAGTATCGCCAGATGTTTATCCTCTTCTTCGCGACAGAAGAATGTGACGCCATGACGGTGAGCGACGACCAGAATATTGCTGTACCACTGGCTGCTGTACTCGCTGGCGGGGGGCAGATCCGCAGGACTCCGGATGACGCGCGTGCTATCGCTCTGTGCTGCCAGCCAGGCATGGAAGGTGGGGGTGTCGATCATACGCATCAGCGGGACGATCGTAATATCACCTCCCTCCGGGATACGATGCTGATAGACACGAATGCATTTACCCTTTGTGCGGCAATCAGGTTCGGGTAAAGCTATTGGCACAATGGCGTTATCAAGGTAACGGGTAAAATAATTATCCCAGATTGCGGGCAAAACGTCTTTTTGCCAGGTCAGTTTCGAGCCGGGCTCTCCTGGCGCAAGTTGCTTCGGTGCCGCAATTAGCGTCATTCTGCCTTGATCGTCGTACCAGGGTTGGTTCGGTGCTCCTGGGATTAATTTATCGCCTCCGGCCAGGCGATAGCTTTCGAGAAAACGCGGAGTATCGTGCGGGCGTAACCCTTGCCAGGCCGCATCTTCACGCTGTTCCAGGGCGGACCACAGGGCATCAAGGCGTGTCCCCTGAATGGGGTTGAGCGAAATAACGATATCATTGCCCGTGCCCACTTCTCGTGGGCGATAAATGGCCAGCAGCCCAAATCCATTGTGCGTCCAACTGCGTTCTTTATCGCAGCGCGCAAGAATTTTCAGCATCCCGGAAGGGTGCGTTTCGGTGATAAACAGCGCATCAACCACCGTTTGCCGCCGGCCTGTGCCGAGGTCCAGCAGGAGCTGGCAGGTCACCGAACGCTTGATAACGTGTTGGTAAATCTGTTGCTCATACGCCAGACTTGCGACCGCACTTGCATAACATTGCGTGTGCATGGGCAAAATGCCTGCGGTGGGGTCTGGGTTGGCTATTATCATATCGCTCAACAGACGCAGGCAGGCCAGCATGTTGCGGCGAACAACGTCAGTATCATCCATGGATTGCTCGTACAGGCTGCTATGCGCGAGTGCGGATAACAAACAAGCGGCAGAACGCGTCGTATCATCCCCGTCCAGATAAATACCGCTTTCCCATGCGGCGACGTATTCCAGCCACGGGTGTGTTGATAGCGACAGCGAACCAGCAGCATCAAGATGGTTCAAAAACAGCAACAGCGTAAAACAGGTATCCAGAGAGAAATCTTCGATAACGATTCGTTGTATTCCCTGGACACTTGAGAGTTTACTGCGCCATATAGTCCATTGACGATCGTCGGCATTTGCCACCAGCTTACTCACCGAATTGTAGTGACCTGCACGGTATCCTTTGTTATTGAGCGCGACACCCTTTTGGCTTTCAGTATCATTCCCGTCGCCCAATCCGATCAGCAGGCTGCCAGCCGGTGCATCACGCTGCGACGGATTGAACTCGAAAGTAAACTGCGGCCATGCATTGTTGAATGCGAACATATAATTCTCTTCCGATGAATGCGTTGTTGTATCGCTCATTATTTGACGACGTTATAAATGACCCGTTGCGAGCGACTCCAGTTATCGTCAATCGCAATATTGGGTTCATGGTTTTCTTGTTTTACGCAGTAGTTCTTAACCAGACTTTTTAACTCTGCCCCGTTGAGTGTGCCGAACATCAGACGCGTATTCAGTTCTTTCAATAACACATCGTGGAGTGAATAGGTGGTAGGTCTTAGCAGTGAAAACTGCGCCGCGTCAGCCAGTAAGTCACGCGCATTATCGGCCATCAGACGGCGTTCACAGCGACCCGCAGGTTCATTTTTGGCCATTTCTTCATCGTAAGCTTTCTTCTGGGCTTTCTCAAAATTAAGCGCTCTATCCAGTTCCGCTTTAATACCCTGAACATCCTTGGCAGAAGAACAGAATGTTTTTAAATAACGAATCTGTATGGGGGTCAGCGTGCCATTGTGGTTCGCTGGCTGACGTAATTTACCGGCCATTCTGAGGCAACCGTTTTTTTCATCCATCAACGATGCTGATTGTAATAGGGCATTCAACGTTTCCTCGCGATCTTCCTGTAATGCGGCTTCGGCATAATACAGTTTCCAGCGCATGCCTCCGGCAAGAAACAGATTGACAACCTGGGTATCACCGCGGTCGATAGCGGCGCGAAGATTTTTTTCATCCCAGGCAATGCCGATATTCGCCAGTTCTTTACGCGGATCGTTACTGGTTTCTTTTTTCGCACCGGCAACCGTTTTACCCACTTCCCCGAGATCGCTACGGATGGACTCCGTATTCACCAGCGTCTTGGTTGAGGTGCCGAAAGTCAGTACCGAGCCAACAATAAGGACAACGATACCGCCCAGCACCCAGGCTACTCGCTTGCGAATGATGTTCGTACCCGTTTTGATTACGTCAATATCCTGAGCCTGAGCCACCAGATCATCTTTTATTCCCTGAACGTCGCCACCGAGATCGTCAATTTTTTGGCTGGTCCGTTCGAAATAGCGAGCAACTTCAGCATTGCTGTCATCAAAAAAGCGATCAGGGTTAACTTTTACCCGGCCTTCATCGAAGGCCTCCTGTACCGGCTCAGTAATTTCTCGGTAATAGTAATTCACCAATGTTGTTTGGACGGAGGTGACCCGCTTATGATGCGCCAGACGGTTGCGAATTACGCGAATATCGTCAAGAAAGGTATTCAGTGTTCGACGTTTATCGTTAACAAAGCTGAGCAACGGGGTATATTGATAAAGTGGAGAATAGTGGATGGGATATTCGTCTTTATCAATAAACAGTGAGGCGAGTTCACTGAAAAGGGTACCGCTCAATACGTCATCACGATCGGCAACGTTAAGCCATTTTTTGACACGTTCCGGACCAAATAATTTGTTTAGGTGCTCAAGTAGAGCTTGTTGGTTATTGTACGCTTCATTAATTAAACTACGAATGGTTAGCTCTAATGCCCGTACCTGCTGCAAACTACGTAACTGCTTTTCTTCGCCTTCGTTATGCAGCGTCGTTGAATAAGTTAATTGAGGCTGTTTTTCTCGCAAATATTCGAGCTGCCACAAAAAACGCAACGCGGCAATGGTCAGATTTCTGTCGGCAGGCTGGCCATGCGTATTTCTGCCGAGCCATTTGTTCAAGGTTCGTAGTGCCGCAAGAAAGCTCGCCATTTCCTGCTCGTTATAGTTAAAGCGGGCCGCTACACTGTTCCAGTTGCCCAATTTCTCCCGGGCTCGATCAAGTGAATCATAAAACGTATCAGGCGAGAGTTGCGTGGGGGCTGGCATACCCAGCAGGGATAAGATTTGTGGAAATGCGCTGTCGAAAAGAGACAGGCAACGAGTAAAATCGTTGTGCTCAGAAGCAGATGAATGATCGACCATTATATTCTCACGTGGTTATTCGCTGAGTTTTCCCGGCCCGATCTAATCGCACAGTGTCAGGCAACTTTCCCTGCAGCCAGAATGCCATAATTCGACAATTATTCGGGATTTTTAATCAGTTCGTCAATATATATGGCGGGCGTAATATTGGTAGTAGACATTGCGGCCAATAATGCGTTGCTATGGGTTCTTAACGCAAATTATGGTTGCTGCGATGAGATTTAATGTTTATTGGCTAACAAAATACGCAGATATTAGGTAAGTAAAACGCAGAAAGCGGGGCGGATTAATCAGGCGACTACGCGCCAATAATGCCACACATAATGCCGCATTATTGGCGTAACTCACGACTGGCGTTTATCGTCGGTCAAAAACGTTGACGTATCTGCAGTCGTATTATCCTGGATAAATACCACGGTCTTTACGTGCCAGCAGGATACGCTCGCAGGCCACAATATAGGCAGCAGTGCGCAATGAGCAGGATTTCTCCGCTGCTTTCTCCCACACATGAACCATCGCATCGGTCATGATTTTATCCATGCGATTGTTGATCTCTTCTTCGCTCCAGAAGAAGCTGGCCATGTCCTGAACCCATTCGAAGTAGCTGACGGTGACGCCACCTGCGTTACATACGACGTCAGGTACCACGATGATACCGCGGCTTGCCAGCATATCATCGGCATCCGGGTAAGTTGGGCCGTTAGCGCCCTCAAGCACCAGTTTGCAGGTCAGTATTTCTGCACGCTGACGGGTAATCTGTCCTTCCAGTGCAGCAGGGATCAGGATATCCATCTCTACGCTCCAGAAGGCTTCGCTGGCGATAGTTTCTGCCCCCGGGAAACCGGCAATCTGTTTGTGCTCCAACTGCCAGGCGGTCAACGCGGTCATGTCGATCCCGGTGGTGTTAAACAGGGTGGCAGTATGATCCTGAATGGCAACGACGCGTGCGCCAGCACTGGCGAACAGGCGAGCCGCCTCACTGCCGACATTACCAAAGCCTTGTACCGCTACGCGCGCGCCTTCAACGTCGATGTTGGCACGACGAGCCACTTCCAGACCGCTGACGAACACGCCACGACCCGTTGCTTTATCACGACCCAACGAACCGCCAAGATGGATAGGTTTACCGGTGACCACGCTGGTTACGGTGGTGCCGTGGTTCATGGAGTAGGTATCCATCATCCATGCCATCACTTTGCCGTTGGTGCCGACATCCGGCGCAGGAATATCTTTTTGCGGCCCGATGATAATGCCGATTTCGCTGGTATAGCGGCGGGTCAAACGCTCCAGTTCACCTTCAGACAGCGAGAATGGGTCGACGCGAACACCACCTTTGGCTCCGCCGTACGGCAGGTTCAGTGCGGCACATTTGATGGTCATCCAGGCGGAAAGGGCCATCACTTCATTAAGATCAACATCAGGATGATAACGCACACCGCCTTTTCCCGGGCCGCGGGAGAGGTTGTGCTGTACACGATATCCTTCAAAATGGCGAATAGTGCCGTCATCCATCTGCACCGGAATATCGACAATCAGCGCGCGTTTCGGGTGGCGCAGGGTATCCACCCAATGGGAAAGTTCGCCCAGGTAAGGGGCCACACGCTCGATTTGTTGCAGGTAGGTATTCCAGGCAGATGTGCTGCTATCTGAAGCGTAAGATAACTTATCCATGATAAACCTTAGTTATAAAAGTAATATGTTCTTAATTTGGCCGTGGTATACAGTGGATATCACCATATAAACTTAAATTTAACATTTTTTTTAAGAAACGGCCTGTCCTCCAGATGCCTGTTAGCCATATGAAAAGTATGTGAATTAAGTGGTAAGTGAATAATTATCTATTTGTTTTGCGAATTTTTGCGATCAAGTAGCGATTCAGGCATTTAATATGCATGGCGCATGAGAATGACTATTTATCAGATTTATGATGTACCTCTAAAAGTAAACAATATGATAATTATTTGTGTTTTCTTGATTGCATTTTAGCGGCGCGTCAGTAGGTCACTGAGATAGTGACGGTGTCCGTATAGTTGTCGGGCGTGTAGTTCGCGCTGGGAACGGTGGCATACACCGAATATGGCGTAGCGGAGCCAGTGCCTGTAACGGTATTGAGCGAGGTGTTGCAATTAGTACAAAATGGTGGTGTCCAATGAACCGTATACTCATAGCGCTCTCATCTGGAGGGTATAGCCAGTATGTCGAAAGATTTTAAAAAGTGAATGATTCGGTTAGACGGGAAAATTTCATTGTCACTCACTTTCATCAGCCTCAATTAGTTGGCGACACACAACTAGATTGAGTTCAACAAAATGTTCCCATGTGTAGAGATGGGTGTAATGAAGCGTAAATTGCAGATCAACCCTACATATATCGGGGCGCTCATTGTAGATGCTACACCCCTTGCTTGCAGGGTCATAATAGCGGCACGTACCATCGCCTCTGTCCAGAAAAAGCGTTTCTTTTGCTAGACTTACGCGCTGACAACATAGACCACACTTTATGCATGGGAATGGTAATTGATCACTGTTGCAGGACATTTCTTTCACCCGTTATAAGGCTCACGATGATACGTGAGCCTGTTTTTATCTTATGCGTCGATATCGTCCAGTTTGTCCTTTCTGCCTTCAGCAACATCTGTAATATTGATAATTCTTCGTTCAGTTGAAAGTACCAGGTTTCCTTCTTGATCAAGGATCGGAGTATCAATCATCGCTTTCAATAATTGGGCATACTTAACAGACATGAACACGGCATCTTTGCACTCCTGCGGGAAGTCAGGGAAGTTTTCACCGTAGCTTTCCAGCGCATTCTTCATATCATAAACAGCGCTACGAAGAAGGCCACTCGTCAGAGAGAATGCATTATTTGCGAGTATTGTTACCTTTTCAATGGATTGGAGTTTCCCTACCATTAATAAGCCTTCTTCGTAAATCGTTTGCGCTTGTTCCATGTTGCTACGTGCATTGTTCAACGCTGCTTCACCTTTATTTCCCATGATATGGCCGAAAATTGCCAGTGCCGGGCCTGCAACAATTCCCCCCAACACCATCATTCCCCCTGCCATACCAAAACCCCCTGTGGCTAGTGACCCCCCCCCAAGCCAGGCCAGGGTTGCGTTAGTTGCCGCGACGCCTGATAGCGAGGAGATAGCCGTTCCTGTGCTTGCAGTCGCCAGTAGCATTGTGCCGTTGTAGGCACCAAAAGCTAGCGCTGCGCCGCTTCCCATGCCTGCTCCAATACCCAAACCGGCATCTTTCAGAATCTGGTAATCCTGTTTCAGCGCTGACAAGGTAGTACTGGTAAAATCGCCCGCGTTGAGTTTTTCCAGTTCAGCACTGTTAGCTAGTTCAACATTTTTGAGGCGTCCAAAATTAACAATGAAATCATTAATAACGCCGTTATACGCACGAAGCTTGCGCTGTCCATAGTCTTCAATAACGTTATTTGTTAGCTCGCGGCCTGACTCGATTTGCGAACTAATATCGTCAACCATATTTTGAGCACTTTCATTAATGTTTTTTGCATTGCTGTGATCTTTGGCACCACCAACACCTTTAGCAATACCATAAATTCCAGCGGCAGCGGCCACTGCTCCGATAATAATAGGGATAGGCATATCATAACTCCTTCATTCAAGTACGAGAGCGAGTATTTTACTCATTTCAATGTTCAAGGCTTCGGCACGATCCAGGAGATCTTTAAAAATAAAATCAGGGATCTTGAAGTGTAACTGGATCTCTTTCAATAGGTTCCATTCAATGCTGGAAATATGGCCATCTCGCAGAGCAACTAAAAAAAGCTGGAAAATGATGATTTTTGCTGTTGCGGGATTATCAACTTTTTGAACATTAAGCAGTAGTTTTAATACTGAGGTCGCCGCCTGAATACGAGTCTCGGGCGCATCAATTTGAGAAAGTGGATAGGTTTTCAGTTTCTCAATTAATTGATGTTCAGTAGAATGACCATATAATCCATCTAATACGTCTCCGAAAAATCCACCTGAAAAGCTCTGTTCCATTTGTTCCAGTAACTCTGTTTCCAGCGAATTCTTCTGAATTGTTAGACTATTTAGATCAGAGTCGGATGTTAGTTCATCCTTCGATTTTCCATTCCATATTAATTGGTTGTCAGATAACGTTATAAGCCTGGCAAGCTCCACGAGTAGGACCTTTTTCTCATCAGGCAGCATTCTAATTAGCATGGTGTTCCCTCACTGTTTACAACACTAATGGTTTGTCTGAATCCATGAATTCTTCGAATTCAGGCATAGTCTGAAACTGTAATTGTGCACCGAGTAAAGTGGCAAAATCATTAACAGCAAAGGCCAGATCGTCAATATTATCGGTTCCACGTGAAATAATGTTAAAGAAATGTTGGGTGTCTTTACAAAGTTGTGGGATTTCCCGAGCAGTAAACTCATCAAGCAATGTTTGTTGCTGCTTGATTTGTGCTCGAGCTTCACTCTCAATAGCACTAATATGCGCCAGGCGCTCACGTGAAAGTGTCACCTCACGTGCGGCCTCAAGAGCACTTTGATAAAACATAGATGAGAGCGTGTAACCAATCATACCGCCAATTGCCGCCCCTACAACCGGAACAGGAATCGCAATTTGTCCTAGCGCCGCCATCATTCCGCTAGAAAGCATACCGGAACCTTTTTCACCTATCTCATCAAGCAGTTCAGCTTCATTAATTTCATTATTAATGTAACGCTTAATAGATATGCCAAGCGATAGGCAAATATTGACCGCCAGAACCGGGGCTGTTGTTCCGGCTATCGCCCGTAATGCCTGCTTCTCTGATTGCTGCAAACCTGCTTTTATCGCTGATCCTGCAAATGCAGTACCGTAGCCCATCACCGCTGCTTTCGCGCTGTCAAAAGTGATGTCTTCAATTGCTTCACCCAGTGCTTTCTTCTCCTGAGCGACATTAAAAATATTGATAACCAATGATATCGCACCGCCAACAACAGCTCCTGTTTTAGCCCCTTCGATACCTGCTCTGTGACTGGTACGCGTAATATCCATTGCTGTTGCTATCTTAGGATGCTCACGGTAAAAAATGGCTTGTTCTGTTGTTAAACCGCTATCAATCACATTGTCAGCCAGTTGCTCGTAATTATCTGCTTCCCGGCGGAGCTTATCTGCAATATCATGTTTTCCTGAAGCCTCAACCTTACCCGCCTGCTCGCGTAGTTCAGAGGCTTTCTTACGGCAGTGTTCTGCTGCTCCTTTGTATTGTTCAGAAGGGAGTTCTAGCTTAACTCCTCGATAGCGGGAAAATTTACCGTCATCTTTTGTGATATCTTTAAAAAGTTGGTCGCGGTCACCTACAAATTTCATCTGGCTCTGAGACCCTTCTACAATCACACCATCCTGAATCATCACACGATCAACAACGTTATGGTTACGGCCAAACTCAGGTAAATCATCGCTACGCCACGTTCGTGCAGTATCGCCATTTATAATTGCTTCTGCGTTATCACGACTGGTAGTTGCAATTTCGGCAGAGAAGCCAGCTTGTTGTTTAATATTCTGTGTGGCGTAATCAGGATTTACCTTATGTGCAGCGACGTCTGCAAGACCTTTAGTAAAGCGATGCCCTGTTTCATTATCAACACCTCGATGGCCTTTAATAAATTCAGCACTAGCGCTCCCATAACGTTTAACGATTTCATCCTGTGCAAGGGCAATAGCAGCACGGTTCTGCTCGAGCTCAATTTGCTCTCTGTTATGTTTTTGCTTATCTACATTAGAAGGAGATAACGGTTCTTTTTTTTCTGGGTTATGTAGCATAATTCACTCCTGCTGCTGGTTGTCAAAAGTAGTTCCATTGCATTGTTTTTTTAACTCTGTTATTTGCTGGTTAAGTTTTTGATAGAAACGCCGTTGTATCTCAACAGGAGAAATAATAATAAGATTTGGTAACCAGTAGCGTAACAGTGGAAATAATTGATTTTCATGCGCCATTTCCGTTTGCACGATTAAGTCGCCGTTAGATTCTTGGCTGATTGTTTTTTGTGCGGGAAGTATTCTTCGACGTTGAAAATAATAGCTTACATCAGCTGCGATTTTGACATGCACAATCTGTTTATTCATAGAGAACCAGACATCATCTTCCTCGATAAAATATTGAATAATGCCAGGCTCTGGTGTGAAGTATTCATTTTTCAGTTTAAGCCAGTGAATTTTAGCTAGTTGGAATCCCTTGACATTCCCGTTCTCTACAGCCCCCAGATACCAAACACCCTTCGTGTTTATGAGTTTATAGGGTGCAACGCTCCGCTGTTTTTCTTTATAGTGGAACTCACAAATTTGATTCTCACGAATAGCTTTATCAAACAAACCATAATTGCATTCAAGCATACGCTTCGCTTGAGGATCACCTGGTAATGAACGTATATTCAATGAGGTGAAATCAGGCTGTGATAATATTTTTTTTGTAGGGAATACATCCTCCATATCAAAGATTCTAACAAGGCTTTGTAAATTATTCAGAGAAATAGGCTTGACGTAAGCAGGGGCCAGTCTATAAATGCCGTTTCCGTCATGGATTATGCGATCTCCAAGACGATTAAGATCACGATACAGTGTACGTTCGCTGATGTTGAATTCATCCATTAATTTCAGTCGTGATACGAAACCATGCTGATACAGTTCCGCCACAATAGTGGTTATCCTTTGTGCCATGATTTCGTGTCCGCTCATGCATACGCCCCTCTGTAATTTTCCCTAATATTACCCCTCATAACTGACAGGTCATGTCAGTGTGTTTAAGGAGGCTCAGTTTTTTATCATACATGCTTTGCAATGAACTCTGAGTTTTTTTTAAGAAGCGTCAACCATATTTTCCATGCACACTGATCCACATCTATTTCAGTTGAAATCCAAGAAAAACCTTGTTGAGCAAATCAAGTTTGTGAAGAGTGGTGGGGGTGTAAGCATCCCGGTAAAACGGCCCATTCACTTTTAGAGATCTTCCAACATACTGATTATATCCCTTGGGGAGATCACTATGCGTAAGATCCGATTCACTGAACACCAGATCATCGCCGTTCTGAAGTCCGTCGAAGCCGGACGTACCGTCAAGGATGTGTGCCGTGAGGCCGCTATTTCGGAGGCCAGCTATTACAACTGGAAGGCAAAGTATGGCGGGATGGAAGTGGCCGATATTAAAAAAATCAAAGACCTTGAGGATGAGAATCGACGTTTGAAACAAATGTTTGCCGACCTGAGTCTGGAAAATCTCACGTTAAAAGACGTCATCGAAAAAAAAGCTTTAAAACCAGCGATAAAGCGTGAGCTCGTCAGCTATCTGACGGCACAATTTGCCATGAGTTTACGCCAGGCCTGCAGGACGTTATCGTTGACAAAAATCCACGCAGCAGCGTGGATTTTTTTCGCGTTCATTGATCTGACAAAGCTCCGGAAAGCCTGATCAGACAGCAGAAGCAACTTAGACGTTGAACCGTAATTTTATTGTTATATTATTGATATTTAACATTTTTATTTTTATTAACTAATCTTGTACTCATATTCGTACTCACTTTGGCTGATGCTACCAGCTGAGGCCAGTTATCACAGCTACAGCCAATTCTTGTTCACCCGGATTGTGTGGTACGACTTTTCTTTATCAATGAATTGTTTTGATGGGATTGTCGAGTATTCAATAAGTGGAAGTGTAGTTGTAAGCACTTTCACAGGAATATATCTTATTTGACAGAGAGATTTTTGCTGGTAACGGGCATTTCGAACGCGATTGATACGTCAATCGATGGAGAGCCCGGCCAGAGTCCTTTCAATGACCAGCAGGCAAAGATTTCTGATAATTTTAGCCAAAGAAGGGTAATGTGATGTCAGATATTAATCCACAGGATGCTGCACATATTTTCCCCCAAGATCGGGAAGCGCTGTATCACTTGGTCTGGCGTGAGCCTGCGGAGCGTATAGCTGCCCTGTATGGCATTAGTACGGATTTACTGGCGAAACAATGCAGTGAAATGCGTATACCCAGGCCGCTTGCGGGTTACTGGAAAGCGCTGGCGAAAGGGGTTGCACCTGCAATCCCCGAGCTACCAGCTCTGAAAAAGGATAAGGTGGTGAAGGCGCTTGAGAATAGCAACCCACCAGTGCAACCTTCCACCACTGCGTTACCAAAACCAGTACTTTCCGTAACCCGAAAGCAAGCTCCTGTTACAGGGAATGGCTATGGGTTAATAAATGATCTTAAAACGTATCTGCCGGCCTCCTCGGTTACAGAAGATGGCTATTACAAGCCTACGAAAAAGAAATTATTGGATCTCAACGTTTCTGATACGGGATTTGATAGTGCGATAGAGTTCCTGAGTAGATTCTTTGATGCCCTGGGAAATAAGGGATACCGGGTTACGTTGGATGCACCGGGAGAAAGGTTACATCGTGCGGATATTGATATTAAGGAAGATTCGAAAGAGGGTGGGTATCGCAGGGGCAATCTATGGCGGCCTTATACGCCAAGTATTATTTGTATTGAGGATATGTACTTTGCGTTTAGTCTTGCTGAAATGACGGAGTATGTTCCAGCGAAAAAAGTCAAGAATCGCTATGTACGTGACGAACAGATGGGGAGATGGATACGGGGAAGAAATAGTGAACCTTTTCTTCACGTATCGAAACATACCTTGCCTACTGGGCGATTTCTGTTGCAGCTTTACTCACCTTATACTTCCGCAAAATGGTTACTTCAGTTCCGGCAGACAAAACAATGTGGATTAATTAGTCAGATCCCTAAGATGATTTCGGCAATGCAACAGGCTGTTCCGTTAATTTCAAAGCAACTAGAACAGGCCAGAATTGAAGCTGAGGAGTGGCGCATTCAGCGTGAGCGGGAACAAGCCATATACTCGGAAAAGAAGCGGATAGAGCAGGCGGAGGAAGCGCGTAATGCCAGTCGTACTGAGCTGAAATCCATTATTGCCCAGTGGGCAGAAGACAAACGGCTGGAGCAGTTTTTTTACGAAGCAGAGATGGATGCAGCAATGCTTGATAACCAGCAGAAGATACAGGTCATGGAACGCCTGCAACTTGCCCGTCAGTTCCTGTCTGACGATACGGCAATTGAGCGGTTGTTGAAGTGGAAAACACCAGGAGAGTGGTTAAACAAAGGATGAGTCTATTTCCTCGTCACGATGTTAAATTAATGTGGATTGAACCTGATAACCCAAAGCCGACATTTGGCCCGGATCGGCCAACTTAGCTCTGAGATACTTCGAATATTCTACAGAACTTTTTCTTACTAGAAATCAACTTGGGTCAAATCCGAGTTCGTGGGCAAGTTTATTTGAGTCAGTTATGAAGGCAAATACTGGCCAAGCCTTAGGATTTTCATTAACAGCAAGATTGTATTCAGCTTCACTTGCAGGAATGCGATTGTCGATCAGAAAATAACCGATTAGCGGTTTGCGAAGCGCGAACCGTTTGGTGATTCCATCCTGATCCAACTCATAATCGATCACGATTAATGCCTGCTGATCTTGGCTGAGGTGTGGATTAGGCCTCAGCTCAAGTTCGATCATCTGCTCCCACTCAGTATCAGGATTAGGTGGGACACCTCTACAACGTTCAAAGGCAGGTGCATTATCGCCCCAGTTCTGCGTGTTTTTCGAGGGTTTAACTACTTTTGGGGTGTTTTTGAAACGACCAATGAGAAAATCGCGATACGCCATATTATCCCAACAAAAAGCGCGTACGTGGTAACGGTTATTAACGAACGCGATAGCCGTGGGTGTTAGCCGTCGGCTACGTCCTTTAGGTGAATTCATTGTTGCTACTACAGCTTCAATAGACTGCTGGTGCTCAATGGCCGAGAGTAATCGTGCCAGAACACGCAAATTATGATGGCGTAACAGCATGGGCATTTCAGTGGTGTGTGCAGTTATGGGCGGCGCGAACTCTTCAATGGCCTGCCACTGCAAATCTGCCTTGGATAATAACACCGGCTCAAACCCGTCAGTAGGTTGATAGTAGGGAATACCCAACTGATATGGCTTTAGCGCCTTAGGCGAGAGTTGCTGGTAAAGCTTTATATCTTTCTGAGCCTGAGGGCGTGAGATACCAAAGGTTTCCATCAGCATGGTCGTTGTTAGCCGACGCTCCCAGAGCAACTGACGCTCAATGTAACACAAACGCAGCCACTGAGGGTGCGAGTATGCCCCAGTCTCTAGCCGCTTACTGGCTAAATCCGTTACGGAGACTGTTTGCGTGTCTGATGCGATCGCGGGTTTCATGTACTGTGAGTACTGCATATAGTGGCCCTTCTAATATCTTAAATGTGCAGACATCCGAAAGTATAAGTTGGCACTGTATAAATATCTACTACCATTACTTAATAATGGGGTGTATAAAATATACATATAGCTATATTGTACTTTCAGGTGAACTCAAAAAGTAACGAAAGAGCGTAGGACGATTCCGTGAGCTTTAACACACTCAATACCAATCTGTTTAAACCGATCTCGGGCGAGAATGGACGATCGATGCTTGCGTTATTAGTCGATCTCGATACTTTCTTGGATCCGACACAACTGGTAGATGAACCTACGCCGCAACAGGTACGGGTCTTTCTACGAGACTATATCGCCAATAAGAATTTGAGCCTTGAGATAGCGTCGGTTGAGCCAACGATAGGAAATCCCGCTCTGGAACATTATGTCTATAACCGGTTGCGAGATACGGGGTGGATTCGAGAAGAGCAGGAGAGCGGGTATCGATACGTCGTCTGGATGGCGCAAGATGCTCGTAGGCTGTTGAACTTCCTTGGCAATATGAGTGCTGAGCATCCCTCGTTAGGTGTGGTGTGTCTGGCGGTACGCTCGAACCTTTCTGAAGTGGTTAAAGACCCAACCAACGGATCGTTAGTGCGCAAAGCGGCTGATGACATGGAGGATTTCTTAAATCGACTCAGAGCTCTCGTGGGCAATATCCGCGAAATCCACCATGCAATTAGCGGTGGTTCCGTCCAAGGTAGTGGCCATTTCACTTTTTACTTTGAAGAATACTTGGCCGAACTCTTTCTACCCAATATTGAGAAACTCTCCCTGAAAGGAAACCCCAACCTTCATGCCAGTAAAATTCGTAAGCTAGTTAGCGATATCCGTTTCAGCTCAGAGCGCCTGGAAGCATGCGCTAGAGCCTATAAGCGTGATGATATTTCTAATCCTTCGGTTCAGCTTGTGGAAGCAGATCTAGATCGATTGAGCAAAGCGTTTGACGGAATTGCTCCACTGTTCAAGAAAACGCAGGACTATGCTCGTCGTATAACCCGGCAGATGTATGAGAAGATCAAGTATACCGTGCATACCCCAAGTAATATGGGGCAACAGATTCAGGCGCTGCTTGAGCGCATCGGGAGTGAAGCCTTGTTAGGCTCATTACCTAGCCCGTTGATAGGTGAAGAACTCCTTGCTGATTGCCGGTTGGCCACACCCAAGGCAAAGTCAATACTGCCTGTTCCGACGGTGCGCAGACAGCCAAAACCGTTGTGGGAAAAACGGGCATACAACCAGCTCAAGCAAGAACATATCAGTTTCCAGAAATGCGACCCTACACGTGTTGCCAACTTCATTGAATCGAATCTTGGAGAGCGAGTACAGATGACCACGGATGATCTTAGGATCGATACCGCTGATGACATGATGGCAGCGCTTCATTTGCGCCTTTTGGCACAAGGCATATCGAAAACTCATCCACTTTTTTCTCTGCAGTCCATGTACTGCGTTGAGTTCGATGAAGGGGAGTGGACGGACCTTAAACAGATGGCCGGTCGTCGCATCATAATTCGTCGGATCGTCACTATGGAGAAACGCACACATGACCAGTGAAATTGTGCTCAGAGAGTTGAAAGATATCGAGGCCAAGACATCTGCTGACTATGCCGATAGCTTACGTAACACGGCAGCATACCTACTGCAGAAGCAATGGGTATGGAAGGGAAAACGCGGCCAAAAAGAGCACTTCAAGTTGTGTGAGGATAATCTGGCTTATTTTAACAAGCTTTTTGATGGGTTGGATATGGGGTGGTACTACGATCGTAACTTCGGTTATGCGGGGATTTTACCGCGTGGTTCTGGTAAGCAACTAGATATCACCTCTACGCTGTTCCTGCTCATTCTACGGAAAATGTATGACGCTGAAGCGTCGATGGGACGTACGGAGCTTGGGTGTGTAACACCGCCAACGGTCGAGCTTCTTAATCAGTACGAACATGTCAGGGGGGAGATGCCCCCCATAACAGAAACCAATAATGCCCTGGAGAACCTAAGGAAGAAGGGAATTATTGAACTCGGAATTAAAGACCCCGATACCAAACTCCACGAGTTGACCGTTCTCCCTAATATTACCCGTGTGGTCGATCAAACCTATGTGGGCATGCTTAACCGCTTTATGGATAGTTACACACCTGAATCTGCGTCTGGCGAAGCGGTTTTCGAAGGAACTGATGATCTTGAGACACTGGAGGTCTACGATGACAGTGCAGAATAACCCCATACAAGCACATATTCTTCATAATGTGGTGTTGGCGCAGTGGTATCTGTTTGAACTGGAGACGATCCATCTCAATGCTCCAGCCACGCTAGTATCAGGCGAAAACGGAGCGGGAAAAACAACGATTTTTGATGCGATCCAGTTTGTTCTGATGGGGGGGGATCAACGTAAAACCCGCTACAACTCTGCCTCTGAAACCAAAACCTCTGGGCGTTCTGCGCGTAGTTATGCGCTGGGCGAGTTCAAAGAAAACGATGCAAAGAGTTGCCAACGTGAGAATGCCAATACTTACATTTTCTTAAACTGGTACGATAATCATCAATGTCCTTACGCTTTTGGACTGTCTGTTTATGCCAACAGTCAGTCACCAAACATTGAGACCCGCGGGCATATCATTAAAGGCCGCCACATTACTGAAGCTGATTTACTGTCCGGGGATGACGCCTTTCTACCATGGCGTGACTTTGTTGACCGCATGAAACAGGATGCCAAAGAGCGTCATGGTGCGATGAGCTATGAGTTGCTTGACAGTGCGCGGACGATACGTGAAAAAATGGCTGAGGCGATGTCGGTTAATCAGACGCGCAGCGCCAAAATTGAACCTGATTTATTGGTTAAGACATTATCAAATGCGTTACAACTGAAAATGGACAGCCCGATTGATCCATTTATCAGGGACTTCATTCTTCCTCCCGACCTCATTGAAACCTATCAATTGCGCGAAGATCTTCTTGAGCACCAGCGTATTGAGGCGGAAATCGCACGTGCCGAGAGCCACAAAAATGCGCGCGAGTTACTGATTGCCGAAGCGAAGAAGCTTACCCGGCATTACGCCAATGCCCACCATGCTCTTTGGGTTTCGCAAGAGGCCGATACTGTTCGGCTCAATGAAGAACTTGGCCGCACAGAAGATGCTCAAATAGCTGCGCAAGAGCGCCAGACAGCAGCTAAACGCACCATTGACAGAGAAGAGCCACGACTGCCGGAGCTGAAACAATGTCGTGATGATGCCCTGATCGCGTGGCAAAATTCTGATGCTGCAAGTCTGAGTAGAGCCGTTGATGCTGCAAAAAGCGCCGTTTCTAAATCCACAAACAGTCTTACCAACCGAATATTTTCACTGCAAAATGCTGTGCGTGAAGTTATCCGTCAACGATTTCCTGACACGCTGGGTATCCAGAGTTTCGAGCTATTAGCCCGGCACTGGGCGACATCCGTGGACATTCTCAATCGGGCAGGCATTGAGAGCCTCTCAGCATCGGAACATGAGAATACGCTTAAGGTAACCGATAAACTTAAAAGCGCAAAAAAATTACTGGACGAGATAGCTGAACGTATAGAAGTGGCTGATAAAAATGTGAGCCACGACTTAACACAAACCATGCATGAATGTAAGGCCTTGCAGGTGCGTATTGAACGGCTGAGAAAGGGACTTTCGGACATCAATCCGGCGACGGCTAAGGTCATCGAATTACTCAAACAAGAGAGAATAGAATCCATGCCCGTCTGTGACCTCTGTGAGATCGCTGATAGAGACTGGCAAGAAGCAGTGGAGTCGTACTTGGGTCCGAATCGCGAAGCACTGGTGGTGAGTGTACGTGATTTTGACCATGCATTGGAAGTGTACGAAGTTGCACAGAAGCGAGAGCCGCAACTCAAACGAGTACGCATGATTAACCCTGATCATGCTTTAGCCGCCAACAAAGCGCCCACTGAAAGAATGGTTTCAAAGCTGATCGAAACCAGCGATCCGATCGCTCGTGGTTTTATGAACATCATTCTGGATAGAACTAAGATGGCGGCAACGCGCGATGAACTACGAAGAGAGCGCAAAGCGCTAATGGCATCAGGCCTTGCGACCGGTAGTGGAACGGTGGGCGGTACCGCTCATATTCGCGGGTTATTGATGGGGAAACAGGCTAAAGCTGAGCAGCTTAAGCTCCTGGAGCATGAACGGGATGTGCTCGCACAACGGCTCTCTGGCGTTGAGAGATCAGCACAAACGCTGAGCAGGCTTAACCGCAACTGGGCTGGGCTATCTACATCTATTGTGGAGGGCTCATCGTCCGTACGGGAAAATAGTATCCGCCTGATGCAAGATAAAAAAGCATTGTCTGCCGCTCAGGAACAGTTGAAACCGCTGACATCAAAAGATGAACAGCTCAAAGCCGCAAAGGCGCAGGCTGACGACAATTATGAAGCATGTAATACGGCGATCATCAATGCCACGGCCGAACAAAAGAACGCTATTGCAACGTTAAATAGCTTGAACACCGAGATTGAAAGCCTCTCAAAAAATAGGGACGAGGCAGAACGAATCCGCAGTGAAACAGAAAAATCTCCTATACACAATACCGCCAAAGCAGATGAATGCTGGCAAACTTATGAGCAGAAGTTTGGGGGCGAAGAAGGATGCTATTCCCTGATTCGAAACAAAGCCCAGAATGAGGCTCAGGTTGAACGGGAGAAGGCGCTCAATACACGTGGAGATCTGTATTACAAGGTCGTTAGATTCACGACAGACTTTGCAGAGGATATAGCGAATCGTCAGGCGCTTCTTGAAGCCGCAAAAACTGATAACGTGAATACAGAGGCGTACCACTTTATTGAGGCAGATTGTACGGAATGGGTTGAGCGTATCCTGGCAGCACAGCTTTTAGTGCATCGTCAGGCGGCCCGGGAAGCTGCTGAACAGATGGAAAAAAACTTTCGAGGCATCATAGTAGGGGAGCTTCAAAGCCGCTTTGAGCAGATGAGATATACCTTCAATCAACTCAATAACTTGCTTAAGAAAGTCCCGTTTCACGACCACATCTACAGCTTCCACTTCAAGGTTCGCGAGATAGAGAGCTTGCGCACCGTCTACGAGTACATTACGACTGCAGATAGAGAAGAGACCGAGTTAGTTGGGACAATGTTCGAAACAGTATCAGAACATCCTGCTATAGACCTGTTGAAAGAGGCATTGCTCAGTGGTGACGATCTAATTAATGAGATCAGTGATTATCGCAGTTTCTTCACCTATGACATGAAGATGCGTAACCCTGACACCGGGACTGAGCGCAGCGTGGCAGATATGCAAAGCACAGGTTCAGGCGGAGAGCAACAAACACCAGCGTATATTGCGCTGGCTGCGAGTTTTATGAACGTTTACAAGATTAGTGGTCATTCAGATCGAGGGGCGTCTTTGGTACTCCTTGATGAAGCGTTCAATAACATGGATGGTGGCAATGCGAGCGCAGCAGTGGCCTTTCTTAAAGAAATCGGGTTGCAATTACTGATTGCTGCCCCGCCAGAAGTGACCCTGAAAATTGGTAAAGAGATGGAGCAAATTTATACCATTTGCCGTGAGGACAGAGATGTGGTGATTGACCACACGCAGATTTTCGAGGCAGGGCAGGAGCTTATAGACCAACGTAATCCAGTTTACCATCCAGAGCTTGTGGCTGAACGCGCTGCTGAATTGAAAGCTAAAGCCGAGATGGTTGAATGATATGAACTCTTATGTTGAGAAGTTCATCAATCAATTGATCAAGAAGATAGATAAACCAGAAGGTGTGGAACTTGAGTGCAGGATACGTATCACAGATCACGCCTATCGTTGGTACTTCGCCCTCAATAATAGTACCAAAACGGCGCTGCATAAGACGTTGGAATCCATTGCATACTTGAATATCCACTATCAGCGTAAAGTCGCGCTGGGAGCGTTTAAACATATTGAGTATATCGAGATCGTTGATGGCTACAGATTAATGGATAGTCAGGGAGTTATACCACAGGCTGATGAAATCAAAGTTTCATTTCGGCATTTAGAGACAACGGTGTTCAATGTACCTTGGTGGGATAATACGAAGCTGGAGATTGCCAAGGAATGGTCGAGCAACAAGACGTTTTGTGGTGTGAATCGCAACCAGGCAGACCGACTTTTTGATGCAATGAAAGTTATTGAGTGGATCGTCCAACTACCTGTCTCTGAGAATGTTCCCGATATTCGGACCCTCAGTGCCATGTTGTATGGCAACTCCAAGAAGTTAGAATGTAAGAGCTTTTCCGGTCTTATTCGAAAGTTGATGTTGCCGCATATTGACGATGATGTTGTGGATTTGCTTGACGATGGGGTTAAGCTGCTGGAGTATTTTGGGATTAGTAAATACCCAATACCAATGCGTTTCAAAGCCAATGGGTTGTTGCATTGCAGGGGGATTATCGATTTATCTGCACTCCACTACGGAATCGGTGTTTCCCCGGATGAAGTCAAAGGCATTGTGTGGGGACAACGGCCACCCTATGTGCTTTTCATTGAAAATCGTTCTAGTTTCGAGCGGTATGTGCGCGAAATTGATGATTTGGGTGTGATTATTTACACCGCCGGCTTCCCACCGCGCTCTTGGGTACATGTAATAGAGATCATTATCGCTGAACTGCGTATGGAGATACCGATTTACCATTGGGGTGATCGAGATGCCGGTGGCTATCGTATTCTTGCATTTTTGGCGAAGCGACTTGATATTGATATTCAGCCATATCTGATGGGGGTGGGGGCTGAAGCATTGACTCAGGCTGATGATGAGCTCGTTGATAAACCTGTAGTCGAATTAATGCAGGCGCTGGAGTCAGCAAAGCACTATCCAGCTATTTTAGCGCTTTATAGAGATCTAGCGAAACTCCAAATTAAGAATCTACCTTGGATCGAGCAGGAGCAGATAGCCCCTGTTAGCCCTCGGAAATATTGAAAGTTCTCCCTATTCGTTGATATTTCATGTCCTTATGTTGGGATCTCAAAATTGCGTGGAACTAAAAGGGGGGGGCTTACAATAGCACTTCAAAAGGATATGCCTACCTCCAATACTCATTTGCAAATGATGATGTGTGTCAGGCGGAGATTGAGGGAGTGAAAAAGAGCTCCTTGTAACTAATTGTGCGAAAAGCCTCATGAACTGGCGCTTTTGCTGATGCTATAATTAAAAGTATTGTGTTTATGGAGGGGTTATGAATTCACGCGATGAACCTGGTTCGTTTGGTTTGCCTGAAGGAGAGAAGGGCGAAATAATTTCCATGATAAATTTTGGTGAGTTTATGGAGGTTTACACAGAAGAATCTACATATAAACTCATGACTCCAGATAGTATTGATCCTGAGAGAGAACATCAAAATGTGCCTTGGATATACACTAAAGTTTCTGATTTTGGAGCATCTAACCCCTTGGTTGCTAATACAGTAATTCTAACTGATGAATTTTTACGGCAACTTTACTCCAATGAAGATAGTAACCGCATCCAAATCATTGGTAAGGCCAGAGACATTAAAAATGTTCTGTTGAATTATTTGCTGTCTTTGCAGTCTTTAATAGATAATTCAAATATTGAAATCAATAAATTTATTGATAATGAAAATGTCATGAACGGCAAGGCTCATGCTTACTTCCCTCAGCTAAAAGGTCTTGATGGATACGCAACGGATTTTTTAATTTCAGCTAAGCGATGCATTCAGGAAGTTTCTGTGATGGTGAGTTTTTTCTTACCATTAAAGAGCAAGCATGGGCGAATTGATAGGTTGTTACAGGATGTAAAGGCAAATCACCAGGATGCGACAATGCTAATTAATGTTCTAAACGAGCACTTGCCGATGTGTGAGCATATATATAGCCTTAGAAATGCTCAGGAACACGCCGCCACAACTGATACTCCATTGATAGTTAATAACTTTAAATTTGAAAATGGAAACGAATTAAATCCTCCCAAATGGGGGTTAAAAGGACAGGGATTTAAGTGTGTTTATGAAGAAGCAAATGAAATACTTTGGTTTCTGATTACATTCTTCGAAGAAGTATTTTTGTCATGTGTGACGTTGGCTTTCCCTATATTCCCAAAATATGAAATAGTTTTTAATAAAAATCCAGTGAAAGAGAACCCGGTGCGCTACAGTCTCCATTTATCACTTCCAGATGAATTTATTAATAAAGAGTAGAAATACGCTTCTTAAGGAAACTTATAATGTAGTTGGGTATACTAATTTTTATAGCATGTATCTGTTGTTAACTAATGCAGCTTATGCCCATCACTTTGGTGTAAGCCGCCAGACCGTCTATGACTGGGTGGTGAAGGGGGAGGCAGTGATCTCCAGTAGCAAGATTGACGTTGAAGCTACTAAATAAATGCAACATGGCAACGACCGTTCTGGGGGCAATGGCTAGCTTGTCCTGTCTACCTCACAGGTGATTGAATGGATTCATACCAGTCAAGATAAGTTGACTGCGCACAAAACCAAGATGAAGCGAAACAACTGCTGGAATCCGCCCCCACGAATTCACGGAAATCTCAAAAGGTTCGTGGAACTAAAATAGGTCTATTTACAAAACATCTAGAACTGATGAACGTTCTATGTAAAATTGAGAAACTTGGTGCGTTGGAGAAAATGCGTAAAGCGCGGCGGTTGGTGCTGATGTGTTGCCGATAGTAAAAGAAGGGTAATGGTATAAATGCTGGATCTTCTGATCCAGTATTTATAGTTTTGGATATTTTTTGTTTTTAAAGTTTTATTATTAGCCTGACCATTGGTTTGTATGTATATTGATCATTTATCTACTACTAATAAGTATTGTCTTGTTTGATAGACAGAAATAGTTTTGACAAAGTGGTATATCTCCAAACCCTCGATGTATGAGCGCTACCTGATATCGTGAAAGCGATAAATTCGTCCATTCTCGTTCACCTCCGCAACCTTTCCCAAAGCCTCCGCTGGAGACAAACCGAACTTTCGAGTTAACACAACGAACAGATGATAGCACTCGGATTTCAAATCCGCTGCGAAGATCCCCGGATCATCAGATCCTAGACAAATAGACATAGGGACATCACCGTTAATCACCTCATTCGGCAAGCCCATCCAGCGAAAGATATGATGTTCGCTGACATCTCGATACTGACTGATACGGGTGTTGCTGGTCGGAGGGCATTCAATCGCAATGTTTCGGCCTGCCATTTTTGCCATCACAGCTTGTTGTAATGCAACAACCGCCTCATTCGGCAAATATTCTAGAGCAACTTCAACATATTCTGCACGCTGCTTTCGCACATTGTCAGATGTAAGCCATTGCTTATACAACTTTAGTGGCCTTTTCATTCCTGCATTTTTAGCCAACTCTCTAGCATGTTCGAACTCTTCCAACCAGAGGGATTGGGGTTTTAACGGCCCATCCAATTCACCCAGCAGACCTTCGGATTCAGCCAACACCCCCCGCAACTCAAACACCTGGTCAAGGGTGGTAATCGAGATTTCTTCTTCCAGTTCAAACACCTCTTGGGCCAAACGAACCGCTTTAATCTCAGCATCACTGGCGCAACAAAGCAGTTCCGGATGACTTCGAAGTTCCCGCCAGATAAACACCAAATCGAGCAATCGCGTCTCTTTAGTCATGGACAAAAACGATGGTAAAGAGCGTTTCCAGATGTCAGGCGTGATACCAATAGCCGTGCAGTGACCAAGACGGTCGCCATTACGCAGCGGCAAAAACCTCAAGGCATCATCAATTGATCGAATACCACTGATCAGATGCGGAAAGTCCTCGCCAACATGATAGGTAAAATGAGCAATTCCGGATTTGGCTAGCACTCGGAACAAGGGGCCAAACAACTCTGGTGGCGCGTGCATCTCATTAGCAGCGGCATCAACTCCTCGAATCCAGCGTGTCAGACGCGGTTCATACTTTAGCATGTCCATCAGGATAGCTGCTTGATTCTTCAAATCCTTGAATAGCAACGCGTAGGGATAGACTTCATCCTTTTTGGACTTTTTCTTGATGAAGTGCGGCACCAGCGCCAGCTCGGCACATTTACTGTCAGGCTTAACCTGCTCAAGATTATCGAGCACCTGAGTGATATTTAGTGGCTGGGAATGCTCCCAGTCAACGGTCATTTGACCTTTAAGGTACTCCCAGTACCCACGCAAAACGCTAAAGAGCAGTTTTTGCATTTTGCTGAGATCGCTCTTCGGGGCAAAACGTCCTTCCAGATAGCGCACCTGAGAATACATGCCGGTACCATGTGCATGTTTGAAACGAGACAAATAAGATTTCTCGGTTTCTTCTCTCAACTCCGTCATGGTGTATTTCTGGAATTGATCAAAACCGAAAAAATCGTCTCGCTGAACCAGCAGGGTTAAATACTGATTCTGAATCAGCAGGTAAATCCAAAGCAGTCGTTCCAATCCTTCTGGCGCACCATACCGCCATTTTTCCAACAACCCAGTTAGCCAGCAAAATTCAGACTCCTGACTGTATTTGTCGTCTGTTGGCCAAACCGTCGCAAACCCATACTCCTTGTCCTGATGCAGAACTGTGTTATCCGCCAACTGCAGAGGGTGCTGCAATGACGTCATCCACTCAGGCAATTCCATGCCCTGAGCTACCCGACAAAGAATTTCTCGAATATTGCAGGCGATCTGCAAACGGTCCCTGAATACGGCCGGCGTCAGGGAGGGATCAATCTGGGCACAGAGTTGTTTCGTCTCTTGAGAATCCCATCCCTTCTCGAAATCTCTGACGGTTACTTCAGGGTGCTTGAGTGCATCAAGCCAACACTCTTCCGCACTGGTACTGCCATTCAGATGTTGGTGAGTTTCGTGCAGGCGTTCACGGGTAATGTAGTCCTCAACTGCCGGGTGATAAGGGTACAAAGGCCAGCGAAAACGATATTCCCGGCTGGCAGGCTCAGGGTTATATACCTGATGACATGCCATAACCGGCAGGCACGAGACTCGGCTCATGAGAGTTTGCCATTCCGAGAACAAAGTAAGATCGGTTTTGGGGCCATCTTTCTCGTTTTTAACAAATTTTTCAGCGATCAAGCGTAAAGCAGCAATTGGGCCGAGTTTCATGTTTCGCTGTTTAAGTTTCTGTATCAACGATGACCAAGCCGATTTAGCTACATGATCAGGCAAACTACGCGTTTGTTCGTATTGAGCAAGGAACACGGATGTCTCCACCCTGTCATCAAGTGATTCCTCATTTAATGCAGTTACACTCAGACGATGCAACAATGCTGTTGAATTAAGAAGAAATCTTTCCATTTCTAATCCTTATACGGAGGTCATCATTTTTCGCCAGCATTATCATTCGAAGAAGCGGTACTACTTCCATCGTCTGATCTAGAGTTAGTGTAATTTGCTCCTGCGATTGTGGCCGCATTAAGTGATATTATTGTTTTACCGAAATTTTTCAGATCAATATTTTCATTTGGTTCATCATTTTTAAATAAATCGCTAAATTCATTTTCAGATAACAAATCACTATTGGTTATATCAGAATCGATTATTTCTGAAATAAGTTTGCGAAAACTTTCCTCTTTTGCATAGGGTTTTTTCGACCCATTAACCCCACCCAAAGGAAAGATGAATGGGTGGAGAATAGGGCAGTTAATCAACAAGTAAAATAAAGGATGATTCTCACTCCATGATTCATTGTTTTGTTGCAGATAATTTTTTATCGATTTTAGCTTTTTCTCAAATTCATCAACCGAAGTAACTGGATTTAATCTTAAACCTTCACCAAGATATTCTTCCTGATTTACAGAGTGATATAAACTTTCTTCAACTAAAACTGCATGTAGAAAAGCTAATACATTAAAACGCATAATCTTTGCAGCATTTGATTGACTGGCTTTTCGTCCAGTATGTGAGTTGTTATCGATTCTGATTTTATGTTGGTCCACCACATTATTCAGATTGAAATAGAACCGAGTCCATACTTTACCAATCAATAGCCCTGATGGGCGGATTGATGGCTCAATTAGTTCCACTTTTCCAAGCCAATTCTCAAGGCTTTTTATAGCACCAGGAAATTGCGCCTGGACTTCTTGACTATCTGCATCTCCTTTTAGGTCATCATTAGTATCAGTTTCAAAATCTGAAGATGGAATAACATTATCAGTGCTTTTATTCGATCCTTTCATTTCTGCACGAGCAGCAGCATCACTCCATGGAGGAACGATACATGTTGGCTGTGCTATAGCTTTATTAAACGCATTAGCAAAGGCAGCATTTCCACTATGGCATGCAGAGATATCAGCAATAGCACCAATCAGATTAAAAATACTACTGAAATCCATGAGATTACTTGAAGCAACTGAACTCAATGAAGCTGCCATTGCAGCTTTTGCTAAGCCGTTCTCAGTATCAATGTTAAATGTTTTGTATCCCTTAGGCATGTTTCGGCGTGATTTACGGTTTAACTGTACCATGCCAAGAAAAATGCCAACCTTTTCATCATTGGGGTTGTTTGCAACCACAGCGCAACATCGGTTAGCCCAATGGGACGCACTTTCATTTCTACCCACAGACATATAGGCTAGATATTCACTAACAAGCTGTTCATATTTGTCACTATCATTGCCAGCATGCTCCAGCCCGGCCACAAATTGGTTGAATATGCTGACGGAGCCACAACCAATCAAAAGAATTTGTAGGAATTTAGACAGACTTCCTTGAGAGTTTTCACTTACCTGAGAAGCTAAGTAAACAGAACAGTTTCTTAACGCTTCACTCTCAGACTGAGGCCGCAAGTAAAATCCAGTATTAAAATCACGATCCCGTTTTACATAGGTAAATATATCCTTGCATAGTGAATCCATGCCAAAACGATGTTGTTCATAATTTAAGCCCACACGATAAATGCTACTAAGCATCGCTCCATACAAAGAATTTCTTAGTAAATGCGGAATTGATGGTTCACCTTCATTTTTATTATATTTGACATAATATTTTTTGGTATAGAAATCTTGTAGTACCTGCATTAATAAACGAACTGGCTGTTTCAGTAGTTCATTCACGTACATATCTGCATCCGAGCCTTCTCGCAGATTCAGCCCTTCCATAACAGCACTTCCAATAGCATTACGAACTTCTATAGCATCTTTATCGCTCATATTAAGTTCAGTCTTAACCTTAATATTTTCTTCACCGTCCCCTTCCTTTTCGCCGACTAGTTGTAGCATTGTTTTCAACTGCATACGTTTCTGAACAGGGAATAGTTTCAACAAATACTGTTGTTCAAGGTGCTCCACCATATAGCTTCGTTCGTCTAAGCGGGCACTCTCTTTTTCCTGGTCGAGCAAAGTCTTGCCGTAGTTTTCATATTGCTTGCCGCGAATCAACTGGGAATAAAGGCGCAAGTCACCTGTAGCCACCACCACCAATTTCTGGCTATTAAAGAATTTGCGAATAGATTCAAGTACGTCCCAACCCGTATCAAACTGAGTATCGATATCATCAAACGAGATCAAAATGGCCTTGCAGCCTAGAATTTCACACGCACGTTCAACTAGCCGGTCAAATATCTCTGATAAATCCTGACCACCGATGGAGTAATCAAGTTGGGTGTCCAGTTTCAAAGCGTCACTGAAATATTCCGGCTTGTATTCCTTGTCGGTAAGCAGATGTAAACCACGCTGGAGCTGTCCAAGGTGACTCTGCCAATGTTCCTTTTGTTTTTTATGGTCATTCGACGACCAGCATCCTTTTAACTCGTCGGACACCATTTTGTTCAGACGGGCTGTCACCGTAACCAGAATGGGTTCATGACGCGGCAGTTTAGTGGGGTCAATAGTCGGAAGGCACTTAATGGTGATAATGGCATCATTTTCGTCACTGTTCAGGGATTTTACCACGCTATTGATAAAAGTGGTTTTACCGGCACCACGAGTACCATCCACAAAGAACACATTGCGGCCTGATTCATCAATAAATCGGGAAACCCCTGACGTATCGTTGGATTTGGGGAGCGAAATTGATCTTCGAATACTTTCAACCAGCTGATCACGTAATGCTTTCTGGATTAAATCGCCTTCTTTGGTGCTGCCCGGAAGATTGGGGGCGAACAAGTCGATGATGATTTCGTTCGTCTCTTTGTTTTTTTTCTGTGTGTTATCAGTCATATCCGTATTGATCCAGTCATTTTGTTTTTTTGCCAGTCTGTACACTAGAACTGGCGCTTTGTGTTTCCACTACATTGAATTCTCAATATTCTCCCCCTAAATCAGTTCACGGGGTCGTGAAGCGAAGGTAAAACTGACCACTTCATTCAATCCATCCGTGTGATTGATGGTTCGTTATATAGAGCTGGCATTAGCATGCACTGGAATTACGTATAACAATTTGTTAGATTCCTAAATGGGGCAATTAAACACCTTATTTGGGGATCTTTCATGCATTCTAAAGAATGCTGACTTCTGGTATAACTACCTGTTTTTATGATGGTATCATAGTAATACCCAAAAGAGAGAACGAGAAAAAACGACGAAGTGTGAATCGCTATGATGATTGCAAGCGGTGCGGCATTCCAGGAGCCTTTCGCCATTGAGCGATCCCTCAGTATGAATCTGAATTTAGGTAACATACCAACTGCGACTGACGTAATCTGTCAGTGTGTAGTGCTGTCAGTAAACATCAGTTATTCATTTCCGGACAACTCCAGCCTCTGGCGGACGAGGATGCTTTCAGTGACATGACGGCAACGTTGGCACTAAACGAAATCGTCAGCATCATGGCATATTCCCATTCTCCTCGGTGTACGGCCAGTGCGGGAATTCTGTCGGCAATGATGCTGATATCCTGCTGACGATTAATCAAGGCTTCTGCGCTTTGTCTTCTGATGGAGTTCGAACTGGCTGCGCATATTTTTCCCGTAACGAGCGCAGGTATTCATGATGGTGCTCCTGTAAACGGCAGTATTTGCCGAACAACAGTCACAGCCATTTTCATTACAGCCTTTGAGATGCAGAACGATGAGTTTTTTACCGGGTTGTTGCAAGGCCCGGCGGAACAGCGACTGCAGGACATTATCGTGCCTCTATCGAAGTACCCAACGGTCTGGCGCTGTTTGCGATTCACCATAAAGTGTTTGACCGTGGCTCGATTGACTTCGATGAAAATATGCGTGCGGCGGTTCCCGATGCGGTGAACGGCGATGATGGGCGAATTATGATGCTGTCTTCCATGCTTCTGACACGAGGCACACTAAGCCTTCTTCTTCGAACAGTTGCGGGGGCATCCATGGTGTGACATCTTCCTGACCTGAATAATGACGACACTATCGACTACAATTGTACATTACACGTTACATCGGTTAAATCTCGTTTAGTATCGACAGCAGTTGCGATTGTGCTGACTCTACATGTATCTGTCTGGTTAGACTTATGATGAATGGTCCATTAGCAGGAAGTTCTTTTTCTGGTTTAGTTAAATTGTATATAACTAACCAACTAGTGTGATAATAGCTGTAATGGTAAATGTTATTATCTTTTTCATGAAGATTCCTTTTGGGGTTAAACATGAATTGCTTCACCAAAAAGGAATCCTGATATAAGCTAAGATTATTATAAACCTGATACGTTTATATAGAACTGACCTTTATCTTCATCAGTTTTCTGAATCCGGTAGGTGATTGGCAAAGAGTTTTGTAGACCTGGCTTTGTAAACGTTAAATCAGCAGCACACTGATAAACGTCAAGGCCTGATTCATGGCTTATTGTCCTGACATTTTCAACTGAGATACGCACATCCTTATCCAATGTCATGCCTTTCTCGATTGTCTTTCTGGCAATATTCACGACCAGATTTTTTGCGTCATCACTACTACATTTTGGCGTTTTCTCACCACAGCCAGCCAACAAACCAGCAGCTATTAATACCAGAAGTATTGTTCCTTTCATTTATAGTTCCTTCATTAATTAACGATACTTTTATTTCTTATTAAACTGACCATCCATTGCGCCTGTCGCGGAAGCCCCACAGCAATCTTCGCAACCACGAGTCATAACGCTGGCCTTGCCGTTATTCAGTTCACTAATTACTGCAACACACTGGCTTGCATTGTCTTTCCAGACCCAGCGACGCTTCTGTTTTTCTCCGGCAGCTATTTGCTGTGCTGTCCCCTCCATATTGCATACGCCCGAACCATCCCCCGTTGAGGCATTAATGTTGAATTCAGCATTGCCCTTTCCCGGATTCAGGGTTAGAACCGCTCCGGGTTTTACGTACTGTGCTGCTGCAACAGGTAGCGTTACGGCTACCATCAATAAAGCCAACAGTTTTCTGTTCATTAATTAATTCCCTGTTAAGTGATACGGATGTTTTTGGTGATTTTCCCCAGTGCCAGCGGTCTGCGTTTTTCCACAAAGAAATAAACGACGTTGAATGCGGACTTGCGATGATTCCCTCGACCGAGAGAGGGCCAGTTGCGGAAGGATTCAATCTGTTCTTCTGAATAGGGCGTGTCAGAGAAGTCAAACAGCACAAGCAAGGCTTTGCCGTCATGCTTCATCAACTTTTTAACTTCAGTGCTATTTACAGTTGCGGAGACATTGGAACGTGCCGCAGTTGGTTTACGTACTGCAAACTCAACGGCTACATCATCAATGACAAAATCAATGTAACCGTGCCCGGATACAGTTCCTGGCAGCTTGCTTTTTACTTCCGGTGAAACGTTATCTGCAAACCAACCCAGCAAATAGCAACGTACCAGAGGCAGTAATTCCCGCTCGCTACATTCGTTCAGACGCAGGGTTTTGACGAACTCCCTGCGATAAAGAGAACTGAAAAAATACTCAAAGCATTCCGTTATTTCAGTGATGGTGGTTGCCATGGTTGCATCCTTTACCTGCTATTAGGTCCATTTTTAAGAGCATACCTTTCCGGCCACAATGTTTCCGGTGTCGTATCCAGAGCCCCGGCAATAATGCGCTCAGCTCTGGGATAATGACGGTCTAAGGCGTTATTTAATGTCCGTGGCGCAAGGCCGTGACTGCGTGACAGTGACGCCAACGTTAACCCTCGCTTGTGAAGTGCTGCCACAATATCGGCACGATGCCAGTTCCCTGAACTTCCTTTGCTTTGCTTTTTCTGCGATGCTGTTGAGTTACGCACAGTATTAACTCCATGGAATCAGTACATGGATATTAAATGCGAATAAAAGATACCTTTCAAGTTCTTTTGGTATCTATTTGTAGGTTTTCATATTAACGCATTGATATCTGGTGAAATTTATATGAGCAGTAAGAGATCAGTATCGGCTATACCGACCCATCCTGAAGCTTCTGTTGAAGAGGCTAAAGACTGGCTGACAGCAGAGGAATTCACTCATATTGAGGGGATGCCGGGCACTGCGCGTGGCGCTAGGATGCGCCTGGAAAAGCTGGCATCTCTGCACCCGGAAATACGTCGTAAAAGGACTGCCGGGAAAGGTGTGGTTTACCATATCAGTGCAGCCACAATGTCGCTTGATGATGAGAGAAACAGGGCTAAGGGTGAAGCGTTTACTCTCACCGACAGCGATCGCCAGCTTAGCCTCTGGATACAGTTGTATCGCAATATGTCGCCAGCTTCGCGGGCGCAACTGATGGAGCAGGCCCTCAGGCTGGTAAAGGACGATCTGATGTCTCAGGGGCCCAATGTTTCTGAACTGGCGGTACAAATCATGAAGCTGCCCGAAGATGAGCGTAAGCGCCTCTTTGAAAAGCTGAACGGGAAGGTGTGATAGCGTCAGTTTTCCGCCATGCCAGACAGAAGGAACCACCCCGGAATCCTGATCTGTCTGACATGGCAGAATGGAAAGTATGCCATCACTTAATAATGAATAGAAACCTATTGTCAGTTATTTCATTTCTGAACTACATATTAGTTTCTTGGCGTTACTATTTGCATTGAAAATATATTTTTGATATAATAATATTGTTGGTGAACTATATTTTCACCCAGTCAGTACGTTGTCATGCACTTACCATTTATTAGGTGATTAAACCCCACCTGTGCGGGTGCAAACATAACGTCTTATCAGAATATGTTGAAAAGGAAAATCACTGATGAATATTGTCCATCAGAAAGGGCTAGCTATGCCCGTCGATCAGGAATTAATAAATATCATATTAAATGAAGCGGGAAATCCACCGCCGCATAAAACCAGAATTACCGCTGTCAGTCTGTTATTTAAAGACCTGAGTTACAGCGCTGAAAAGGGCGGTTACCATCCTGTCGAAATTCGGATTATTTCACGCAATGATGAATGGTATTTCGATTACATCACCGACTTCAGTTATATGGGGGCGGTATACCCTGAACTTGAAAAGGAAATTGATTTTAGCTGGAGTCAGCAATATGTCTTTCTGGCGTACAGGGGGGACCTGCCTGTTAACGCCGGAAGGGAGTTGTTTGAACTCTGGCAATCCAGTTTTATTCAGTATCACGCCATGAACATCTACACCATTACCGTCCTGTGGGAAAGCTAATCTCTCTGCACTAACCATCACTACTGACATGGAGAATTATCTGTGAGAACTGACAGAGGGATACGTGCGTCTCAACAGGGCGAACTGGACTGTCTTTGCGGTGCTTATTGCATGGTTAACATGCTGATCTGGCTGTTTGACGGCAGGGTGAAACGACGCCCGTTAATGAACCGGCTTATTCAGACTTATCAGCAGCGCTGGCCTTTGCATGAATGGCTGACTGAAGGGATTGAAGAAGACCGTTTAGACTGGCTGATAGCGCAGGTGTTGCAGAAAGGGCACTACAGCCGCCAGTTCCCGGTTCAAATCACCAGACCCTTTGCCGGGAAGCGGGGATTAACAGATGGGCGGCTTTTCAGGGAAATGCAGCGGTTTCTTGACGTCACTGACCATTGCCGCCTGATTATGCTCAGCGACCAGTTTCACTGGTCCCTTCTGGTTAAAATAGATGAAGAAACGCTCTGCTTCTTCGACAGTAACGGGCGAACTACCATGCCCCGTAAAGCTTTCTCCCTGCGTACTGGCGTAACCCGCCGCCAGCTGTTTCCAGACGCCATTTACTTCATTGAACGGGAGTTCTGACATGACCATGTTTACCCAGCGTGAAACCCGTATCCTTGACCAGGCGCGTGACATTATCAGCCGGTACTACCAGCGTGGCGTTCAGCTCTGTTCCCCTGATGATGTTCGACGGTACGTAATGGTTGAGCTGGCACCGCTTGAACATGAAGAGTTTGGCATCATCCTGCTCAATAACCAGAATCAGCTGCTGTATCGTGAAATACTGTTCAGGGGCACATTAAACTCGGTCAGCGTTCACCCCCGCGAAGTTATCAAGCGTGTGCTGAAACATAACGCCGCCGCAGTCATCCTTGTCCATAATCACCCCAGCGGCGAGCCGGAACCCAGCCATTGCGGTATTAAGTTGACCAAAAAGCTTCAGGAGCTACTGGAAATGCTGGATGTGCGGTTACTTGATCATTTTATCGTGGCCGGGACTGAAACGGTGTCAATGGCTGAGCGAGGGCTGGTGTGATGCTGAAAGTTACCTGGTTTAATGTACGTTATTGCGGGTTAGGCGCATGAGCAGGGCTGCGTTGCGTCAGGTCGTGCCGGTGGTGCAAACCACCGTGTTCGATGCGTATATTGGCGGTCTGGCCCCTTCCGGGCGGCGGGGTATCACCAGCCTGTTGAGCCGCAGCGCCAGCATACTTAAAGGCGGTGCGGATGCAGCAGATTATCCGTGGGAACAACTTAACTACGCCGCCGTCGCCAAAGTGCGCGCGGCAATGCTGGATAACGGTTACGCCGTATCAACGGTCAACATGGCGCTGTCAGCACTGCGGGGTGTGGCGCAGACGGCCTTTAACCTCAATAGTATGAATGCTGAAACGCTGGCCCGTATCCGCTCAGTGAAGCGCGTGAGCGGTGATATCCAGCGTAAGGGAAGGGCGCTGGACAAGCAGGACATTCGGGCACTGATTCAGGCAGCAAAACAGCATCCGCAACCGGTACGGCGCTGCCGTGATGTCGCTATTGTGCTGACGCTTTGCGGAACAGGCCTGCGGGCCGGGGAACTGGTTAAACTTGAGCGCCGGGACTATGACAATGGCATCCTGACGGTCAGGCAAGGGAAGGGGCGTAAATACCGTGAAATTCACGTGGCGGATGCAGTGGATAAGGCTATCCGTACATGGCTGAAAATCAGCGCAAACGAAGCTGACAGCGCACTGTTCAGCCGAATCCAGCGCAGCGGTAAGGTCGCCGGTCAGCCGCTGACAACAACCGGGGTAACGGGTATCCTGGAGCAGTTACAGCACGCATCAGGCATAGCAGGTTTCACCCCTCATGATATGCGGCGCACCTTCATCACCCGTTTACTGGAGCAGGGCGTGGATATCAACACCGTGCGCCAATTGGCAGGCCACAGCGACATATCCACGACGACGCGCTATGACTATCGTGGTGAGGGTATGAAAGCCAAAGCGTCACAGAGTTTACGGTGCTGGTGATGTTCAAAACAGCTAGTCCTGTACTGGTTGCCTAACGAAACTAACGTACGCTTTTTGCTCCTGGTGCTCTTTTGCGTTGCCCGCGTTTATTCAGTGCCTGCAGGTGTTCTCTCAGCAGATCGGTGGGCTGTCCATCTCGGGTGATAATTGTATCAATATCGCGGTTATCCCAGCGTGATGGCTTTCTGGCTGCTGCCGTCAGTGGTTTGTCTGCGAACAGGTCATCTGGGGTCGGAAATTGCGCCTGGTTTAGGTACAACACCATCTGTGCTGTGGAGCTGCCGTTGCCTTTTAGAGTCGTGACGCGTTGATAAATGTCGTAGAGGATCTGGGCTTTGACCGTTTTGGGTGGGGGTAAAGCATCATAAAGTGGAAGGGTTGTGCGGGACTTTTCCAGCAGGTTATAGGCTACCTCAATACAGTAACTCATGGTCATATTCAGCGGTTCACCACTCCTTTTTTCTTCTTTTGCCCAGCCCGGATAATGCTGTGACGCAATCATTGTCAGCTTTCTGAGTGAATCCGCACCCAGCTCAGGGTAAACTGGTATTAAATGCTTCTCTGTCATTAAAATATCCATTTTAAAGATGATTTGTGAATTTTTAAGGTGATTTATGCTTTATTCATGTTGTCTGAATACTCTGCATCAGGCACCAAGCGGCTTTAGAAAAAAATTATAAATATTTATTTATAAAAATCAATCAGTTAATCTTTTTATGTTCTTAGGCCCCGTTTTAGATCTAAATGTTGAAGCTAAAAATGCAATCGATTGCTTTGGCATGGGTAACTCAATTCTCACTTTTTACCTACGGAACCCCGTAAAAACCATGGTTTAGGATACTCCCATCACATTTCAGGAGGAATCATGGCAATAAAACGAGTATTAAAAATTAATGATGTTTTGCACCGTTGTAGCATTTCAAGATCGTCTCTTTATCGCTTAATTTCCAAGGGGCACTTTCCCTCGCAGCTCCGCTTGTCACCGGAAGGTCGTAGTGTCGGCTGGCTTGAAGAAGACATAGAGGGATGGATTTCTAGTCGTAAGCCTATCAACGATGGAACGCTTACATGAAAATTCCGTCAGTGAAGATAAACGAAGCGGTGATGCAGCCCCCTGTTAATCCTCAGCTCGAGGCGTTCGCAAAAGAAATTAAAAGACAGGTGCCTAAATTCGAAGCTATCGAAGATGTCTACGAAGAAAGATTAAAGCGTATAAAGTCATTACGAACTATAGGGAGGCGTCTGGATAAAAGGGAGTATCTAAAATTAGCAATAAAGCTTGAAAACTGTTGGCTCGGTGGGCCTTGTGGGAGCGCGGCATGTCCGGAATGCTTCAGACTACACCGGCTGGAAATGATTGGGGAGGTACTTCGCTTATGTAAGAAACGGAAGAATTGGCGAGGCTTAACCTTAATATTCTATCAGGATGCACTTAGTGACAGTCAACTACTTCAATGGCAACCCAATACATTAATAGCACGACTTCGTCGCTGGCTAAATGAATGTGGCTTTGATGAAATGGTGATTGGTGGGTTTGAATTGGATTTTCATCGTGAAGCTAATAAGTGGATGCCACATTTCCATCTCATCATTCCAAATGACAAACAGGCTATTAAAAGTCTACGTGTCAGGATGAAAAATAAGAGAAACATGAATGCACGAAAGAATGTAATAAACCGTCCTATGCTCGTGAGTAAATTAAAAAATCCAATGCGACAGGTGAGTTACCGTTTTAAAGCTATCTGGTGGCGAGTCGAATCAATTCAGTATGATGATTATCATATACAGGGGAGTAAGGAAAGGAAAAGGAAGCGCTGGACTAAAAAATACCGTCTATTGCGTAAACAATATGTTGATTCTCTGATTAAGCTAGATTTTATTGGTATAGCCGGATTGACTTTTATGTATAAGGTAAGGAAGTATGGTGACCATTTGATATTAAAATAATGTCATGATCTATTAGCGATATGTGCCAGCTGTAAACTATTTGTGCAATTTTAAATAAAATAATAGTGTTGTGTGAGAAATCATACAAGGGAACTCTCACGCCTTAATTCTGATGTTTATTACTGCAACTATGATGTGATCTTTAAATACGATAAGGAACTATAAATGAAAGAATATAAAGAGATATTGAATAATAAAAAAGAAAAGCTATTTGTTACATTGTTGGCTCGTACAAAAATTTCAGAATTGTGTCCAGTTGCATACCGACTTATTAAAATCACTGATTTTCAAGAGATGGAGTCGACCCGTGTGCTTGTACCAGCCAAGGCACTTGTCAGTGTGTTGGAGTTAAAAAAAACGTTATTAACGTGCGGGCATAATCCCAATGTGACTAAAGAATACTGGATTCAAGCTCATCAAGAAGTAATTAAGGAAACCGATAAGATAATCACACTGTGCTATAAGCCAGGTTTTTATGGTGATGTTTATTTGCGTGTTAACGATATAGTTATTGGCAAAGTTAAAGGGGATAAGCCTGTACTGCATCCTGGTGCTAAAAATCATTTACCAGTCGAGGATAAACAGGAGACATTAAAATTATGGAAAATGAATGTCGCTCCATATGCACTATATAGCTCGCGTATTATGTTGGCTCTGTGCTGCGGATTTTCAGGTTTTCTCCTTAAGCTTTCAGGTATGGAAGGGGGTGGGTTTCATTTGTGGGGGATGAGTAGTATAGGAAAAACGTCCAGTGCCTACATGCTGGCATCATTAGCAGGATCACCTAAAGATGTTGTCGTACTGTGGAACAATACGGATAAAGGGCTTGAGGAGATTGCCGTGGCCCATAACGACAGCTACCTAGTTCTCGATGAGTCGAAGCTGTTAGATAAAGACGTACTGGCAGCTGCTAAGATTATGCAAAACCGTGTGTATACGCTTTCCGGAGGGAAAGGGAAAACACGCTCTGCAATGTATGAGAACAAAGTTGCTGAATGGCAGGTAAGTATTTTCAGTACGGGTGAGTGCAGTCTTCAACAACTTGCTGCTTTCGGGAACGTTGAGCGCCTTGAAGGCGAAAATGTGCGTGTAATCGACGTTAATGCAGATGCTGGTGCTGAAATGGGGATCTTCGAATCACTACCAGATGATGTCAATTCCAGTAACGAACTTGTTCATGCGATCAAGGATGCAACTCACCGCTATTATGGCAGTGCCAAACCTGCCTTTCTCAAGCGCCTGGTGGCTGATATTCAGGACGATCGTGAAAACGTGAAGCGGAAGCTTGAAAAAGGGATTGAGTTCTTTCTGGATAAGCACAAGGTAGATCGTAACTCCGGCATTCAGGTGCGTATCGCCAAACGTTTTGCAATCGCTTATGTAGCAGGTTCCATTGCTGTGAAATATGGTGTTTTGCCCTTTACAAAGCAGGAGATCATGAAAGGGATCTCAACCTGCTACCAGGATTCTCTTAAGGCAGTTTTGTCTGAACCTGAAATAACCAAACCCCTAATGGGTAACTCGTTGAATGCAATTATTGATTTTTGCAAAAAGGGTGATCTTTTAAATCTGATTGGAAATGATCGCGTAACCCAAACGGCGATTAAAAAGTCACCGGTCATTATCCACAAAGTTAAAGGTCGGGCCGTATATGCAGTTGATAAGGATCTGTTACATAACTGCTTGCCGAAATCTCAGCGCAAAGGCATCCTGATGCTATTAACAAAGCAAGGGGTATTATTATCCGAAGCGAATAAGGAGTACAGTACTATTCAGATTGTCTATAAGCGTAAGCAAGTTGGTCGTCGCTACTGTTTTATCTGCAAAAAGCTTGATAAGCTTATTGAAGAATAATTTTACAATATGATAAGGGCTTAAAGGAGTGGCTTATAACCACTCCTTTTTTACCTCAAAGCATTTCTTCGCCATCACGCAAAGCTACGAGCCCCAGATACAGGCAAATTGGCACGGTTTTGCGATAGGCTGGACCTTGCAGATCATAAGCAATCCATGCTCCAGATATAGCCCATAGAATGGGGCCTAAGCTATTAATCCATGGGTTACGCTTGAGTAACTCTTTGACAAGTTGTTTCGCCGCCTCCCTTCCAATCATCTGAGCGATGAGACTGACGATAATGGTTTCTACGATCCCAAGTGCAATTTTGGGACCAAGGATCTGAAATACAATAGGCAAAATTGCCACTTTGCCATTCTTTTTGATATGGGAGATTATCTCCTCTCTGTCAATATCACCTACTCCCAGCTCATTGAAACATTTTGATAATTCTTCTGGCGTCTTGCTTAATAATTCCTTCTCAACAACGGAGAGCACCAGCTTTTCAAGTTTTGATTCTATCGAGCCGCCGACTTTAACATTGACCTTTAGTTTTTTGCATACATCATCAATGATCTCCGTGGCTGGAATAGAACCTTCCCCATTAATTAAATGCCTTTTCAGATAAGCCAAATCGGAAGAACCGAAGTATTTTATTTGTGTGTCAATAAGTGATATTAATTCAGCATGCAATGCTGGGTTGTTTTGATATGCAGATAATAGTGTTTTTCTGCGCGTATCGTTTGTGAAAGATACATAGCTATCCAGAGTGGCTGATATGTAGTTAAAGTCTTCCACAGTACATTTCTCTAAAACTCCCTTCATATTTGCTCGCTTTTTAAGTTAAAAATCTTTCAGGTTGATATCGAAATAGGGCGTCAATATCAGCTCTTCAAATAAGTCATATTCGTGGTGCGGAACCTTAACAAAGGTAGAGTTGTGATTAGGTGTCCACCATTTCTCGACGCCATAATACGCCTCTCTGGCATTGGCTTTGTGGATCAGCCGGAATGGTCTGTCCATCCAGCCATCGCTGTGTTTAGTGAAGTAGTTAACCGGGCCAGTGAACTGACCAAGCAGGTATACACCCTGATTACCGTGAGTCAGGTAGAAGTAATCGCCAATCGGAGCGTTTACAAACTCCTCTGCTTGGCTGACGGAAGACTGTCCTTTACCAGCGGTCGTGCGGTGAATGTAGACGAGCTTTTCATCAATACATTCGACCATATCCAGGAATGAGAACTCCTTCCAGCCATGTGACAGCTTCCAGAAATTGGGCATCAAATCGGTATTCATAAGCCTCTTAACCTTACGTTATAAGTGATCGCAATCTGTTGAAATGCGGATCGATTGTGATGACCATTCTGTCGCTGAATACCCATAATCGCAACAAGGTTTGTTGATGAGCTTTTCGCTGAAATCGTTCAAAGAGGATATCGGGAAGGTATGTAGATGCGTTAACTCGCATAGTTGCTGAAAATGGATGATCAACACTACTCAGCACTGGCAGGCTAACCATGATGAAAACATTTGGCGCTATGGAAACGTGATTGGGTGATTGCGATTGTTTCGGCACACCTGGTCTCCTGTCGGTAAACTCTGCTGGAAGTTACAGAGCCTGTGTACCGATATTCATCAATAATCAGGTCAGAATTCTACGAACTGACGCCTGGTTCTCGAGGTTTATCATCTATTTGCTGCTCGCTGAAATACTCGGCAGCTTTACGGGTCGGTTACCGGCCCAGATGTTGCAAGAGTATCGATTTCGTTGTTGATGAATTGATTCTGGTAGGGGCGCGGGATAAAATTCTGAGGCATTATGATCTCGCAATTTTTTGCTAGTTAGAGGTCGCACCAGTTGGCCTGGCAATTTTTATTACTCACGGTGAACGTAACCCACTGGGTTAAATGTAAGGATAAACAATAAGATGAGCGAATTCAGTGGTCAGCAACCCGCACCCCAACAAGTACTGGATTTAGGTATTAGTACAGAGGGTGTTTTTAACGAAATAGAAATGGGGATTTTACAGAACGGTATCTCCTACCTTACGCAAAACGGATTGGCCAGAATTTGTGGGGTGCATCGTAGCAATATCGCAGATATTTCCCGGGAGTGGGAAGAGAGCTTCCGTCACGGAGTTTTCGCTCGAGGGCGTATGGAGTTTATCAGCTCATATTTACAACGTGAGCAATATAATGAGCCGACACTTTACATCCCAATCCATAAAGATGGTTCCGTTCATTATGCGTACCCTGAAGTAGTATGTATGGCTATTTTGGAGTTCTACGCGTTTGTGTCGCAAAGTTCTTCAACACCCACTGCGCTTCAGTTTTTCCGTGAGTTATCTCGTGCGGGTATGCGTGGTTACATCTATACCGCACTTGGTTACATACCTGATGATCCTTGGCGCCATTATCACTCTCGCGTTTCAATCATGCATGGGGCAAATTCGGTTCCTGCCGGTTATTTCATTGTATTCAATGAAATTGCCGGTTTGATGGTGGACCTTATCCATGCGGGGTTGGCCGTGAATCAATATACTGTACCTGATATCAGTGTAGGTCAGCACTGGGCTCGCTATTGGTCCTCTTCCAATTACGACGCAACTATTGGTCCTAGGCAGCGCTGTCAGCACTATTACCCAGAAGAATTCAACCAATCTGCAAGTAATCCCCAAATGATCTATGCATACCCTGATAATGCATTGGCTGCCTTTAGGCATTGGCTCCGTGCGGTCTATTTGCCAACTAAATTCCCGAAATATCTGCTGGGTAAAGCAGGTTTGCTGGCTGGTGGACAAACTGCAGCGTTGCAAATAATTGATAACTTTAATAATCGAGCTTTGCCTAATCTGTAATTCATGTTAGGACTTTGCTATCCAGCACCACCACTGTAAAGCCTAGCGCGCGCAGCCGTTCGTGCTCGCGCAGCTGATGCGTGCGTGGTGGTTTATCGAGTGCTTTACATTCAACGAAAAGGTGGTGATTGTTACACCTAGTTGACCGTGCAATGCATGAACTGAATATCCAGACCATCTACGCAGAAAATAAGCTCTGCCAAAGACCGTGTCGAACGTGCCCATTTTCGCTGCGGGATCGGCTTGTGAAAGAGATTAGAATCAAGAGCATTTCTTCTGTAGAAGCTGCCAACGCCTTTGCTGAATAGTTTATGGGTGACTACAACCAATGCTTTGTTAAAGCGCCATGGCCGACTTTGATGTCCATAGACCACTTGAAAATGATGATGATCAGGCAGAATCTTTAACGTGGCGAGAACTACGTCGTGTTTCAAAATCCCTGATAGTGCAATATGGCAAAGCTCTGTATCATATTGAAAATAAATAGTTAAGTCGAAGGGCTATTGGGAAATATATTGAAGTCTGTCACTATCCTGATGGGCGAAAAGAGCTCCGGCTTAACGGGACAGATCTTCCCTACTCTACTCATGATCACCTTTCTGAAATCGACCAAGGAGCTATCATCGACAACAAGCGCCTCAGACGTACACTCGAATTTATCAAACTGGTTCAGGATAAGCGCGATAACAACCGTTCTCAGGCGATCCCAGCTGGTGATAGCCCTTCGCGGCAGCGCAGAAAACCAACAGAGAAAAAATCCAAGCGCTCAATAAACGGCGACGATATGTTAGATGTGTTGAAGACATTGCAGTCACGTTCTGGAGAAATTTTCGGTAAAAGGAAATAGCTTCAATGATATGATATAGAAAGGGAAGTTTCGGGAAACCGGGGTGACGTTCGGGGGGCACAAAACTCCGAACCGCAAGCGGTAGAAATTTAAACAGAGTGGGAATAAGATAGTTAAGATGGGACTACTCCCGTAGTTCGGGGCGTAGTTTAAACACATACCCTTTACTTGATAGGAATAAGTAAATGAAAAGTTTCAAAGAGTTCTGCGCCTCCTACGATAATCTTTTATTTCGTCAAATAATTGAAGATGAATTTAATCTAAGTAAAAATGCCTTTAGTGAACAACAAGCGAGTTTACTTATTGAAAAATTAGATCAAAATAACATTTATTCTAGGCTCACTCAACTAAGAGAAGATTATCTGTTAACGGGAAGTGATGATGATAGTGTCTGTAAATTAAATGATATAAACAAAGAGATATACTTATTATTAATTGACATTGGTGTTAGTCAATCCGATTTTGACCAGAAAAAATTGAGTGTTGGTACAGAAGGGCTCGATTTCAGTAAAATGTTTAGCTTATTAAAGTCAATTGACAAAAAAATAGAATCTGACAAAAAAAAGTAGGTTCCTCACATGGAGAATGATAAATATGAAACTTATAAAAGTAGAATACAAGATAGGTTTGAAGATGCCTGTAATTCACTATCCGAGTTAGATTCTTGTCATACAAGCAAGGAGTTACTAGAAAGCACAAAGGAAAAAATATTATCATTATTCAATGAGATGGACTTCGTGTGTGCAAATGCCTGTTCATTGCATGATACTGACAATCATGAGGTTGGAAAATGGTTTGCGGATACGAGCAAAGATGCATTTTATGCTTTAGCTGCGTTCTGTAAAATATCTAACAAGATTGCCCCAGAAATTAAATATCTTCCATCTGAGAAAGCTTTTGCAAGCATGCAGAGACTAATAATCATTTACTTGCCAAAAAAACAAGTTGCTGAAGTGACTGAGGTTTTATCGGATGCAGGGATTACTATTACAGGATTCAAGGAGAAACATAAATTTAGAATGACTAAATCAACTGAAAGAATAATATCTATAGTGCTAGCAATTTTGAGTGTAATTTTTTTGGCTATTCTTATATCAAATATAAATGAACCAAGTGCGCGTATATATAATCTTTATTGCGTTCTGATTTCATTATTAGGTGGTTATAGTGCGGCAGCATTTACTGGAACATTAGATTTAAGCACGAATAAGATAAAGGCTAAATCTGGTTTTGCGGTTTTTATTGTTATTTTCTTTATCTTGCAAGGGTTGCGTGTATTTAATTGATGGATTCGATAAATGCACATTATGTGTATTAGTCGCGACTTGATCTTACACATGGCCTTGAAAGGTTGAGAGTTACCGGTTTTGATATGGGTGTCGAATCCTTATGCAAAACACGAGGTAACTCTCATGCTTCATATTACCAATCCCGTCATCAAACACAAAACAGGTTTGCTCAATCTGGCTGAAGAACTCAGCAACGTATCTAAAGCCTGTAAAATCATGGGTGTCTCTCGTGATACCTTTTATCACTATCGCGAACTGGCTGATGAGGGCGGAGTGGGTTCGCTGATAAATCGTAGTCGCCGTGCTCCTAATCTCAAGAATCGCACTGACGACGCCACCGAGTGCGCGGTTGTTAATTATGCTGTCGATATCCCGGCTCATGGTCAACAATGAACCAGCAATGAACTGCGTAAACAGGGTGTTTTTATCTCAGGAAGCGGCGTTCGTTCTGTCTAGCTGCGCCACAATCTTGAAAACCTCAAAAAGCGTCTGAAAGCACTGGAAGAAAAAGTGGCCCGTGAAGGTATCGAGCTGACTGACGGCCAGATCGCCGCACTGGAACGTAAAGCCAGTGATGACGAGGCCTGTGGCGAAATTTAAACCGCTCGTCCGGGTTATCTGGGCTCTCAGGACACGTTCTACGTGGGAAATCTGAAAGGTGTCGGACGTATCTATCAGCAGACGTTCGTTGACACGTACTCGAAGGTCGCTCACTGCAAGCTGTATGTCACCAAAACGCCGATTACGGCGGCAGATCTGCTGAATGACCGTGTACCGCCGTTCTACGCGTCTCAGGGACTGCCTATGCTGAGAATACTGACCGACAGAGGCACAGAGTACTATGGAAAAGTAGAGCAGCAAGATTACCAGCTTTATCTGGCAATAAATGATATTGACCACACGAAGACCAAAGCGATGTCGCCGCAGGCGAACGGCATCTGCGAACGGTTCCACAGGACGATATTGCAGTAATTTTATCAGGTAGCATTCCGTAAAAAGCTGTATGGTGAACTCGAAGCATTACAGTCGGATCTTGATGAATGGCTGGCTCACTATAATCATGAGCGAACCCATCAGGGGAAAATGCGCTGTGGCCGGGCGCCAATGGAAACATTACTTGATGGAAAACACATCTGGGCTGAGAAAAATTTAAGCCAGATGTAATCTGACAGACATCTGTATAAATAACCGGTAACTGTCAGATCAGGTCTGAGCTAATACAACTAATGCATCATCGTTTACGAAACATCAGTACTGCTTACCCATTCATCAAGTTTATCAGCCCATTCCTGCATCATCACTTTACGCTCATCAAGGTAAGTTGCATGGTTATATGTGCGACGAACATTGTTGGTATCAGCGTGTGCAAGTTGGGCCTCAATAGCATCAGGCTGATAGCCCATTTCGTTTAAGCGGGTACTCCCTGTGGTTCGGGTTGCATGTGGGCTATAAGTACCACTCCAGCCGAAGCTTTTAAGTAGCTGGCGCAGGGAATGTGATGTCATTGGACCTTTCGGATTATCCCTGCCCGGGAAAAGGTGCTGCCGATGTCCGGTTAATCCTTGTAGCGTTCTAAGAGTTTTGACAGCTTGAGAGGGCAGGGGAATAGCGTGTTCTCTTCGGGCTTTCATCCGTGCTGCTGGAATAGTCCACAGGGCGTTATCAAGATCGAATTCTGACCATTCTGCTTCGGTGGTTTCTGCAGGACGCGCCAATGTCCACCACATAAGCCACATGCAATAGTTAACTTGGTACGAGCCACGACTATTGTCAAAACAGCTTAATAACTTTCCGATTTGCTGAGGATTCAGTGCTTGTTTGTGCTGTGTCTTATTGGCCGGAAGAGTCTTACGCATTGGCCAGACAGGATCGCTATCTGCTCTGAGCGTCGCCACCGCCAGTTCAAAAACGGATGAAATGGTGCGGCGGGCTTCATCGGCAACGGTCGGAGCGCCGCGCTTAGCCGTTTCCTGAAGAATTTTAAGAATGTGGTGCGGGGTGATTTCGGCCCAGTCTTTCATCTGCAACCACTCTTTGGCGATCAGCTCAAAGGTGTTGGATGCGTCGTTGACCTTGCGGATCTTATCTAACTGACGAGCCTGTGTCGGGCTAACTCCATCTGCGACTTGCTTACGCGCTTGCTCGCATTTCTCGCGGGCTTCGGCAAGTTTGACCGTCGGGTACTCACCCAGCGCAAACATGCTGGATTTACCGTTGAGTTTAAACCGATAGCGCCATGCCTTTTTGCCATTGGGTTTCACTTCGAGGTAGAGACCGTTGAAATCATTAAGTCGATAGAGCTTTTCTTTCGGCTTGGCAGTGCGGCATTGCGTATCGTTGAGCATAACGGGGCCTTGTTTATTTATTATACCGTTATTGTACTCACTTAAAATGAAGATGGAAGAATGTTGTACTCATCCATGTACTCATTTTCTACAGCGTTGTTACGAGATGAATTGAGACATTGTGAAATGAAAAATCCACGCAATTGCGTGGATTTTATAGAGTTTTACTTTTCTCATGAGATTTAGCGAAACCTCATGAGACAACACATTTTATTTAGACGTTGAACAGGAAGTTCATCACATCGCCATCTTTAACGATGTAATCTTTACCTTCTGCACGCATCTTGCCGGCTTCTTTCGCGCCTTGCTCACCTTTATAGGTGATGAAGTCTTCAAACGCGATAGTTTGTGCGCGGATAAAGCCTTTCTCAAAGTCGGTGTGGATCTTACCGGCTGCCTGCGGAGCGGTTGCGCCGACAGGGATGGTCCATGCACGGACTTCTTTCACACCCGCGGTGAAGTAGGTCTGCAGGTTCAGCAGTTCGTAGCCTGCGCGGATAACGCGGTTCAGGCCAGGCTCTTCCAGACCCAGTTCAGCCATAAATTCGTCACGATCAGCATCGTCGAGTTCAGCGATGTCAGCTTCAACAGCGGCACAAACGGCAACCACGACAGATCCTTCAGCGTCGGCGATTTCGCGAACTTTATCGAGGTACGGATTGTTTTCAAAACCGTCTTCGTTCACGTTGGCGATATACATGGTTGGCTTCAGCGTCAGGAAGCTCAGGTATTTGATGGCTGCTTTGTCTTCATCGGTCAGGTTTTTCAGCGCTCGCAGCATACCGGCGTTTTCCAACTGCGGCAGGCATTTTTCCAGTGCAGCCAGTTCTGCTTTCGCGTCTTTATCACCGCCTTTGGCTTTCTTCTGTACGCGGTGGATAGCACGCTCGCAGGTGTCGAGATCGGACAGTGCCAGTTCGGTGTTGATAACGTCGATATCGTCAGCCGGATCCACTTTGTTGTTAACGTGGATAATGTTGTCGTTTTCGAAGCAGCGAACAACGTGACCGATAGCTTCGGTTTCACGAATGTTGGTCAGGAACTGGTTACCCAGGCCTTCGCCTTTGGATGCGCCTTTTACCAGGCCTGCGATATCCACAAATTCCATTGTGGTTGGCAGGATACGCTGCGGTTTGACGATTTCGGCCAGTTGATCCAGACGAGGATCGGGCATCGGAACAACACCCGTGTTCGGCTCGATAGTACAGAACGGGAAGTTTGCCGCTTCAATACCCGCTTTTGTGAGCGCGTTGAACAGGGTGGATTTGCCTACGTTTGGCAAACCGACGATACCGCATTTGAATCCCATGTTTAAATCACCTTAATCTTTTGATATTCAACCTGTTATGGAAAACAGATTGTAGAAATGTAAATAACTTTGCCTATTATACACAGCACGCGAGAAAAATGCCGCACATCGCTGCTTATTGCGCTTTAAAGGTGTGTAACCGGCTCGTTGCCTTGGTGAGTCCATCTTTGAATAAAATCTCGGTACAACGTGCCGCTTCGTCAATGGCTTCATCAATTAACTTCTGTTCTGAAACAGGCGGTTTGCCTAAAACAAAACCGACAACTTTATTTTTATCGCCCGGATGGCCGATTCCAACGCGTAAACGATGAAAATTAGGGTTATTGCCTAACTTGCTGATGATGTCTTTCAGGCCGTTATGTCCGCCATGACCGCCGCCGAGCTTAAATTTGGCGACGCCGGGCGGCAGATCTAATTCATCGTGGGCGACCAGAATTTCATCAGGGTTAATGCGATAAAAGCTGGCCATCGCGCCAACGGCTTTGCCGCTCAGATTCATAAATGTGGTCGGTACCAGCAGGCGGACATCTTCACCTTCGAGCGTGACTCTGGAGGTGTAACCGAAGAATTTCGGCTCATCGCGCAGCGGGGCACGGAGTCTCTCTGCCAGTAAATCGACGTACCATGCGCCTGCATTATGTCGCGTTGCCGCATACTCTGCGCCGGGGTTCGCCAGGCCGACAATCAATTTAATCGCCACGTTATTTGTCCTGAGTGTGTCTATAACCGGCGTGTAGTTTACTGTTTGCCGACGCGCTTGACAAAAAACTGCGTGGGTCGCACCGAAAACTGAATAATTGCAGGAATGGACTATTGGAAATTGAGGGTGTTCAGTAGCTTATTTGTAAAGTTTTGTTGCGTTGGTGTTTGTATTTGTGATCACAGGCGCACTTGCGAATGGCAGTGTTGTCTATACTTTACACATAAGGATTAGGGGTATTCCCTGTAACAACCCAAAGTTCCGGAGGTGACACATGAAACGCAAAAACGCTTCGTTACTCGGTAACGTGCTCATGGCTTTAGGGTTGGTGGTGATGGTTGGTGGTGTTGGTTACTCTATTTTAAACCAGTTACCGCAATTTAATCTGCCACAGTTTTTCGCACATGGTGCCGTGCTCAGTATTTTTGTTGGTGGCGTCCTCTGGCTGGCGGGTGCCCGCGTCGGCGGACATGAACAAATCAGTGACCGCTACTGGTGGGTTCGCCATTACGACAAACGTTGCCGTCGTAATAATAGCCAACGCCACAGCTAAGTGCTGACATAACCTGCAGACCAGCCAGCGTTTCGCTGACTGGTCGTTAGTTTTTCTCGTTGCTGCGCGAGCGGGATCGCATGCGCTGTAACAGTGCTAATAGCGCCAGCATACTCGCCAGATATCCCATCACGATCGCTCCCTGGTGTTTTCTGCTCTCAAGCAGCGGGTCAGCGGCCCACGCCAGAAACGCGGTGACATCTCGTGCGTACTGCTCTTCTGTTTGGGGAGCATGCGTTTGCATAGCCCAGGTGATGTCATTGTCAGCCAGCGGTTTAGGCATATTAATTATCCCGCCTGGGAAAAAACGGTTGGTTTTCATCTCCGGGTCATCGGTTGCATACCCGGTCAGCAGCGCATAAACGTAATCAGCGCCTTGCTCGGTGTAGGGGGTGAACGCATCCAGTAAAAATCGCGGAAACCCGCGGTCGTAGGTTCGCGCTCGAACGATATAGCTCAGGTCAACCGGCAGCGCGCCATTATTAAGGTATTTTGCTTCCTGTTCATTCAGATAAGGTGACGCGAAAACATCGTTCAGATTGCCTTCCCGTTCGCCGGGTTGACCGTCGTCTTCAATTGTCGCGAAGACGTAGCCGCTGGCCAGTGTTTTGGCCTCCGCCTCACTGAGTTGCGGCCCTCCAGCTTTAGTTAACGTTTTGAAAGTGAGATATTTCATACCGTGGCAGGCCCGGCATTTCTCTTCATAGACCTGCAGCCCGCGTCGCAGTTGTTCGCTATCGTGTTTACCGCTCACGCCGCTAAACGACCATGTCTGCGCGGTGGGTAGCTGTGCGCCAATCGCGTTGCTCAAGAAAAGAGCCAGAGTCAGAGTTACAGTGGTTAAAAATCGCGCCATGATGTCAGCCCTGTCGTTCCAGTAAACGTCGGCACGGCAGCACAAGCAGAAACCATGCAAAATAAATAAGTGTTGAAAGCTGAGACGCCGCGCGTGTCCAGCCATCGTCATCGCTAAAACCATCAACTAAGTCCGGCCCGACCAATGCTTTTGAGCCCAACCAACCCAGAAAGAGCGCATTGGCGACCCAAAACCAAAAAATGGCTTTAACCAGCCGACTGTTATTACGAAACCGTGCGTGTGACGTATCCAGCCAGGGGAGAAAATAGAAAATCAGTACCGCCGCGCACATCGCAGTGATGCCTGCCAGTTCATTGGGGAAGCAGCGCAGAATGGAGAAAAAAGGCAGGAAGTACCATTCAGGCGCGACGATAGCCGGTGTGAGTGTCGGGTCTGCCGGGATAAAGTTATCGGCGCTGCTGAGATAGTGCGGCGCGAAAAACAGAAACCAGGCGAACAGCATTAAAAAGAGGGTGAGTTTGATAGCATCGTTTTCGGTGATGCGAAAATCGAACAACACACGCTGAGACTCTTTGGGCGAAAATGTTTTCTTCCGCGCGTGGGCAAAAGCCGACTGGACGGTACGGACGTGCCATATCGTAACCGCGACAATGGCGAAGGGGATGATAAAGTGAAGGACATAAAAACGGCCTAATGTCGGTGTGCCGGGCATATAGCCACCGACCAAAAAGGTATATAGCGTATCGCCAATAAACGGTACCGCGCGGGCGAAACTGGTGATGACCGTAGCGGCCCAGTAGCTTTTTTGCCCCCAAATCAGGCTATAGCCGAGAAACGCGGTGATCATCAATAGCACATACAGCGTCACGCTGATTGCCCACATCTTCAGATAGGGTTTGCGGTAGACGTTGTAATACATTGCCCGGAAAATATGCAGATAACAGGCGAAGAAAAAAAGCGATGCGCCAATAGCATGCAGATTGCGCACCAACTCACCGTGTCTGACCGCGCGCAGAATATGAACAATAGAGTCAAAAGCGGATCCTGCTGTAGGCACATAGAACATAGCCAGCACGATACCGGAGAGCATTTGCACGCCCAGCATGACCAGCAATATGAGACCGATAGCAAAAATCCACACGCCAGCGACTGAGCGGGGGACAGGAAGACGAAACTGCAGGTGATACCACGGGGGGGACGGATAAGCGGATTTCATCTCAGGCATCCTTCGTACCAATACGCAGACTCAGGCCGTCAGCCGACACGCTAAAGTCAGGGATGGCCAGATTCGCCGTGGCCGGGCCTCGCGTCACGCGCCCGGAGGTATCAAACTCGGAACCATGACACGGGCAAACCCAGCCCTGTCCGTTGGGGTTGGCATTGGGTACACAACCCGCGTGGGGGCAGTAACCTTGTACAACCAGCCACTGTGGATGTGCCGCTGCCACCCGCTCGCTATCCGCCTGTGGATCGGCCAGTAGACGCAGATCAGCTTGCCGCGCCGCGGCGATCTCCTCCGCCGTGCGGTGGCGAATCAGGATCAGTTTTCCCTGCCAGATACGCTTCACCGTCTGGCCTGCGGTTACGCCAGCGAGGGAGACATCAACGGGTTCATTTTCCGCCACAGTTTTATCATCCGGACCCAGCGCGGAAATGAGTGGCCAGACGGCGGCGGTCACGCCCGCTGCGCCGACAAATTTTGTCAGCTTGCACAGGCAATCGCGTCGCTGAGTTTGGATTGTTTCGCTAAGCGTTTTTTTATCCACCACCGTTATTCTCCCTTTATGACGGCGTTACTGTTTATCGATGCGGGTATAAATTTCCTGAAAACGCTTATCGGCAAGACCAGGGGCTTTGAACGCGCGGTAGCTGTCGGGTAACACGGCATCGCCGACTTTAATCAGCATGATCATGCCCTGTGCGTAGTGCGGTGAACATTTGATGCCGTAGAAACCTGCATTGTCGTATTTCACTTCAATCTCTTCATCGATTTTGCCGATAAAACCGGGATATCCGGCGGGAGAGAGTTCGGCAATCGACGCGGCATTGTGGCTCTTATGTTTGCGGATAAACTTCACGCTATCACCTGGCTGGATCGCCAGATAGTCCGGCTCATAAACCATCGGGCCGCCTGTACCGCGGTTTTTCATCAGCACTTCGTAGGTTTGTGCAAAAGCCGTCGAGGTGAAGGCTAACAGGCATAAGATTTGTAAACTTTGCTTAACACGTTTCATTGCGGTTCCTTTCGGTGTTTACGCGGGGCGTTGGTAACGGATAAAACAGTTCGCTTCGTCGGGGGCGTGTTCGACAATCGCATCGATCCCAAACCAGCTATTAAGATTTTCACGGGTAAAAATGGCGGCAGGACGCCCCTGCATCGCCAGCTGTCCGGCTTTCATCACCATGATGCGATCGCAGAACATCGCCGCATGATTCAGGTCGTGTAGGGCGGCGATGACGGTGAGTTTTTCACGTTTAACCAGATTGAGCAGGCCAATCTGATGCTGGATATCAAGATGGTTTGTCGGCTCATCCATCAGCAGTACCTGCGGCTGTTGTGCCAGCGCTCTGGCGATGTGCAGACGTTGACGCTCTCCGCCGGAGAAGGTATGCCAGCAGCGATGCTGCATGTTTTGTAGGGAGACTTTCTCCAGCATCGTCTGCACAATATCGTCGTCTTTCCTCGACCACGGTGACAGCAGGCTCAGCCATGGCGTGCGACCAAGCGAAACCGCCTGAATGGCGGTAAGACGCTCGCTGGTTTCAGCCTGTTGTTCAACCAGTGCCACCTTTTGCGCCAGATGGCGGCGTGAATAACGACGAATATCCTGATGGTTTAGCGTAACGTGCCCGGAAGACGGTTTCAGTAAACCTGCCAGGAGCGAAATCAGCGACGTTTTCCCGGAACCATTGGGGCCGATAATGCCGACAAACTCGCCGCGTGAGACCTGAAAAGAGACATCATTGACGATGGCTTTGCCTTTGACTTCCCAGTACAGATGCTGGGCGTTTACCACAGGATTAGCGGTCATTTCCCCGGATTCCCTCGTATCAAAATGATGGCAAATGCAGGTGCGCCGACCAGTGCGGTAATCACGCCGATCGGCAAGACCTGTCCTGGAAGTAAGGTGCGTGAAATAACATCCGCGACGATGAGGAAAATGGCGCCAATAAGTGCGCTAACGGGCAATAGGCGATGGTGCTGATTTCCCACCAGTAATCGCGCAGCATGGGGAATGACCAGTCCGACAAAGCCAATAGCGCCGACGATTGACACCATGATGGCCGTCATCCCTGTCACGGCGGCAATCAGTACGCCACGGGTGCGTTTTACGGGAATGCCCAGCGATGCCGCCGATTCCGCGCCAAACGAGAAAGCATCCAGGTGGCGGGCATAGCAAAAGCAAACGATGATGCCTATCAGCGCAGTAGGGATTGCCAGCACGACATCCGGCCAGCGTACCCCACTGAGATTGCCCAGCAGCCAGAACATGATGCCTCTAGCCTGTTCGGCATTGGCTGAACGCGTAATGATGAGCGAGGTAATGGCATTGAAGAGCTGCGAACTGGCAATCCCGGCGAGAATGATTTGCGTGGTGGCCGAGCCGCTTTTGCCCCTTGCCGCCATCGCCAATAGCGCGACAAACAGAAATGCCGTCAGCGCGCCAATAAACGCGCCAAGCGACATGGAAATGATCCCTGCGCCAAGTCCGGTCAGGGCGATGAGCACCGCGCCCGTTGAGGCTCCGGCAGAAATACCCAGCAGGTAAGGTTCGGCCAGCGCATTGCGCAGCAACGACTGGAGAACCACGCCTGAAACCGCCAGACAGGCTCCGCAGCAGGCGGAAACCAGCGCACGGGTCAGGCGGTAGTTCCAGATAATCCCGGCATCAAGCGCATCCACCGCATACTGTGTATCAAACAAGCGGTTTGCCAGCGTATGGCTGACATGCCGCCACGGGATAACCGTCTCACCGATTGAAATGCCCGCCAGAAGGACGCCGCACATCACCATGCTGACCCACAGCGTGTGGAACAGCGTCCGGCTGGCAAGTTGGCTCATGGCATGACGCGTCCTGCGTAATTCGCTCATTGTTTACGACTTCCCGGAATACGAAAGGGCGCTATGCCCGCATAAGGCATAACGCGCGACGAGAGTTAGTGAGTCGTCTGAGGGTGCGCCAGACCATATTGCACCAGCGCATCGGCGAGTTTTTCCAGCCCGTCAATGGTTCTGATACCCGCGTTCATGGTCTGCACGTCGATCACCGGCAGGTGGTTTTCTTTCACTGCCGGGATCAGGCGGGTAACAGGATCGGACGTGAGGTATTCCATTTTGACTTTCCAGTCATCGGCCGGGAAGCGGCGACGGCCCATTTCGCCGAGGACGATGACCGATGGGTTGGCTTTGGCAATGGTTTCCCAACCTACCGTTGGCCACTCTTCAGCGGAATCAATGACATTTTTCACCCCAAGAGATTGCGCTATCCACGCCGCGGGACCAAATTTCCCGGCGACATAAGGGTCAAGCTGCAGGTCGGCGCTGGAGAACCAAAAGACGGCAGATACGTGGTTGTCCATACCGGCAATCTTAGCTTTCGCGGCGGCTTCACGTGCTTTCAGGCTGGCAATCAGCTCATCGCCTTTGTCCTGTACATCAAAAATTTTCGCCAGGTCGGCAATTTCCTGATAGACCATGGCGATATCAAACATGCTCTTACGCACGCCGTCACCGCCGTCTTCGTTGTCTTTAGCGCAGTCGGCTGGGGCGGTATAAACCGGAACGTGTAATTCGCTAAATTGTTCGTAAGAAGCAACTGTGCCCGCAGGGCCAATCTGCCATTCAAACTGACTGGCCACCAGATCCGGTTTTTTCGCAATAATCCCTTCGAAACTCGGGATGTTTTGCGCAATGACCGCAATCTTGTCATTCGCCGCTTTGTATTGTTCAGGTACCGGGCTAAACCACAGTGATGTCCCAACAACACGATCGGCCAGACCCAGGGAATAGAGGATTTCAGTACTGTTTTGTCCAACGGTAGTCACGCGTTTTGGCGCATGATTAAACGTAATATCCCTACCACAGTTTTTGATCGTTAGTGGATATTCTGTTTTAGCCGCAGAAGCCATATTGCTGGTCAGGAAGAGTGCTGCGCCAGTCAGTGCCAGAAGTGAAAGTTTGCAATAAGCAGAGGTTAATTTTGCGTGCATTAGCGTTGTCCCGTTCATGCCAGAATCTGAACGTCTGGTCATGGTTCATTTCGTTCCATAAATTCGGGACAGGCACATGACGATAGATGACATCTAATCGTGAACTGCGGGCAAGATAATATGAAAATAAAACATATTGTTGCCAATTTGTTCAGAAATTATATTACTCATTCGTCAAATAAATCACCCCATGGACCATCCCGTCCACTCAATGTATACAACCTTGACAGCAGGTCTCCTGGCTCGCGGCAATCTGAATATCGGCCTTCCCATAAATGCGTTCTTTACAGTGACCTGTCGTGGATAATCCACGACACAGTGATATTCAGTTTCCGCTTACAGTTGCGGGGGCAGCTATGGCATAAGATTAAAATAATCCGCACCATATTCCGTTTCAAAATGATAAATAGATTCTGAAATACTGTCGGTGGGGACTTTATCGGTATCGAATAGCTCCGTCAACCGCTTGAATAAGTAGGGTTGATGCCGCTTTTTGTTTTTAATTCAATAAAATCAATTTGTTGCTTTTGTGCTTGTGACATTAATTATGTGGAAAGCACAAAAGTCGATAAACTAAATGAGAATTGTTTGATGTTGATCAATTAATGTTTTCTTTGCCGGGCTGACCACGATTAATAGCGAAATTTACTGTGATATTTAATTATTTGCGCGGCGTCACATTTTATTGATGTTTTTCCATGTGCACGATTTGCTGCTCGCCACCTTCATCAAAATAGACGGTAAAGTGATTTCGCAACCAGAATTGATAGCCACCAGGTAAAAAATGGTGGGTGTGCAGATAGCGTGTTTTATATTGTTGCTGGTCGCAAAATTGTTCCGCCAGCAGAACAAGTTGACTGCCTATGCCTTGCCGACGATATTCCTGTGCGACGTAGCAGCGACAAATTTCCGCGGTTGAGGATAATTGATAGCGTCCACGCAGTGCCGGTATTCGGTCATCGTACTGGCAAACCGCCAGCGTAGCGATAAGTTGCTGTCGGTTATTCCATGCGCCGAGCAACAGATTTCGCGGTTGATGGAGGTAGTGTGAGCGCAGATTTAATACATCTGCATGCGGTTCAGGTGCTGGTCGGTTAGCGTTAAAATAGAGATTTAAATGGTGGATAATAAACGACTGAACGGACGAAATATCAGCCTCAGTTATTTCACGGAATATAAATGCAGTATCAGCGTTCATCGTTGCAGATATCATCAGAACAAGGGAAACTGGATAATAGCAACTCAGACGCGTTTACAGAAGAGAAGTGTTACCGGCAAGCCTGCGCAAGCCGGTAACATAGTATGATTAAATATCTGCCAGCGCGGCATCACGGTTCGGGAAGAACGCCAGACGACCAGGAATGGGTTGGATACCCGCGCGCGCCATGGTGCGTAGCGGCTGGAACTCCAGATTACTGATACGCAGCTCACAACCCTCCGGCAGGCGTTTAACAAAACGCTGGAAGGCGTCCAGACCGCCGGCATCCAGCACCGGTACTGCGTCCCACTTCAGCACCACAATGCGTTTGCCTTCAAGGCGAGATTCGAGATCGGTAAAGAGTCCCTCTGCTGCGGCAAAGAAAAGCGGGCCAATAACGCGTAGTACCAGTACATCGTTTGGTACGTCTACGTTGACCGGAGCCAGACGCGTCATGCGTGCAATACGGCGCATAAACAGCAGCGAAGCGAGAACAATACCGACGCTGATGGCGATAACCATATCGAACAGCACCGTCAAAGACATACACATCAGCATGACGATGATGTCGTCTTTTGGCGCGTGGCGCAGCAGATCCACAACTTTATGCGCTTCGCTCATGTTCCATGCCACCATCAGTAGCAGGGCAGCCATCGCCGAAAGGGGTAGCCAGGAGAGCAGCGGTGCCAGAACCAGCAGGGCGAGGATCACCAGAATCGCGTGAATGACCGCAGAAATTGGCGACGTTGCGCCGGCACGAACGTTAGCTGCTGAACGGGCAATCGCGGCGGTGGCGGTAATACCACCAAAGAATGGGGCGACAATATTACCCAGACCCTGACCAATCAGTTCGCTATTGGCTTTATGCTTGGTGCCGGTCATCCCATCGAGGACGACGGCGCACAGCAGAGATTCGATTGCCCCGAGCATTGCCATCGAGAAGGCTGCCGGTAACAGCGCCTGTAACGAGCTCCAGCTCAGGGTAAAGTTTGACTCCGGCATATTCCACGGTAAAACCAGCTGCGGCAGCAGCTGTGGGATACCATTGCCCTGTGAGCCGTCAGCCAGAATATAGTGGAACTGAGATCCGATGGTGGCGACATGGCCGCCAGTCAGGTTCACGATACCCATTACCGCACAGCCTGCCAGTAGTGCTGGAAGGTGGCCCGGTAATCGGATACCCAGACGCGGCCAGACAATCAGGATCCCCAGCGTTACCACGCCAATCGCGGCATCACCCACGTTGATGGTTGGCAGGGCCATAAACAGCGCGCCAACCTTCTGCAAATAGTGCTCTGGCACATGAGCCATCTGCAGGCCAAGAAAATCTTTAATCTGCATGGTACCGATGGTGATACCAATACCTGAGGTAAAACCTAACGTAACGGACACCGGAATATATTCGATCAGGCGGCCAAAGCGAGCGAGGCCGAAGAGGATCAGGAATATCCCGGACATGAGCGTGGCGACCAGCAGACCTGCCAGCCCAAACTGTTGCGACACCGGATACAGAATCACCACGAAGGCGGCGGTGGGGCCTGATACGCTAAAGCGTGAGCCCCCGGTGAGGGCAATAACAATCCCAGCCACGGCTGAGGTATACAAGCCGTACTGTGGTGCAACGCCACTACCGATTGCCAGCGCCATCGCCAGTGGGATGGCAATTATCCCAACCGTTATCCCGGCGATCAGGTCGCGGGTAAAGCGAGAAGCGGTATATTTTTCTTTCCAACAAGCGTCGATGAGGGCGCGGAAAGGCATCACATGTGAGGAAAATAATCTGTTCACAATAATGTTTCATCCATGGGCGCATCATCTGTCAACTGAATGGCAGGTGAAGGAGGCAAAAGTCATACAAATAAATATTACAGATAAAAAAACCCGCCGCAGCGGGTTTTTGAGCCTGGCTCGATTAATGCTCGAACATAGCAGAGATGGATTCTTCGTTGCTGATACGACGAATCGCTTCGGCCAGCATACCCGACAGAGTCAACGTACGCACGTTTGGCAGTGCTTTGATTTCGTCGGTCAGTGGAATGGTGTCACAGACAACGACTTCATCAATTACTGAATTGCGCAGGTTGTTTGCCGCATTACCTGAGAAGATCGGGTGAGTTGCATAAGCAAATACGCGTTTAGCACCACGCTCTTTCAGCGCTTCAGCTGCTTTACACAGCGTACCGCCGGTATCGATCATGTCATCAACCAGCACGCAGTCACGGCCCGCAACGTCACCAATGATGTGCATCACCTGAGAAACGTTCGCACGTGGGCGACGTTTATCGATGATAGCCATATCGGTATCGTTCAGCAGTTTAGCGATAGCGCGGGCACGCACGACGCCACCGATATCCGGAGAAACCACAATCGGGTTGTCCAGATTCAGCTGCAGCATGTCTTCTAACAGAATCGGGCTACCGAATACGTTATCAACCGGCACATCAAAGAAGCCCTGGATCTGTTCAGCATGCAGGTCAACGGTGAGGACGCGGTCAACGCCAACGCTGGACAGGAAGTCCGCGACGACTTTAGCGGTAATCGGAACACGAGCAGAACGTACGCGACGATCCTGACGTGCATAGCCGAAGTAAGGGATAACGGCGGTGATACGGCCTGCGGAAGCACGGCGCAGCGCATCAACCATAACGACCAATTCCATCAGGTTGTCGTTAGTTGGGGCACAAGTGGACTGGATGATGAAAATATCACCACCGCGTACATTTTCATTAATTTGTACGCTGACTTCGCCGTCGCTAAAGCGACCTACAGCGGCGTCGCCGAGTGAAGTGTACAGGCGGTTGGCAATACGTTGTGCTAGTTCCGGGGTAGCGTTACCAGCAAAAAGCTTCATATCAGGCACGAGAAGAACCTCAGGCATGCGTCCATTGGTGGAAAGAATCTGCCGAAAACTGTGCGGGCCAGGCAGTATCCTCTCCAGGCGGTGTATTAAAGAGCGCGATGCAACGTCTGGAACGGGGTGACGTTGTCACCGCAACTCAGCTTGCCCGGCTTACTCGTCATCAGTCACGTTTCATGTGCTGGCATCAATTTCTCGCACCAGTCACATATTTTTGTATGTGTCTGGCGGTTCGTCATCTCGCCATCTTCCTGAAACCCAAATGATTTAGAGTAGCGCTCTGTGCAATGGGGAGAGGTTTACACCTTTCGCCACAAAGCCTTTGAGCCAATCCGGGGCTTGCTCAAGCACCTGGCGAGCACGGAACTCAGTGTCAAATTCAGCAAAGACACAAGCCCCTGTACCAGTCAGGCGCGACGGCGCGTATTCTAACAGCCAGGAAAGCGCCGCATCAACCTCGCGAAAACGTTTTCTTGCGATAACCTCGCAATCATTGCCGAATTCACATTTTAGTAACGTTTCTATTGACCTTTTTGGCGTGTTGCGCGGGAGGTCAGGATCTTTAAAAATCACCGGCGTTGGAATACTGACTCCAGGATGGGCGACCAGGTACCATTTTTCTGCTGGATTGACCGGCGTCAGGATTTCTCCTACGCCTTCAGCAAAGGCTGCGTGACCGCGTACGAATACCGGTACGTCGGCGCCCAGCGTTAAACCCATTATTGCCAGTTCATCTACAGACAACCCACACTGCCACAGATGATTCAGTGCCACTAAAACGGTGGCGGCATTCGATGAGCCACCGCCCAGACCACCGCCCATCGGCAGGCGCTTATGAATGCTGATGTCTGCGCCGCTGCCGGCTGGCAGGCGACCACGTTCCGTGGCGGTTTTCATGAGCAAGCGTGCGGCGCGCACAATCAGGTTGTCTTCATGCTCAACACCATCAACGGGCGTTAACAGGTGAATTTCACCGTCGCTGCGTACGTTGATACTAATCTCGTCGCCATAATCGAGAAACTGGAACAGCGTTTGTAGCGTGTGATAACCGTCCGCACGCTGTCCGGTGATGTATAAAAACAGATTCAGTTTCGCCGGAGAGGGCCAGTGGGTCATCATTTCACAATCCAGTTATCCATTTTCAGCTTAATGCGCTGGGAGCCGTCGGACAGTTCCATGTTCGCCGGCATCGCTGGCTGCGTTTTGCTGTCATAGGCGCTGTACACGACTTTCCAGCTTTTACCGTCTTTACTGTAATTCACTTCACTCAGACGATATTGGTCGTCGAGTTTATAATCGGTGGCGTCTCCCGGCAGACCCAGGATCCACTGGCGCAGGCTGTTCAATGGAATAGGCATGCCGGTCAGTTTGCCAATCATCTCTTCGGCGTCGTCAGCGGTGTAGTGCTTCCCTTTGTTATCGACGAGTTCGACGTTGCCCGGTTGCGCGTTCAGTTCCAGTTCGGTACTACCCAACGGATTGGTCAGCAGAAGGCGATAGCGATCCTGGCCAGTTTGCTGCCAGAAAAAGCGGGCATACACTTTCTGCTGGTCGGAAATATAGGCAAACGCACCGCGTGTCTGATATTGGTTCAGTGCGCGCACTTCCTGCTGGTGCTGGCGCCATTGCGGAGAATCGGGGCTTTTACCGGGACCTTTCGGCGCGTTGAGCGTACAGGCGGTAAGAACCAGGCTTGCCAGCGGCAACAGACGGATCAGGCGAAAATCAGGCAGGGTCATAATGATGACAAATCCTTGTAATACGGTGCATTAATTGCCTGATGGCGCGGCGCTTATCAGGCCTACAAACTGAATCCGCAGGTTGGAAAAGACACGTTTTTCGCCATCCGGCAAAATCATGCCAGCGGTTGCAGTTATAACCCTTAATGCTAGCGCCGACCGTGAATATCGTCTACGGTCACGTTATCTTAATTTAAACCGTAAGCTATTACTCCAAAAGGGGGCAGTCTCTTTTATTGGCCGCACGCATCCTGTATGATGCACGCAGTCTAACCTTATCAACGCTGGTACTATTCCCGCACACATGACCCTTTTAGCGCTTGGTATTAACCATAAAACGGCACCTGTATCGCTGCGAGAACGCGTAACGTTTTCGCCGGACACGCTCGATCAGGCGCTGGACAGCCTGCTTGCGCAGCCAATGGTGCAGGGCGGGGTAGTGCTGTCGACGTGTAACCGCACAGAGCTGTATCTCAGCGTAGAAGAGCAGGATAACCTGCAGGAAGCGCTGATTCGCTGGCTGTGTGAGTACCACAATCTGAACGAAGAAGATCTGCGCAGTAGCCTCTACTGGCACCAGGATAACGATGCTGTCAGCCATCTGATGCGCGTTGCCAGCGGTCTGGATTCACTGGTGCTCGGCGAGCCACAAATTCTGGGGCAGGTGAAAAAAGCCTTTGCGGACTCGCAAAAAGGCCACCTGAACGCCAGTGCGCTGGAACGTATGTTCCAGAAATCATTCTCCGTTGCGAAACGTGTACGCACAGAAACGGATATCGGTGCCAGCGCGGTCTCAGTCGCCTTTGCTGCCTGTACGCTGGCGCGGCAGATCTTTGAATCCCTTTCCACGGTAACCGTGTTGTTAGTGGGTGCTGGCGAGACCATCGAGCTGGTGGCGCGACATCTGCGTGAGCACAAAGTGAAGAAGATGATCATCGCTAACCGCACACGTGAGCGTGCGCAGGTGCTGGCCGATGAAGTCGGTGCCGAGGTGATTTCGCTGAGCGATATTGATGCCCGCTTACAGGATGCCGATATTATTATCAGCTCTACCGCCAGCCCGCTGCCTATTATTGGCAAGGGGATGGTCGAACGTGCGCTAAAAAATCGCCGTAATCAGCCTATGCTGCTGGTCGATATTGCGGTACCACGCGACGTTGAACCGGAAGTGGGCAAACTGTCCAATGCCTATTTGTACAGTGTTGACGACCTGCAAAGCATCATTTCGCATAACCTGGCGCAGCGCAAAGCGGCCGCCGTGGAAGCGGAAACCATCGTTGCGCAGGAAACCAGCGAGTTTATGGCCTGGCTGCGAGCACAAAGCGCAAGCGAGACCATCCGCGATTATCGCAGTCAGTCTGAACAAATCCGTGATGAACTGACCGCCAAAGCGTTGGCTGCTCTGGAACAGGGCGGTGATGCGCAAGCCATTATGCAGGACCTGGCGTGGAAGCTGACTAACCGCCTGATCCACGCACCAACCAAATCACTTCAACAGGCCGCCCGTGACGGGGACAGTGAACGCCTGAATATTCTGCGCGACAGCCTCGGGCTGGAGTAGCAGTACACCAATCTCATTTTTTACAGGGTGCATTTACGCCTATGAAGCCTTCTATCGTTGCCAAACTGGAAGCCCTGCATGAACGCCATGAAGAAGTTCAGGCGCTGCTCGGTGATGCGGGAACTATCGCAGACCAGGAACGCTTTCGTGCATTGTCGCGCGAATATGCGCAATTAAGTGATGTTTCCCGTTGTTTTACGGACTGGCAACAGGTTCAGGACGATATCGAAACGGCACAGATGATGCTCGACGATCCTGAAATGCGTGAAATGGCGCAGGATGAACTGCGCGAAGCAAAAGAAAAATGTGAACAACTGGAACAGCATCTGCAGGTTCTGCTGCTGCCAACCGATCCTGATGATGAACGTAACGCCTTCCTCGAAGTGCGTGCGGGAACCGGTGGTGATGAAGCGGCGCTGTTTGCCGGCGATCTGTTCCGCATGTACAGCCGTTACGCTGAATCGCGTCGCTGGCGGGTAGAGATCATGAGCGCCAACGAAGGCGAACATGGTGGCTACAAAGAAATTATTGCCAAAGTCAGCGGTGATGGCGTGTATGGTCGACTGAAATTCGAGTCCGGCGGCCATCGCGTACAGCGCGTACCGGCGACCGAATCTCAAGGACGTATCCATACTTCTGCCTGTACGGTCGCGGTGATGCCGGAACTGCCGGAAGCAGAACTGCCGGATATCAACCCAGCCGATCTGCGTATTGATACCTTCCGCTCATCCGGCGCTGGGGGTCAGCACGTTAACACCACCGACTCCGCTATTCGTATTACCCACTTGCCAACCGGCATCGTGGTGGAGTGTCAGGACGAACGTTCGCAGCATAAAAACAAAGCGAAAGCGATGTCGGTGCTGGGGGCGCGTATTCGTGCCGCCGAAGTGGCCAGGCGTCAACAGGCGGAAGCCTCTGAACGTCGCAACCTGTTGGGCAGTGGCGATCGCAGCGATCGCAACCGCACCTATAACTTCCCGCAGGGGCGTGTGACCGATCACCGCATTAACCTGACGCTCTACCGTCTGGATGAAGCGATGGAAGGTAAACTGGATATGCTTATTGAGCCAATTGTCCAGGAATACCAGGCCGACCAACTGGCGGCGTTGTCCGAGCAGGATTAATGGATTATCAGCACTGGCTGCGTGAAGCGATAAGCCAATTACAGGCAAGCGAAAGCCCGCGTCGTGACGCCGAGATCATACTTGAGTTCGTCACAGGCAAAGGGCGAACCTATATTCTGGCGTTCGGCGAAACGGTGTTAACTGAGGCGCAGCGTCAACGGCTCGATACATTACTGGAACGCCGTCAGCGGGGTGAGCCGGTGGCACATCTGACCGGCGTGCGCGAGTTCTGGTCGCTGCCGCTGTTTGTGTCTCCGGCTACGCTTATTCCACGCCCGGATACCGAGTGTCTGGTTGAGCAGGCGCTGGCTCGTCTGCCTGCCTCTGCGTGTCGTATTCTCGATTTGGGAACCGGTACGGGCGCCATTGCGCTGGCGCTGGCGTCTGAGCGTCCGGATTGCACGGTGACCGCGGTTGACCGCATGCCGGATGCTGTAGACCTGGCAAACCGCAACAAACAGCATCTGGCCATCGACAATGTGCGTGTGTTGCAAAGCGACTGGTTTAGTGCTTTGCAGGGGCAGCAGTTTGAGATGATCGTTAGTAACCCGCCGTACATCGATGAGCAGGATCCGCACCTGGCGCAGGGCGATGTACGTTTTGAGCCGCTATCGGCACTGGTGGCGGGCGAGCAGGGTATGGCGGATATCGTGCATATCATTGACCAGTCTCGACACATGCTAACGCCCGGCGGTTATCTGTTGCTGGAACATGGCTGGCAGCAGGGTGAGGCGGTACGCGACGCGTTTACCCGCGCAGGTTACCAGGCGGTTGAAACCTGTCGTGACTATGGCGGCAACGAGCGGATTACGCTTGGGCGCATCCCATCATGAATTCGTTCAGCACACTACTTACTATTCATCTCGTTAGCATCGCGCTTTCTGTCGGGCTACTCACGTTGCGTTTTTGGTGGCGTTCTACCAATACGCGCCTTGCATCATCGCGCTGGACGCGTATTCTGCCACCGATCATTGATACCGTTTTACTTCTCAGCGGCGTGGCGTTGATCGCTAAAACGCACATCCTGCCATTCACCGAACAGGGGACATGGCTGACTGAAAAGCTGTTTGGGGTTATCATTTACATCGTTTTGGGTTTTATTGCGCTCGATTACCGTCGGGCGCGCAGCCAGCAGGCGCGATTAATCGCATTTCCGCTGGCGCTGGTGGTGCTGTACATCATCATTAAACTCGCCACCACAAAAATACCGTTACTGGGGTAAGTCATGAGGTCGTTAGCTGATTTCGAATTTAATAAAGCGCCGTTGTGTGATGGGATGATCCTGGCGTCGGAGTCTATCCGTCTGGATTTTCCAACACAAACTGTCTATGACGAACTGGAACGTCTGGTTGGTCTGGCGCAAGAAGAAATTAGCCAGCTCCTGTCTCAGGATGAGCAACTGGAAAAACTGCTGGCACTTTTTTACGGCGAATGGGGTTTTACGGACACCCACGGCGTCTATCGTCTTTCTGATGCACTATGGCTTGACCAGGTTCTGAAAAACCGTCAGGGCAGCGCTGTGTCGCTGGGGGCGATCTTATTGTGGATTGCCAACCGACTGGAACTGCCGTTGGTACCGGTGATTTTCCCGACACAACTCATCCTGCGTATTGAATCGCTCGATGGCGAAATGTGGCTAATCAATCCGTTCAATGGCGAAACATTAAATGAACACACGCTGGAAGTGTGGTTGAAGGGGAATATCAGCCCGGTTGCGGAGTTATTTAACGAGGACCTGGATGAAGCGGATAACGCGGAAGTGATCCGCAAACTGCTCGACACGCTGAAATCATCACTGATGGAAGAGCGGCAAATGGAACTGGCGCTGCGAGCCAGCGAAGCATTACTGCAGTTTAATCCTGAGGATCCGTATGAAATACGCGATCGTGGATTGATTTACGCGCAGCTGGAATGTGAACATGTTGCGCTGACAGATTTAAGCTATTTCGTTGAACAGTGTCCGGAAGACCCGATCAGCGAAATGATCCGTGCGCAGATTAATACTATTTCGCACAAACAAATTGTATTGCATTGATTAATGACACTTTACCTACCGTTTAAGGCGATCCTATGAAACAAAAAGTGGTTAGCATTGGCGACATCAACGTGGCAAATGACCTGCCGTTCGTGCTGTTTGGCGGAATGAACGTGCTGGAATCCCGCGATCTGGCGATGCGCATTTGTGAGCACTACGTAACCGTTACTCAAAAGCTGGGTATCCCTTACGTGTTCAAAGCCTCCTTTGATAAAGCCAACCGTTCTTCCATCCACTCTTACCGTGGACCGGGCCTTGAAGAAGGGATGAAAATCTTCCAGGAACTGAAGCAGACGTTTGGCGTAAAAGTGATCACCGACGTTCATGAAGCCAGCCAGGCACAGCCTGTTGCCGATGTGGTGGATGTGATTCAGCTGCCGGCATTCCTTGCTCGTCAGACCGATCTGGTAGAAGCGATGGCGAAAACCGGTGCCGTTATCAACGTGAAGAAACCGCAGTTCGTAAGCCCTGGTCAGATGGGTAATATCGTGGATAAATTCCATGAAGGCGGTAACGATAAGGTTATTCTCTGCGACCGTGGCGCGAACTTTGGTTATGACAACCTGGTTGTGGACATGCTGGGCTTCAGCGTGATGAAGAAAGTCTCCGGCAACTCACCGGTGATTTTTGACGTGACCCATGCGCTGCAGTGCCGCGATCCGTTTGGCGCAGCAAGCGGCGGTCGTCGCGCGCAGGTTACTGAACTGGCGCGTGCCGGTATGGCGGTAGGCCTGGCAGGTCTGTTTATTGAAGCGCATCCGGATCCAGCCAATGCGAAATGCGATGGCCCATCCGCGCTGCCGCTGGCGAAACTGGAACAGTTCCTGACGCAGATTAAAGCCATAGATGACCTGGTGAAAAGCTTCGACGAGCTGGATACTGAGAACTAATTCATTTTGTGTGCCTGACAGAGCTTGCGCTTATCAGGTCTACGAAAGGAAATAAGAAGCCGGACCCGACAAGTTGTGTCGGTGTCCGGCTTTTTTTATCAGGCGAATATTGTCATCAGGTAGGCGATAAACAGTGCCAGATGTGCTGCACCGTTGAGCACATTGGTGCGTCCGGTGGAGAAGGAGATATGGCACAGCACCAGCGAAGAAACCATGACAATCATCTCTGGTGCGCCCAGCGCGAACACCAGGTCATTCCCTGTTGCCCAGGCAATCAGTGTGACGACGGGTACGGTCAGTGAAATGGTGGCAAGTACTGAGCCGAAGAATAAATTCATCGCTCGCTGCACCTGATTGTTCAGTACTGCTTTCAACGCACCTAAACCCTCAGGGGAGAGAATAAGCAACGCCACCAGGAAACCGGTAAATGCCACTGGTGCATTCAGCTCAGTAAGTAATGTTTCCAGCGGATTGGCATTCATTTTGGTGACGGCAATAACGGCAATCAAATGGATGACAAGCCAGGCGGCGTGCCACAGATTGCTGTGCGCTGAAGGTTTACCGTGATGTGGGTCATCGCCGTCCCCCTCATCTTCATGTTCGTAAATGAACAGGCTCTGGTGTGTTTTGGTCTGGATCAGCAAAAATACGCCGTACATTGCTGCTGAAATTAAGGCTACCAGCAGTGCCTGCGCGGTGGTGAAATTCGCTCCCGGTAATGCCATCGGGAATACCAGCACGATAATGGCCAGCGGGAATAGAGCAATTAAATACTGCTTAATACCGAACAGGTTCATATACTGGGTAGCAAATTTGCGACCACCCAACAGTAATGAAAACCCGACCAGCCCACCGGTTACGATCATAATGATTGAATAGAGCGTATCGCGCATTAGCGTGGGCGCGGCGTCACCGGTTGCCATTAATGCGGAAATTAAACTGACTTCGAGAATAACCACCGAAAGGCTGAGGATCAGCGAGCCATAGGGTTCACCAAGTCGGTGAGCTAATACGTCTGCATGACGGACAACGCTGAATGCGCTACTTAATATACCAATAAGGGCTAGTGCGTTAATGCCGATGACCACTGGTAGTGACTGACTGCTCCCCCAAAAGAACAGTACTACCAGCGCCAAAACCGGAAAGGCGAGTGAGGTCTCCTTGTGGCGGGTTTTTACCGCCTCATGTGCATGTGTCATGTAATTAATTCTCCATCTCTGCAGGTGCTTATAATTATAAATGTATTAAAGAATGTAAAAAATAACAGATCTTTCGGTATTTCCGATCTGATTTTACGTAATTTTACGGCATGGACCATTTTTTGCATCAAAGCGAGCAAAATGGTGTGTCTTGTTTAGAGAGCATTTGAATAACAAGATGTTAGGTTTCTAAATCAATCAAAATAGCACACGATGATATGCTGACGGTCGTGCCAGGCCGGGACATAAAAAGAGAATATAAAGTGCCGTTGAGCCTTTGTTGCCTTGCATGCAGGCGGTGAATTGCCTATTGTCCTGGTATTGGTTTCAAAATGAGCAGTAAAAAAGCCTGGAAGGCGTCAAAAAAGTTGTTGCAGGGAAGTCGCAGTGGCGGAGGTGTAAGGTGTTAACGCGTGATTTTTTATTGAATGCTGACTGTAAGACGGCATTTGGTGATATTGAAGAATCACTACTCTGGTCGGCGGAACAACGGGCAGCCTCACTGGCCGCCACGCTTGCCTGCCGTCCAGATGATGGACCGGTGTGGATCTTTGGTTATGGATCGTTGATGTGGAATCCGGCGTTAGAGTTTGAAGAGTCCTGTACCGGGACGTTAGTCGGCTGGCATCGCGCATTTTGTTTGCGCCTGACGGCAGGGCGAGGAACGGCCGGTCAGCCAGGACGTATGCTGGCCTTAAAAGAGGGCGGACGCACTACTGGTGTAGCCTACCGTCTGCCGAACGCGTCGCTGGAACAAGAGCTTTCTTTGCTGTGGAAGCGTGAAATGATCACCGGATGCTATCTGCCCACCTGGTGCCAGTTGGCGCTTGATGATGGCCGAACGGTGAGTGCGCTGGTCTTTATTATGGATCCGCGACATCCATTGTTTGAGTCCGATACCCGTGCTCAGGTTATCGCACCGCTTATTGCTTCTGCCAGTGGGCCATTGGGAACCAACGCGCAATATCTGTTCTCGCTGGAACAGGAATTGGTGAAGTTGGGGATGCAGGATGACTGTCTTAACGATCTGGTGATTACGGTCAGAAGGTTGTTGGGAGAGAACCTGCCGGAAGGCGTCATGCGACCCGGATTTGCCTAAGCGTTGCCGGGTTATCTGTTGTGTGCCCGATAAGCGTAGATGCTTTCGGGCAGTACATCATCAGGCTGCAATATAACTGATTGAATGCTCCAGAGACTGGCTGTGGCTGTCGATCAGCACATTCCAGATGCCGGTATAGGGCACGGTAAGCCATGCGTTATCACGATCCTGCACGCTTAAGATGTCAGACTGCGTGTCTTTGACGTGATTTTTCTCGCTCATCAGATGGATATGACAGCGCTCAGAACAGCGTACCACCACCGTATCTCCACCGAATAATTTCAAACTTGCCTTCACTAATGCCATTTTTCACCCCGTTCTTGAAAACAACGTACTTTCTGTTGAAAGTGCTGCGTGATGTTGTTCACATTTCACTCATTGCATAACACCAAAGGGGAGGGGGCAGGATGCTGATTTTGATCAAAAAATGGCATAACGATTAAACAAAAATGACAAAATCCCTTAAAAGGGTTGAAAGGGCGAGCTTACGTTTAACGAAACCGCGCCCATCTGAGATTAAATCGGGAAATTACCGGCACTTTCAGTACGCTTGCCTGAAAGTGTTGGCATCAGAAGGTCAAAACCTTATCTGCTGCCAGCGTCCACTGAGCCAGTTCCACCAGCGTACCGACTTCAACGCCATCAATTAACGGCAGTGCGGTGATCCCGCGGCCATCGGTACAGGTTTTGCAGAGTTTTACCGGAACGTTTTGTGCTGTCAGGATTTCCAGCATTTGCTGAATATTATAACCTTCCGCCGGTTTCTGCCCGCGCAGCCCTGCAGTGACGGCATCAGACATTAAAAACAGACGCAGGTCGAGGCTGCCCTCCTGCTCGCGCAGAGCGATGGCCAGACGCAGACTGTTGAATAACGACTCGCTTCCATAGGCTGCACCGTTCGCGATGATCACTATCTTTTGCATTTTTACTCCTGTTGCTGCATGTGAACGTTAATAACTGACACGTATGTTACACCTATTTCCCGATGCCAGGATAATGCCGAAAAAGGAAGGAAGGGCTGAAAATCAATGCTGAAGACGTTATGGTTTAAGATAAGTATGCCGCTGTGGCTAATTGATGTAAGAAACCACTAACGATTTGAGCCGTAATATTTATTTATCTCTCGCAGTATTCTCACTCTTGCCGTTTGCAGGCGGTACTGCCAGCGCGCAATCGTCTTTTATTCACCAGGCGGAAAACCCTTTCGATAACAATAGTGATGGCTTGCCCGATCTCGGTATGGCGCCGGAGTCGCGGGCAGGCGAAAAGCACTTTGCCGAAATGGTTAAAGCGTTTGGGGAAGCCAGCATGGTCGATAACGGACTTGATACTGGCGAGCAAGCAAAACAGTTTGCATTTGGTCAGGTTCGTGACACGGTCAGTGGGCAGGTGAATCAACAGCTTGAATCCTGGCTTTCTCCGTGGGGGAATGCCAGCGTTGGGCTGCAGGTGGATAAAGAAGGCAGCTTTACCGGCAGTCGGGGAAGCTGGTTTATTCCGTGGCAGGATAATCAACGCTTTCTGACCTGGAGTCAGTTGGGGCTTACGCAACGTGACGAAGGGCTGGTGAGTAATGCGGGGATTGGACAACGCTTCATACGCGATGGTTGGTTGCTGGGCTACAACACCTTTTACGATAACCTGCTGGATGAAAATCTGCCGCGCGGCGGGTTTGGCGCCGAGGCGTGGGGAGAGTATCTGCGGCTATCCGCCAACTACTACCAGCCGTTTTCCTCGTGGCAGAATCGTTCTTCAACACAGGAACAAAGGATGGCGCGGGGCTACGATCTTACTGCGTTGATGCGGTTACCTTTTTACGAGCATCTCAATACCAGCGTCAGCGTCGAGCAATATTTTGGCGATCGGGTAGACCTTTTCCACTCGGGAACGGGCTACCGCAACCCGGTGGCGGTAAACCTGGGACTGAGCTATACGCCAGTGCCGCTGATTACGGTGACCGCGCAGCATAAACAGGGCGAAAGCGGGATAAGCCAAAATAATCTGGGATTGACCCTCAATTATCGTTTTGGCGTTGCGCTAAAAAAACAGTTAATGGTGAGTGAAGTCGCAAACAGCCGATCGCTGGGCGGGAGTCGTTATGACGATCCTCAGCGTAACAGCGTGCCAACGCTTGAGTATCGCCAGCGTAAAACCTTATCTGTATTTTTGACAACACCGCCGTGGGATCTGAAACCCGGCGAGACGGTAGCGTTGAAATTACAGGTGCGTAGTCAGTATGGCATCCGTCATCTGACATGGCAGGGAGACACGAAAGCATTGAGTTTAACGGCCGGGAGCCATCCTCGCAGTGCGCAGGGCTGGACGATTATTATGCCGAAGTGGGATAGCAGTGAAGGAGCAACCAACCGTTGGCGGCTGTCCGTCGTCGTGGAAGACGAGCAGGGCCAGCGTGTCTCTTCCAATGAGATCACGCTATCACTGGCCGAACCGTTTAATGCCGTTTCAGGAAATGATCCTCGTTAATACTCGCGTTATCAGAAGATGCGTTCCTGGTGCACCCATACCGCGGCTTCAACGCGTGATTTAAGCTTCATTTTCTTCAGCATATGCTTCACATGCACTTTTACCGTGCTTTCGGTGATGTCGAGGCGGCGAGCAATCATCTTGTTAGGCAGACCCTGGGCGATGAGCTTAAGAATATCGCGTTCACGTGGCGTCAACTGAGTTACATCACGATCGGAGGTCGCACGGTTAGCGCGCAGGCTGGCGGCCAGAACCGGGGTTAAGGTTTCGCTCAGCACCATTTCACCGGCGGCAGCCTGTTGCAACGCCTTCAGTAGATCTTCTGGCTCCATGTCTTTCAACAGATAGCCGTCAGCACCGCGTTTCAGGGCGGTCACTACGTCTTCTTCATGATTGGAAACACTGAAAACGACAATGCGTCCGGACAGAGATTTCTCTCGTAGCTTATCAAGCGTTTCCAGACCGTTCATACCCGGCATGTTGAGATCTAACAGGATCAGATCGGGATCAAGGGATTCAGCCAGCTCGATACCCTGCTCGCCATTACTGGCTTCGCCGACCACGGTGATATCGGACGCCATGCTGACAAGCTGTTTTACACCGGTGCGCAGCATCGGATGATCGTCGATCAACAGGATGGTTGCCGGTTCCAGATTACTCATGGGTATCTCCTTGGACTTCTGTGAAGTTTGTTTCGGGAATAAAAGTGACAGCAACTTCAGTACCGCCCGTCTCGCGACGGCGTACACGGCAATCGCCGCGCAAGCTCTGCGCACGGTCGCGCATTATAATCATGCCGTAGTGGTTACTGCGTTCGGCGTTTTCCGGTACGCCGCAGCCGTTATCTTGAACTGTCAGTTTGACCTGTTTGCCATTTTGCACCACCGTCACGATGACTTCATTGGCCTGAGAGTGTTTAAGCGCATTACTCAGGGCCTCACGGGCAATCTGCAGCAGGTGGATCGCCTGATGTGAAGGGACCAGCCGCGGCGGCAACTGATAATCCAGCTTCACCGTAAAACCAAAGCGAGCGCTGTATTCCTGGCAACTGGCTTCCAGCGCAGGCCGCAACCCAGGCTCAGTCAACTGCAAACGGAAGGTCGTCAACAATTCACGTAGCTGTGCCCAGGAGGCGTTCAGCTCGTTACGAATCTGACTTAGCAACTCACGGCTGTTTTCCGGGAGCGCGTCGCCCTGCATCTGCAAACAACTGACCTGCATCTTCATACAGGAGAGCGATTGTGCAATAGAATCATGGAGTTCGCGAGCAATGGTGGCACGCTCTTCCATCACGATCAACTGCTGCTGACGTTCCTGGTGTCTGTCCAGCGCCAGTGTTGCGGTGAGTTGTTCAACCAGAGTATCGACCAGTTGCTGCTGATCGTGACTGAGATGACGCCCGTACGGCAAGGTGGCGAGCAGAATACCGTACTGGGTATGCGCATCGGTCAGCCGCCATTTCAGCGTAGTGCCACCTTCAATGGCGGGCAGTGTGCCTCGTGGGCACAGATGACAACCTTTTTCATCGCAACTGGTATTCGACTGGCAGGTAAATTCCTGATGATTATCTTCATCTTCCAGGTCATAAACCCGCAACTCAATATCGTGCAGCAGCGTTAAGTTTTGCAACCCGTTGAGTACCGGTGAAAGCCGCTCACACAACGGTATCTGTGAGTGCAGACGGCGGTTGGCTTGCCACAGGAAAGAGAGGATCTGGTTTTTATGTTCCAGACCCGCGGTTTTTTCCTGCACCCGCTGTTCCAGTACGGCATAACTTTCGGCCAATTCTTCGGACATATTGTTCAGCGCCGAACCCAGTGCCGCCATCTCATTACGTCCGCTGATATGCGCACGTTGCGTAAAATCACGCTGGCTGACGGCGCGCGCCATCGCCAGCAGTTGTTTCCACGGCTGCAGCAGGCGTACGCGCAGCCAGATGATTGTGAATACCAGCAGCAGTGCCATAAATATGGCCATCAGGCGATGCAGCAGGACGACGCGTTCGATACGTAATTCGGTAGTATGATCAAAGGCGGTAACCAGTTTATCCAGTCCGGTCACAAAGCGTGAAACGTCGTCGGCGACCGCATCACCCGTTTGGGCATGTTTAAGCCCAGGTGCCAGTTCGGTGTGCCAGTAATCCTGCAATGCCTTTAACTGGGTCTGCTGGCCGTCGCGCTGTGCAGCACGAGTCAGTTCAGGGCTAAACGCTGTTTGTTCCATTTCATCCAGCAGCGGTTGATCGCTGGCGTCCAGCGGTACGGCAGCCAGCAAACGGTAGCTCTGCATACGTAGCGAGCCGGCTTTATTGATCGCGTGAGCGCTACCCTGAATGCCTTGTACCAGCCAGCCGGAGACAGCCATACCCGCCACGCCAAGCGCGGTAGACAGTAAAACAATCAGCGCCACCTGGTTGACCAGCGTAAGCGGGGAAAGACAACGTTTAAACATGTGACTTCTTCCTTCGGGTTTTCAGAGAGCAGAAAACCTTATTGAATGACGATTCTGCTGCAGGCAGTGCCGCTATTCTCAGCGATACACTGGAGTATACCCATACCTCAAACGGGCTACCCCTTAATTGCCGACAGGGGGAGAGATCCCGGACGTCGGGGAGTAGGGTGCGACAGAAGCGTGAAAAACCACATCTTTTTTACCGAAGTTATGTACTCATTTAGGGTAATGATAAATTTTAGGCGTTAATAATGACACCTTTTCCTTTGATTTATATCAACTTACCCCCCGCTGTAAACCCTAATGTTGCAGGCATCGAAACAAGTATCAGAGGTGTCTATGAGTCACTCATCTGCCCCGGAAAGGGCATCTGGAGCTGTAATCACAGAATGGCGGCCGGAAGATCCCGCCTTCTGGGAACAGCGTGGTCAACGAGTTGCCAGCCGTAACCTGTGGATTTCAGTCCCTTGCCTGCTGCTGGCGTTTTGCGTATGGATGTTATTTAGCGCGGTGGCGGTGAACTTACCGAAAGTGGGATTCAATTTTACCACTGAGCAGCTGTTTATGCTGACGGCATTGCCTTCAGTTTCCGGCGCACTGCTGCGCGTACCGTACTCCTTTATGGTTCCTCTGTTCGGTGGTCGCCGCTGGACGGCATTCAGCACAGGTATCCTGATAATCCCCTGCGTGTGGTTAGGCTTTGCTGTGCAGGATACCACCACGCCGTTCAGTACCTTCATTATTATCTCCCTGCTGTGCGGCTTTGCCGGTGCAAACTTTGCTTCCAGCATGGCAAACATCAGCTTCTTCTTTCCTAAGCAGAAGCAGGGTGGTGCGTTGGGGCTGAACGGTGGTCTGGGCAATATGGGCGTCAGCGTGATGCAGTTGGTTGCGCCGCTGGTGGTCTCACTGTCCATCTTCGCCGCTTTTGGCAGCCACGGCGTTGAACAACCGGACGGCACGCAGCTGTATCTGGCCAATGCCGCCTGGATTTGGGTACCGTTCCTCGCAATTTTCACGCTGGCCGCATGGTTCGGTATGAACGAACTGGCAACGTCGAAAGCGTCGTTAAAAGAGCAATTGCCGGTGCTGAAACGCGGGCATCTGTGGATAATGAGCCTGCTGTATCTGGCAACCTTCGGCTCTTTCATCGGCTTCTCCGCAGGTTTCGCGATGCTGTCAAAAACGCAGTTCCCGGAAGTGCAGATCCTGCATTACGCCTTCTTTGGCCCGCTGATTGGTGCACTGGCGCGTTCTGCCGGGGGAGCAATCTCCGACCGTCTGGGCGGGACGCGTGTGACATTGGTTAACTTCGTGTTGATGGCAGTCTTCAGTGCCTTGCTGTTCCTGACCCTGCCAACCGATGGGGTAGGTGGTAACTTTATTGCCTTCTTCGCGGTATTCCTGGCGCTGTTCCTGACGGCCGGTCTGGGTAGTGGTTCAACCTTCCAGATGATCTCTGTCATCTTCCGTAAACTGACAATGGACAGGGTGAAAGCGGAAGGCGGCTCTGAAGAGAAAGCGATGCGTGAAGCAGCGACTGACACGGCAGCGGCGCTGGGCTTTATCTCTGCGATTGGCGCGATTGGCGGCTTCTTTATTCCGAAAGCGTTTGGTACATCTCTGGCATTAACCGGTTCTCCGGTCGGTGCGATGAAAGTATTTCTGATCTTCTATGTCGCTTGTGTGGTCATCACCTGGGTGGTATACGGACGTCATTCTAAAAAGTAAAAAAGAGGTATACACAAAATCATTCTAACTGCATCAAGGCGGCAAGTGAGAAATCCCCAGGAGCTTACTGAAGTAAGTGACTGGGGAGAACGAGCGCAGCCAACGCAGAAGCAGTTTGAAGGATGAAGTGTAGGTTGATTATCCATTGCGCGGCGTTATACCGCGCTTTTTTTTGCTTGTAATTAGTTACAACATACTTCTGTGTTATGACACAACAACTGCCTGTGAGAACAGTGCTCTCACTGTGCCAGGCAGGGGGGATACCCCTTAATACCCACTTGTAAAGAATTTAACATTTGCACGAGAAGTTGTTTTTAAAATCCATTTATAAATCAATTAATTATATTAAATATCAATATCCTACTTAAGGGGTATGCGAAAATTAACCACCTATTTTCATCCCTGTCTGCCTTGATCGTTATCAATTATCACGCCCTTTCAGAGCGTTACCTTCACTCCCAATCAAGCAATGTCGATTTATCAGAGAGCCGTCAGGCTCCTACAGGAGAGAACCGATGAGTAAATTCCTGGACCGGTTTCGCTACTTCAAACAGAAGGGCGAAACCTTTGCCGATGGGCACGGCCAGCTTCTCAATACCAACAGGGACTGGGAGGATGGATACCGCCAGCGTTGGCAGCATGACAAAGTCGTGCGTTCAACCCACGGCGTAAACTGCACCGGCTCATGCAGCTGGAAAATCTACGTGAAAAATGGTCTGGTAACCTGGGAAACCCAGCAAACTGACTACCCGCGTACTCGTCCTGATCTGCCAAACCACGAACCTCGCGGCTGCCCGCGTGGCGCGAGCTATTCCTGGTATCTCTACAGCGCAAACCGCCTCAAATATCCGCTGATGCGTAAACGTCTGATGAAGATGTGGCGTGAAGCGAAAAGACTGCACAGCGATCCCGTTGACGCCTGGGCCTCCATCATCGAAGACGCCGATAAAGCAAAAAGCTTCAAACAAGCGCGTGGTCGTGGCGGGTTTGTCCGTTCGTCCTGGCAGGAAGTAAACGAACTGATTGCGGCATCTAACGTCTATACCGTGAAAACCTATGGCCCTGACCGCGTTGCTGGTTTCTCTCCGATCCCGGCAATGTCGATGGTTTCTTATGCTTCCGGTGCTCGTTACTTGTCACTGATTGGCGGTACCTGCCTGAGCTTCTACGACTGGTACTGCGATCTGCCGCCTGCCTCTCCGCAGACCTGGGGCGAGCAGACTGACGTACCGGAATCTGCTGACTGGTACAACTCCAGCTATATCATCGCCTGGGGTTCTAACGTACCGCAGACCCGTACCCCGGATGCGCACTTCTTCACAGAAGTTCGCTACAAAGGCACCAAAACTGTCGCGATTACGCCGGATTACGCAGAAATCGCCAAGCTTTGCGACCTGTGGCTGGCACCGAAGCAGGGGACTGATGCCGCAATGGCGCTGGCGATGGGCCACGTTATGCTGCGTGAGTTCCATCTCGACAACCCAAGCCAGTACTTTACCGATTACGTGCGCCGTTACACCGACATGCCAATGTTGGTCGTGCTTGAAGAGCGTGACGGTTACTATGCCGCCGGTCGTATGCTGCGTGCGGCGGATTTGGTCGATTCTCTGGGTCAGGAAAACAACCCGGAATGGAAAACTGTCGCGATTAACAGCAACGGTGAGATGGTTGCGCCGAACGGTTCAATCGGTTTCCGCTGGGGTGAAAAAGGTAAATGGAACCTGGAGCAGCGCGACGGCACATCCGGTAATGAAACCGAACTGCAGCTCAGCCTGCTGGGTAGCCAGGATGACATCGCGGAAGTCGGTTTCCCGTACTTCGGTGGCGAAGGAACTGAACACTTCAATAAAGTCGAACTGGAAAACGTTCTGCTGCATAAGTTGCCGGTGAAACGCCTGCAGTTGGCGGACGGTTCTACCGCGATGGTGACCACCGTTTATGACCTGACCATGGCTAACTACGGCCTGGAACGTGGTTTGAACGATGAAAACTGCGCGACCAGCTACGATGACGTAAAAGCGTATACCCCTGCGTGGGCAGAAAAAATCACCGGTGTTTCACGTTCTCAAATCGTGCGTATTGCCCGTGAATTTGCCGATAACGCCGATAAAACCCACGGACGTTCGATGATCATCGTCGGTGCGGGTCTGAACCACTGGTATCACCTCGATATGAACTATCGCGGCCTGATCAACATGCTGATTTTCTGCGGCTGTGTTGGTCAGAGCGGCGGCGGCTGGGCACACTATGTGGGCCAGGAAAAACTGCGTCCTCAGACCGGCTGGCAGCCCCTGGCGTTTGCCCTCGACTGGCAGCGTCCGGCGCGTCACATGAACAGCACCTCCTACTTCTATAACCACTCCAGCCAATGGCGCTATGAGACGGTCACCGCGCAGGAACTGCTGTCTCCGCTGGCGGATAAATCCCGCTACAGCGGTCATTTGATTGACTTCAACGTGCGCGCCGAGCGTATGGGCTGGTTGCCGTCTGCACCGCAGTTGGGTACTAACCCGCTGTACATTGCGCGTGAGGCGGAAAAAGCAGGGATGACACCCGTCGATTACACCGTTAAATCTCTGAAAGAAGGTTCTATTCGCTTTGCGGCAGAACAACCAGAAAACGGTAAAAACCATCCACGTAACCTGTTTATCTGGCGCTCTAATCTGCTGGGCTCATCCGGTAAAGGTCATGAATACATGCTGAAGTATCTGCTGGGTACTGAGCACGGTATCCAGGGGCTGGATCTGGGGAAACAGGGCGGCGTGAAACCGGAAGAAGTGGAATGGCAGGATAATGGTCTCGACGGCAAGCTGGATCTGGTGGTAACGCTGGACTTCCGTCTGTCGAGCACCTGTCTGTATTCCGACATCGTGCTGCCAACGGCTACCTGGTATGAAAAAGACGACATGAATACCTCGGATATGCATCCGTTTATTCATCCGCTGTCTGCTGCTGTTGACCCAGCCTGGGAATCGAAAAGCGACTGGGAAATCTACAAAGCCATCGCCAAGAAATTCTCTGAAGTCTGTGTCGGTCACCTTGGCAAAGAAACTGATGTGGTGACACTGCCTATCCAACACGACTCCGCCGCTGAACTGGCGCAACCGCTGGATGTGAAAGACTGGAAAAAAGGCGAATGCGACCTGATTCCGGGCAAAACAGCACCGCACATCATGACCGTTGAGCGTGATTACCCGGCAACTTACGAGCGCTTCACCTCTATCGGTCCGTTGATGGATAAAGTCGGTAACGGTGGTAAAGGGATTGCCTGGAATACCCAGAGCGAAATGGATCTGCTGCGTAAGCTCAATTACACCAAGGCAGAAGGTCCGGCGAAAGGCCAACCTTGTCTTAATACAGCAATTGATGCCGCAGAGATGATCCTGACCCTGGCACCGGAAACGAATGGTCAGGTTGCCGTCAAAGCCTGGGCTGCGCTGAGTGAATTTACCGGTCGTGACCATACGCATCTGGCACTGAACAAAGAAGACGAGAAGATTCGCTTCCGTGATATTCAGGCGCAACCGCGCAAAATCATCTCCAGCCCGACCTGGTCAGGCCTGGAAGATGAACACGTTTCTTATAACGCCGGTTACACCAACGTTCATGAGCTAATCCCATGGCGCACGCTGTCTGGTCGCCAGCAGTTGTATCAGGATCACCAGTGGATGCGTGACTTCGGCGAAAGCCTGCTGGTCTATCGTCCGCCAATCGACACTCGTTCGGTGAAAGAGGTGATGGGCGAGAAGTCCAATGGCAACCCTGAAAAAGCACTCAACTTCCTGACGCCGCACCAGAAGTGGGGTATCCACTCTACCTACAGTGACAACCTGCTGATGCTGACGTTAGGTCGCGGCGGTCCGATTGTGTGGATGAGTGAAGCCGATGCGAAAGATTTGGGTATCGAAGATAACGACTGGATCGAAGTTTTCAACAGTAACGGTGCCTTAACTGCCCGTGCCGTTGTCAGCCAACGTGTGCCGGCCGGGATGACCATGATGTACCACGCGCAGGAACGTATTGTGAACCTGCCAGGTTCAGAAATTACCCAGCAGCGTGGCGGGATCCATAACTCGGTAACGCGTATTACGCCGAAACCGACCCACATGATCGGCGGCTATGCACATCTGGCCTACGGCTTTAACTACTACGGTACCGTAGGCTCGAACCGTGATGAGTTCGTGGTGGTACGTAAGATGAAGAACATTGACTGGTTGGATGGTGAAGGCAATGACCAGGTACAGGAGAGCGTAAAATGAAAATTCGTTCACAAGTCGGCATGGTGCTGAATCTCGATAAGTGCATCGGTTGCCACACCTGTTCAGTAACCTGCAAAAACGTCTGGACCAGCCGTGAAGGTGCCGAATATGCCTGGTTCAATAACGTTGAAACGAAGCCTGGTACGGGGTTCCCGACTGACTGGGAAAACCAGGAAAAATGGAAGGGCGGTTGGATCCGTAAAATCAACGGCAAGCTGGTGCCGCGCATGGGTAACAAAGCGCTGCTGCTGGGTAAAATCTTTGCTAACCCGCATCTGCCGGGCATTGATGATTACTACGAGCCGTTTGATTTCGACTACCAGACGCTGCACAACGCGCCTGCTGATAGCAAGGCGCAGCCGATCGCCCGTCCGCGCTCGCTGATTACCGGTCAGCGTATGGACAAAATCACCAAAGGTCCGAACTGGGAAGATGACCTGGGCGGCGAGTTTGAGAAGCTGGCGAAAGACCAGAACTTCGAAAATGTGCAGAAGGCGATGTACGGTCAGTTTGAAAACACCTTCATGATGTATCTGCCCCGTCTGTGCGAGCACTGTCTGAACCCGGCGTGCGTGGCGACCTGCCCAAGCGGCGCCATCTACAAACGTGAAGAAGATGGCATCGTGCTGATTGACCAGGACAAGTGCCGCGGCTGGCGTATGTGCATCACCGGTTGTCCGTACAAGAAGATCTACTTCAACTGGAAGAGCGGTAAATCTGAGAAGTGCATTTTCTGCTATCCGCGTATCGAAGCCGGTCAGCCGACCGTGTGCTCCGAAACCTGCGTGGGGCGTATCCGTTACCTCGGCGTACTGCTGTATGACGCGGATGCGATTGAAAGCGCGGCAAGCACCGAGCATGAGAAAGATCTGTACCAGCGTCAACTGGACGTGTTCCTCGATCCGAACGATCCGGCTGTTATTGAACAGGCGCTGAAAGATGGTATTCCGCTGAGCGTTATCGATGCCGCACAGCAGTCTCCGGTTTATAAAATGGCGATGGACTGGAAGTTGGCGCTGCCGCTGCATCCGGAATACCGCACATTGCCGATGGTTTGGTATGTGCCACCTTTATCTCCGATTCAGTCTGCCGCTGACGCGGGTGAACTGGGTAGCAACGGTATTCTGCCGGACGTGGACAGCCTGCGTATCCCGGTTCAATACCTGGCGAACCTGCTGACTGCGGGTGATACCCAGCCGGTACTGCGGGCGTTGAAACGTATGCTGGCGATGCGTCACTACAAACGCGCAGAAACCGTAGACGGTAAAGTTGATACCCGCGCGCTGGAAGAGGTCGGGCTGACCGAAGCTCAGGCGCAAGAGATGTATCGTTATCTGGCGATCGCGAACTACGAAGATCGTTTCGTGGTACCGAGCAGCCATCGTGAACTGGCGCGTGAAGCATTCCCGGAGAAGAGTGGTTGTGGTTTCACCTTCGGTGATGGTTGCCACGGTTCTGATACTAAATTCAATCTGTTCAACAGTCGCCGCATCGATGCTGTCGATGTGACCAGCAAAACGGAGCCGCACCAATGATTGAACTCGTCATTGTTTCGCGTCTGCTCGAGTACCCGGATTCTGCCTTGTGGCAGCATCAGCAGGAACTTTTCGATGCACTCGCGTCATCTGAAAACCTGGACAAAGAGGATGCCCAGACGCTGGGCGTTTTCCTGCGCGATTTAACTGCACAGGACATGCTGGATGCGCAGGCAAGCTATAGCGAACTGTTCGACCGCGGTCGTGCGACTTCACTACTGCTGTTTGAACATGTTCACGGTGAATCCCGCGATCGCGGTCAGGCGATGGTTGACCTGATGGCCCAGTATGAGCAGCACGGACTACAACTCGATAGCCGCGAATTGCCAGATCACTTGCCGCTGTATCTGGAGTACCTCGCACAGTTGCCAAAAAGCGAAGCGTTAGGTGGCTTGCAGGATATCGCCCCGATTCTGGCGCTGCTCAGTGCGCGTCTGCAACAGCGCGAAAGCCGTTACGCGGTGCTGTTTGATCTGCTGTTAAAACTGGCGAATACCGTTATCGACAGCGATAAAGTGGCAGAAAAGATTGCGGATGAAGCGCGTGACGACACGCCGCAGGCACTGGATGCTGTTTGGGAAGAAGAGCAGGTGAAATTCTTTGCCGACCAGGGGTGCGGTGAATCTGAAATTTCTGCTCACCAACGTCGTTTTGCCGGAGCCGTTGCGCCGCAGTACCTGAACATCACCACCGGAGGACAGCAATAATGCACTTCCTGAATACGTTCTTCTTTGACATCTATCCGTATATTGCGGGTTCTGTCTTTCTGATTGGCAGTTGGTTACGTTACGACTACGGTCAGTACACCTGGCGTGCGGCTTCCAGCCAGATGCTGGATCGCAAAGGGATGAACCTTGCGTCAAACCTGTTTCACATTGGGATCCTCGGCATCTTCGCGGGTCATTTCCTGGGGATGCTGACGCCGCACTGGATGTATGAAGCGTGGCTGCCGCTCGAAGTGAAGCAGAAGATGGCGATGTTTGCGGGCGGGGCGTCCGGCGTGATGTGCCTGGTGGGGGGCGTACTGCTGCTGAAACGTCGTCTGTTCAGTCCACGCGTACGTGCAACGACCACGGGAGCCGACATTCTGGTGCTGTCCATTCTGGTTATCCAGTGTGCGCTGGGTCTGCTGACTATTCCATTCTCCGCCCAGCATATGGACGGTAGCGAGATGATGAAGCTGGTGAACTGGGCACAGTCCGTGGTGACCTTCCACGGCGGCGCGTCTCAGTATCTGGATGGTGTGGCGTTTATTTTCCGTATGCACCTGGTGCTCGGTATGACGTTGTTCCTGCTGTTCCCGTTCTCGCGTCTGGTGCATATCTGGAGCGTGCCAGTTGAGTATCTGACACGTAAATATCAGATTGTTCGTGCGCGTCACTAATTTCGCGTTGTAACGCACCAAACCCCGCTACGGCGGGGTTTTTTGTATTGTGCACGCCGGATGGGGGCGTAACCGCCTTATCAGGCCTACGCAGACGTCAGTTCTCTGTAGGCCTGATAAGCGTAGCGCATCAGGCAAATTGCTGGCACGTATTGAGGGCAGAATATGGGGTATTGCAGATGGACTTGGTGTTAGTGCTATATGAAGTGATGGTGGTGGGGGAAGGATTCGAACCTTCGAAGTCGATGACGGCAGATTTACAGTCTGCTCCCTTTGGCCGCTCGGGAACCCCACCACGGGGTAATGCTATGTTACTGGCCTGCTTCCTTTGGAAGCGGGGCGCATCATATCAAATGATGCGCCCCTGTAAAGCATTCCGTTGATAAAAAAGAACTGGTTGCCTGATTTTTACGCGTAAAGATGTAAAGGTAACCAATAAAATTATCAATCGATTACAGAATAATCGTTCGGTTACCGTAAACAAAGACACGCTGAGCGAGAACCTGATACAGCGCGCGGCTTAATACATTTTTCTCAACGTCACGACCGGCACGCATCATATCCTCTGCGGTATAGGTATGATCCACATGAATCACGTCCTGCATGATGATCGGACCTTCGTCGAGATTGTCATTTACATAGTGGGCTGTCGCTCCGATGATCTTCACGCCGCGCTCATACGCCTGATGGTACGGGCGCGCGCCAATAAAGGCGGGCAGGAATGAGTGGTGAATATTGATGATCTTATTTGGGAAGCGAGAAACAAATGTCGGCGTCAGGACACGCATATATTTTGCCAGCACGACATAGTCTGGCTGATGTGCGTCGATGGCATCCGCCATTTTCTGGTCATGCTCGTCACGTGTTAAACCTTCATGGCTGACCAGCTCAAAAGGAATATCAAAACGCTCAACCAGGGAACGTAGCGTGTCGTGGTTGCCGATAACCGCGGCAATTTCAACATCCAGTCCGCCGTAATTGGCCTTCATTAACAGATCGCCCAAACAGTGGGCTTCTTTGGTGACTAAAATAACGATGCGGCGGCGTCCCGCTGGCGTAAGCTCGCGAATGGAACCTTCTGGTAGCGCGCTGTCCAGATCGGTCAGCAGTGTGACATCGTTAAAAATGCCTTCCAGCTCGGTACGCATGAAAAAACGCCCGGTACGATGGTCCACGAACTCATTGTTCTGCACGATGTTCAGTTCGTGCTTGTAACAGATGTTAGTAATGCGCGCGATCAGACCTTTTTGGTCCGGGCAAATTGTACGCAGCACTTTTCGTTGTAATGAATGCATTTGCAGCGGAGATCCTGTTGAGAATGTTTGCATAATTGATACTGTCGGGCGTTGATTAGCCGCAGCACTTTTTAAATTTTTTACCGGAGCCACAAGGGCAGGTATCGTTTCGTCCAATTGGCGGGCGTGTACCGTCAATATAGTACCACTGACCGTTTTCTTTTAAAAAACGAGAGCGTTCGATAATTGCGCCTGTTTTTCCCTGTTCAGAAAACCGTGCGACAAAACTGACATAGCCGATATTGTCGGTTTCTGCCGTCTGCTGTTCAAAAACGGTCAGTCCCAGCCATTCGGTATGGGTAAATCCTGCAATAATGTCATCCCGGAAATCGGCGGCATGGCAATCTGGATGCCAGGTTTTGATGAGGTAATCTGCGTCTTTCATCACAAAAGCACAGTAACGAGAACGCATGAGATGTGACGGCGTAGGTGCTACTTGTGCACCGGACACATAACGGTAGCAACATAGGCTATACTCGACAGCGCTACCACAGGGACAAAGCTGAGACACAAAGTACTCCCTGGAATAAAAAAACGGCGTAAAAACGCCAGGGTGGCACTATGTTAACTGAGCCGTGGCGATGTTGCTACGTCTGTAAGCCAGGGGAAGTCTGTAGGTATAATGAGAAAAATAAAAATTGGGCTGGCGCTAGGTTCCGGCGCAGCACGCGGCTGGTCGCATATTGGTGTGATCAAAGCCCTGAAACACATGGGCATTGATATTGATATTGTGGCAGGGTGTTCTATTGGCTCACTGGTCGGCGCCGCCTACGCATGTAACAAACTCCCCGCGCTTGAACAGTGGGTTTGCTCCTTCAGTTACTGGGATGTTTTACGCCTGATGGATCTCTCGTGGCGCAGGGGAGGGTTATTGCGCGGCGAGCGGGTATTCAATCAGTATCGGAATGTCATGCCGGTAGAATCTATCGAACAATGCTCACGTCGTTTTGCTACTGTCGCAACCAATCTAAGTACGGGCCGTGAGCTGTGGTTTACCGAAGGTGATTTGCACCTTGCCGTCCGTGCCTCCTGCAGTATTCCTGGCCTGATGTCACCTGTGGCGCATAATGGTTATTGGCTGGTTGATGGCGCGGTGGTGAACCCTGTACCCGTCTCTCTGACGCGCGCCCTGGGTGCTGACATCGTTATCGCGGTCGACCTGCAACATGATGCGCACCTGATGCAACAGGATCTGCTCTCCTTCAACGTCAATAGTGAAACCGAATCGAACGATGATGATGAGCTGTCATGGCATGCCCGCCTGAAAGAGCGCTTGAGCAACATTACGGCCCGGCGAGCAGTCACGGCACCGACGGCGATGGAGATCATGACGACCTCGATTCAGGTTCTGGAAAACCGTCTCAAACGCAACCGTATGGCTGGAGACCCACCTGATATTCTGATTCAGCCGTTTTGTCCACAAATATCCACGCTGGATTTCCATCGCGCCGGTGCTGCAATTGCTGCCGGGCAGTTAGCGGTCGAGAAGAAAATGGATGAGCTTCTGCCCCTGGTAAAAACCAACGTTTAACGCATTTTTTATCAACACTTAAGCAAATTCTGACAGGCGTGAGTTGCAATAGCATGCCACTATTTACTAAAGCCAGTCAGGGGGGAGAATATGACGCAGCCATTGGTCGGAAAACAGATTCTTATCGTTGAAGATGAGCCGGTATTTCGCTCGCTTCTGGATTCATGGTTTTCCTCTTTGGGAGCGACAACAGCAGTAGCGGGAGACGGGCTTGATGCGCTGGAGTTACTGGGGCGCTTCACCCCCGACCTGATGATTTGCGATCTCGCAATGCCGAGAATGAACGGCCTTAAACTGGTTGAGTATCTGCGTAATCGTGGCGATCAGACGCCTATTCTGGTGATCTCCGCAACGGAAAATATGGCCGATATTGCCAAAGCATTACGACTCGGTGTGGATGATGTTCTTTTAAAGCCCGTGAAGGACCTTAACCGCCTGCGAGAAACCGTTTTTGCGTGTCTTTATCCCAATATGTTTAATTCTCGTGTGGAAGAAGAAGAACGCCTGTTTCGTGACTGGGATGCGATGGTGGGCGATCCTGCAGCTGCTGCAAAACTGTTGCAAGAATTGCAGCCCCCAGTGTCGCAGGTCATCTCGCATTGTCGGGTTAACTACCGCCAGTTGGTCGCCGCCGATCAGCCAGGGCTGGTACTGGATATTGCGCCGCTCTCAGACCATGACCTCGCGTTTTATTGTCTGGATGTGACAAGGGCAGGGGATAATGGCGTTCTGGCGGCATTACTACTGCGTGCGCTATTTAACGGTTTGCTACAGGAACAGTTAGCACATCAAAATCAACGATTGCCGGAGCTCGGTGCGTTATTGAAGCAGGTGAATCATTTACTGCGTCAGGCTAATTTACCAGGACAGTTTCCTTTGCTGGTGGGCTATTATCACAGCGGATTAAAAAACCTGATTTTGGTATCAGCAGGGCTGAATGCGACATTAAATACGGGTTCACATCATGTACAAATCAGTAATGGTGTTCCGTTGGGCACCTTAGGTAATGCGTATCTTAATCAACTGAGTCAGCGCAGTGAGTCCTGGCAATGCCAAATCTGGGGGGCAGGTGGTCGTTTGCGCCTGATGTTGTCTGCGGAATGAACAATTGACAGGTAGGGGAATCAAATTGGCTCACCTCCTTCATGCCGCGAGTGCTACTATCAGCGCCAGATTTCTACGTATTTATCTTAATTATACCGACACGCGTCCTTTTCAGACCTGAAGCTTACTGCGGTACTGATATACTCGGATGCGAAACAGATTGATGAACATGTTCAATACATGAACAGTCCAGGAGAGTTTTAAATGGCTGCCCTTAATTCAAAAGTCAAAAAGGCCGTTATCCCGGTTGCGGGATTAGGAACCAGGATGTTACCGGCTACGAAGGCAATCCCGAAAGAGATGCTACCGTTGGTTGATAAACCATTAATTCAGTACGTCGTAAACGAATGTATTGCTGCGGGCATCACTGAAATTGTACTCGTGACTCACTCGTCTAAAAATTCAATTGAAAACCACTTTGATACCAGCTTCGAACTTGAAGCGATGCTGGAAAAGCGCGTAAAACGTCAACTTCTGGAAGAAGTGCAATCTATTTGCCCTCCGCATGTCACTATTATGCAGGTGCGTCAGGGGCTGGCAAAAGGTCTGGGGCACGCGGTATTGTGTGCCCATCCGGTTGTTGGCGATGAACCCGTTGCGGTCATCCTGCCGGACGTTATTCTTGACGAATACGAATCTGATTTATCCCGTGACAACCTTGCTGAAATGATCCACCGTTTTGATGAAACAGGCAGCAGCCAGATTATGGTGGAGCCTGTAGCTGACGTAACTGCTTATGGTGTTGTTGATTGCAAGGGCGTTGAATTAACGCCTGGTGAAAGCGTACCGATGGTTGGCGTGGTAGAAAAACCGAAAGCAGACGTTGCGCCATCGAATCTGGCCGTTGTGGGACGTTATGTTCTTAGTGCGGATATCTGGCCTCTGTTGGCAAAAACACCTCCGGGAGCAGGTGATGAAATTCAGCTGACCGACGCTATCGATATGCTGATCGAAAAAGAAACGGTAGAGGCCTATCACATGAAGGGTAAAAGCCATGACTGTGGTAATAAGCTGGGCTATATGCAGGCGTTTGTTGAATATGGTATTCGCCATAATACGCTTGGCTCTGAATTTAAAGCATGGCTTGAAGATGAGATGGGTATTAAGAAGTAACCTCGCGGTATTATAAGGACAGAACGGCGCTGCTAATCCAGCGCCGTTTTTTTATACCTAATTTGGGTAGGGCGATGTGCGAAGTACGGGTAAAAAAAATCCCGCCAGTGGCGGGATTTTAAGCAAACTATTTCTGAATTATTCCTTGATCAGGAAATCGTCCAGTTGTTTACCTTGTTCTTCCATCGCTTTTTTGATCACAGCCGGTGTACGACCCTGGCCAGTCCAGGTTTTAGTTTCACCGTTTTCGTCAACGTAGCTATATTTAGCCGGACGCGCTGCGCGTTTAGCTTTGGTGCCGGACTTAACCGCTGCCATGCTATTCAGCAGTTCGTTCGGATCAATACCGTCAGCAATCAACATTTCACGATATTGTTGCAGTTTACGAGTACGCTCTTCAACTTCAGCAGCGGCAGCGCTTTCTTCTTCGCGACGCTCGCTAACTACAACTTCTAATTTTTCCAGCATTTCTTCAAGCGTTTCCAGAGTACATTCTCTCGCCTGCGCACGAAGAGTACGGATGTTGTTCAGAATTTTAAGTGCTTCGCTCATTGTAGTAATCTCAAACTTATATTGGGGGTGGTTTGTTGAGCTAATAATAGAGCGATAAATTCAGTTGTGCAATAGCCAGGAATGTAAGGAATTCAAAATTGCTCTTTATTTAGTGTCTGTATTAATTGTTCTGTCTTAATTTTACGACGATGTCGGGCATAAAAAAGGCTTATTGGTATGCGGGCTTCACGGCAGCAGCGAGTAGAAATTCAAGATTCAGGTCACATTTCATGGTGTACAAATAGTATCTCTTTGCAGTGATTTCAACCTTTTGTATTAGTTTTGCTTACGTGAATCCCCCTATTACAAGGTGGCTATCGTTAGATGCAATAACAATAAGGGCAGGGTTTCTTTATTGCGCGGTGATGATAAGTGACGTTGATGAATTTCAGGAGCACTATTTGTGAAAGAATGTGTATATACTCATCATACTTCAGGTTGTTTGTGCTTTGGCTGCGGACTTTCACTCTATCGTACACTTGAGAAAGTACTCAAGGGCACTTCCGCGCTGTGGGGTATTTAGACGAAACAGGGCGATGTCCGCACGTTCTTTTATACATCCCGGATGTCACGCTGCACCGACATGTTTGTGAAATATGATACAATCCTGCCCATATTTATTTTCCCCCGGTGAGGGCCGATACACAATGGCACAGCTTTATTTTTACTATTCTGCAATGAATGCAGGCAAGTCGACGGCATTGCTGCAATCTTCATACAATTATCAGGAACGTGGGATGCGTGCCGTTGTATATACAGCGGAAATTGATGACCGTTTTGGTGCGGGAAAAGTAAGTTCACGTATAGGCCTGTCGTCACCTGCAAAATTGTTTAACCAAAATTCATCATTGTTCGAGGAGATTCGTGCGGAGAACGCGCAGCAACGAATTCATTGCGTGCTTGTTGATGAGTCTCAGTTTCTGACGCGACAGCAGGTTTATGAATTATCAGAGGTTGTTGATCAGCTGGATATTCCCGTGTTGTGTTACGGCTTGCGCACCGATTTTCGTGGTGAGTTATTCGGCGGTAGTGAATACCTGCTTGCATGGTCAGATAAGCTGGTTGAATTAAAAACTATTTGTTTCTGTGGCCGTAAGGCCAGCATGGTATTACGCCTTGATCAGGCCGGAAGACCTTATAACGAAGGTGAGCAGGTCGTTATAGGCGGAAATGAACGCTATGTATCGGTGTGTCGTAAGCATTATAAGGAAGCACAGTCTGAAGGCTCTCTGACGGCCATTCAGGAACGTCACAGCCACGATTAACCCTCTGTTCTCCTGCTGAGTTAAAATCGCAGGGTAGGTCTCTGCTTTAGCCAGAAGCGCTACCCTGCGGTATTGCCTTCTGGTGTCACTCTCACACTTATTTCCCTTACGCTTTTTCACCGCCGATGGCGGGCGTCTGCATAGTCTGATTTTCGCTGAGCATGGCAAAAAAAACGGCCCCAAAGGGCCGTTTATGAAGATACTAAAACTTATGTGAGTGCATTAAGCGGATTTTTTCGCTTTTTTCTCAGTTTTAGGCGCTGCTGCTGGCTCAGTTTTAGCCGCAGTTTCACCCTCGCTATACTCACGACCGTAGTAAGTATCGAGCAGGATCTGTTTCAGTTCAGAAATCAGCGGGTAACGCGGGTTAGCACCGGTGCACTGGTCGTCAAACGCATCTTCGGACAGTTTGTCGACGTGTGCCAGGAAGTCAGCTTCCTGAACGCCAGCTTCACGGATAGATTTTGGAATACCCAGTTCAGCTTTGATTTCTTCCAGCCATGCCAGCAGTTTCTGGATTTTAGCCGCAGTACGGTCGCCCGGTGCGCTTAAACCCAGATGGTCTGCGATTTCGGCGTAGCGACGACGAGCTTGCGGACGATCATACTGACTGAAAGCAGTCTGTTTAGTCGGGTTGTCGTTCGCGTTATAACGAATGACGTTGCTGATCAGCAAGGCGTTCGCCAGACCGTGAGGAATGTGGAACTGAGAACCCAGCTTATGCGCCATTGAGTGACATACACCCAGGAAGGCGTTAGCAAACGCAATACCGGCGATGGTTGCTGCACTGTGAACACGCTCACGCGCTACCGGGTTCTTAGAACCTTCATGGTAGGACGCCGGCAGGTTTTCTTTCAGCAGTTTCAATGCTTGCAGAGCCTGACCATCAGAGAATTCAGAAGCCAGTACGGAAACGTAAGCTTCCAGAGCGTGAGTCACTGCATCCAGACCACCGAATGCACACAGTGATTTCGGCATATCCATGACCAGGTTGGCATCGACAATTGCCATGTCTGGGGTCAGCGCGTAGTCAGCCAGCGGATATTTCTGACCCGTTGCATCGTCGGTAACAACCGCAAACGGGGTCACTTCAGAACCGGTACCGGAAGTGGTGGTGACGGCGATCATTTTCGCTTTCACGCCCATTTTCGGGAACTTATAGATACGTTTACGGATGTCCATAAAGCGCAGCGCCAGCTCTTCGAAATGGGTTTCCGGATGTTCGTACATTACCCACATGATTTTCGCGGCGTCCATCGGGGAACCACCGCCCAGCGCAATGATCACGTCTGGTTTGAAGGAGTTCGCCAGCTCAGCACCTTTGCGTACAACGGTCAGAGTCGGGTCAGCTTCTACTTCAAAGAACACTTCAGTTTCAACGCCAGCCGCTTTCAGCACGGAAGTGATCTGGTCAGCATAGCCGTTGTTAAACAGGAAGCGGTCGGTCACGATCAGCGCACGTTTGTGACCATCAGTAATCACTTCATCCAGTGCGATTGGCAGAGAGCCACGACGGAAGTAGATAGATTTCGGAAGTTTATGCCACAACATGTTTTCAGCTCGCTTAGCAACGGTTTTCTTGTTGATCAGGTGCTTAGGACCAACGTTTTCAGAGATGGAGTTACCACCCCAGGAACCACAACCCAGAGTCAGGGAAGGCGCGAGTTTGAAGTTGTACAGGTCACCGATACCACCCTGAGATGCCGGGGTGTTAATCAGGATACGTGCGGTCTTCATCATCTGACCGAAGTAAGCAACGCGTTCTGGCTGGTTATCCTGGTCGGTGTACAGGCAAGAGGTATGACCGATACCGCCCATCGCAACCAGTTTTTCAGCTTTAATAACAGCGTCTTCGAAGTCTTTCGCACGGTACATAGCCAGCGTCGGGGACAGTTTTTCGTGAGCAAACGGTTCGCTTTCGTCAACAACCTTCACTTCGCCGATCAGGATCTTAGTGGTTTCTGGTACGGAGAAGCCTGCCAGTTCAGCAATTTTGTATGCTGGCTGACCAACGATAGCGGCGTTCAGTGCACCGTTTTTCAGGATAACGTCCTGAACAGCTTTCAGCTCTTTACCCTGCAGCATGTAGCCGCCGTGGCTGGCGAAACGTTCACGAACTGCATCGTATACAGAGTCAACAACAACAACGGACTGTTCAGAAGCACAGATTACGCCGTTATCGAAGGTTTTAGACATCAGAACAGAAGCAACTGCGCGCTTAATATCCGCAGTTTCGTCAATAACAACCGGGGTGTTACCTGCACCTACACCGATTGCTGGTTTACCGGAGCTGTATGCTGCTTTAACCATGCCTGGACCGCCGGTCGCAAGGATCAGGTTGATGTCCGGGTGATGCATCAGAGCATTAGACAGTTCAACGGAAGGTTGATCGATCCAGCCGATCAGATCTTTCGGTGCACCAGCAGCGATAGCAGCCTGCAGAACGATATCAGCGGCTTTATTGGTCGCATCTTTGGCACGCGGATGCGGAGAGAAGATGATGGCGTTACGCGTCTTCAGGCTGATCAGCGATTTGAAGATAGCAGTAGATGTCGGGTTAGTGGTCGGAACGATACCGCAGATGATACCAATCGGTTCAGCGATGGTGATAGTACCGAAAGTGTCGTCTTCAGACAGCACACCACAGGTCTTTTCATCTTTATAAGCGTTGTAAATGTATTCAGAAGCAAAGTGGTTTTTAATCACTTTATCTTCGACGATGCCCATGCCGGATTCGGCAACGGCCATTTTCGCGAGAGGGATTCGAGCGTCTGCGGCTGCCAGAGCGGCGGCGCGGAAGATTTTGTCAACCTGTTCTTGAGTGAAACTGGCATATTCACGCTGGGCTTTTTTTACGCGCTCTACAAGTGCGTTAAGTTCAGCGACATTAGTAACAGCCATAATGCTCTCCTGATAATGTTAAACTTTTTTAGTAAATCATCTGCTCGATACGAGAGTATAGACAGATCGACGAAAATTTGTGTAACGTTTTGAAAATCAAACGGTTAATTAACGTCCACTTTACTTTGATTTACTAAAAGAGCTTATGCGTTAGCGTCATTTAACTCTAACGCGTTACCTCCAGGTGGCGTTAGCAAGATTACTCACTTCTGAGTAGTAATTGCGTGATCTGGATCAAATTTCTTCAAAGCTGACACCTTTCAGCAGGCCCTTTTAGCGTTTCTTGGTAAGTGTTAAAAAATTGATGTAATGAATGTGGTTAACATTAGCATACTTAATACATATTAATAACACCGAGTAATGGTAGCGTATTTACGTAGATATACGCAGATAGCAGGTGAAGTATGCTGACAAAAGGCGTATCTTCAGCGCGGATTTCATCAATTTTTATGACTCATTTTATCCGGCTAACGCTTCGGAGCTAACCGTGACCCATACGCTATTCGATTTTCCTGTCTATTTTAAATTTTTCATTGGGTTATTTGCTCTGGTCAACCCGGTAGGGATCATCCCTGTCTTTATCAGCATGACCAGCTACCAGACTGCTGCCGCACGCAATAAAACCAACCTTACGGCAAACCTGTCGGTTGCTATCATTCTATGGACCTCTCTGTTTCTGGGGGATGGAATTCTGCAACTGTTTGGTATCTCAATTGATTCGTTCCGGATTGCCGGTGGTATCCTGGTCGTGACTATCGCGATGTCGATGATCAGCGGAAAACTTGGGGAAGATAAGCAAAACAAGCAGGAAAAGTCGGAGACGGCGATACGCGAGAGCATTGGCGTTGTCCCGTTAGCGCTGCCGTTAATGGCGGGGCCGGGGGCAATAAGCTCAACCATCGTTTGGGGCACGCGGTATCACAGTGCGATTAACCTGTTTGGCTTTTTTGTGGCGATTGCGCTGTTTGCGCTGTGCTGTTGGGGATTGTTTCGTATGGCGCCGTGGCTGGTTCGCCTGTTGGGACAAACCGGCATCAACGTCATCACACGTATTATGGGGCTGCTGTTAATGGCCCTGGGGATTGAGTTCATTGTGACCGGAATCAAATCCATTTTCCCGGGTTTACTTGCCTGATATCCCTCTTCTGCATCAACGGAGCCACTATCGGCTCCGTTACCTTTCATTATCCGTAAAACTTCTCACTAAAGTTGAAAATCAGCATAACAAAAATAATAAATGTTTATGCTTAACTCTTTTGTTATTCATTGAATTTATGAATATAACCCTTAACAGTCCGCCTGAGGGGGTCAAGTGTCGCTGTTATTTTATTAACATCATACTCTTGGGCTTGCTGAAGGATTATCGAAATGTTATTAGTTATTTCAGCACCTAATTTAGATGAATGTGCTAATTAATAACCAATTGTTAAATTTATGTGCATTCTGACGTCTCTTCGATGCCGGACAGGGAGATGAGCTGGGTATCTCACGCAATGCATTGAATTAATTGATATTGTTGTTAAATGTTCGCTTTTTTGATGCTTCTGTTGTGCAGTTTTTTTTCGATAAAAGAGAATTGCTTAACAAATCTGTAAAATGTATTGGCGGTGAAGAAACGCATTTGATACTTTCCGGCCAGGTATTTAGCAGAAGATTGCACGTTGATGAGAATAATTTTCATTTAGTTTCTCTCGACAGGGTAATAGCGTGCTTCCGGCAGGGGAGGCACGTAGATAATCGACGCAAGGCGATCAAACGAATCGCCAGAATAAATAAAGTCGGTGATAGCGAGCAGTAAACAAAAAAACACCTGACGGTAGAAAATCTCCGGTGCCGTACAGGGATCCTGACAGGATTAACAGTCTGGTTATAAAACCAGCCATAATAATGAGGGAGTACAAACACAATGACTAACATCACTAAAAAAAGTTTAGTAGCTGCGGGGATCCTAACTGCGCTAATCGCTGGAAATGTTGCTACAGCAGCAGTGGTACCAGCAGGCGTACAGTTGGCTGAGAAGCAGACTCTGGTGCGTAATAATGGTTCGGAAGTTCAGTCACTCGATCCGCATAAAATCGAAGGTGTACCGGAATCCAACATTAACCGTGATTTATTTGAAGGTTTATTAATCAGTGACGTTGATGGCAAACCATCGCCGGGCGTGGCTGATAAATGGGAAAATAAAGATTTTAAAGTCTGGACATTCCATCTGCGTAAAGATGCGAAATGGTCTGATGGAACGCCTGTTACCGCACAAGATTTCGTCTATAGCTGGCAACGTCTGGCGAACCCTAATACTGCTTCACCGTACGCCAGCTATTTACAGTACGGACATATTGTCAATATTGATGACATCATCGCCGGTAAGAAGCCAGTAACCGATCTCGGTGTAAAAGCGATTGACGACCATACCTTTGAAGTGACTCTGAGTGAACCTGTTCCTTATTTCTACAAACTCCTTGTGCACTCCTCTCTTTCCCCTGTGCCTAAAGCCGTGGTGGAAAAATTCGGGGAAAAATGGACCCAGCCCGCTAACATCGTTTCTAACGGCTCTTATAAACTGAAAGACTGGGTTGTCAACGAGCGTATTGTACTTGAGCGTAATACCCACTACTGGGACAACGCGAAAACCATTATTAACCAGGTCACATACCTGCCAATTTCTTCTGAAGTGACTGACGTGAACCGCTATCGCAGCGGTGAAATCGACATGACCTATAACAACATGCCGATTGAGTTATTCCAGAAACTGAAAAAAGAGATCCCGAACGAAGTTCACGTTGATCCTTATCTGTGCACCTATTATTACGAAATTAACAACCAAAAAGCACCGTTCAACGATGTTCGTGTTCGTACCGCCCTGAAGCTGGCGCTGGATCGTGACATTATCGTCAACAAAGTGAAAAACCAGGGCGATCTGCCTGCCTATAGCTTTACCCCGCCATATACTGATGGCGCTAAACTGGTTGAGCCAGAGTGGTTCAAGTGGTCACAGGAAAAACGTAACGAAGAGGCGAAAAAACTGCTGGCCGAAGCTGGTTTTACCGCGGATAAACCGTTGACCTTTGATCTGCTGTATAACACCTCCGATCTGCACAAAAAGCTGGCTATCGCTGCGGCATCCATCTGGAAGAAAAATCTGGGTGCGAATGTGAAGCTGGAAAATCAGGAGTGGAAGACGTTCCTCGATACGCGTCATCAGGGCAACTATGATGTTTCACGCGCAGGATGGTGTGCGGATTATAACGAACCGACGTCTTTCCTGAATATGGTGCTGTCCGATAGCTCCAACAACACCGTCCACTATAAGAGCCCTGCATTTGACAAGTTGATTGCTGATACCCTGAAAGCAACTGATGATGCTCAGCGCAGTGAACTGTATTCGCAAGCAGAACAGCTGCTGGATAAAGACTCAGCAATTGTACCGGTGTTCTACTACGTCAATGCCCGTCTGGTGAAACCTTGGGTAGGCGGATATTCCGGTAAAGACCCGATGGATAATATCCACGTTAAAGACTTGTATATTATCAAGCATTAATGGCAAGACGTGGGGCAATCATTTTTGCCCCACAGTGTCTTTTTCATTGAACTATAAATACCTCTTTAGACAAAGAGAGGTATACCCTAAATAATTCACGTTGCAGGAAGGCGGCAACGCAGCGAATCGCCAGGAGCTTACTTAAGTAAGTGACTGACGTGAGCGAGTAAAGCCAACGCACCTGCAGCGTGAAGTATGACGGGTATAAAGGCACACGCCAGAAGGTACGGGCAATGTTGAAATTTATATTACGCCGCTGTCTGGAAGCGATTCCGACGCTATTTATTCTTATTACGATTTCATTCTTTATGATGCGTCTTGCGCCGGGAAGTCCTTTCACCGGAGAGCGCGCGTTACCGCCAGAAGTTCTGGCGAATATTGAAGCGAAATACCATCTTAATGATCCGATCTCAACGCAGTACTTTAGCTATCTGAAACAGTTGGCACACGGTGATTTTGGGCCATCCTTTAAATATAAAGACTACACCGTTAATGACCTGGTCGCGTCAAGCTTTCCGGTTTCCGCGAAGCTGGGGGCTGCGGCCTTTATTCTGGCGGTGGTGATCGGCGTCAGTGCGGGCGTAATTGCCGCGTTGAAGCAAAACACGCGTTGGGATTATACGGTTATGGGGGTGGCGATGACCGGGGTGGTGATCCCCAGTTTTGTCGTTGCTCCCTTATTAGTCATGATATTTGCGATCACACTGAAATGGCTACCCGGTGGCGGTTGGAACGGTGGGGCGCTGAAATTTATGATCCTGCCCATGGTGGCGCTATCCCTGGCCTATATTGCCAGTATTGCGCGTATTACCCGCGGCTCAATGATTGAAGTGCTGCACTCTAACTTTATTCGAACCGCGCGTGCTAAAGGGTTGCCGATGCGACGGATTATTTTCCGCCATGCGTTAAAACCTGCGTTGTTGCCGGTGTTGTCCTATATGGGGCCCGCATTTGTCGGCATCATTACCGGTTCGATGGTTATTGAAACTATCTATGGTTTACCGGGTATTGGGCAGTTGTTCGTGAATGGCGCATTAAACCGCGATTACTCGCTGGTACTGAGCCTGACTATTCTGGTCGGCGCGCTGACCATCGTGTTTAACGCGATTGTCGATGTGCTGTATGCCGTAATCGACCCGAAAATCCGTTACTGATACTGGAGCTCGCTATGATGTTAAGTAAGAAAAACAGCGAAGCGCTGGAAAATTTCAGTGAAAAGCTGGAGGTCGAAGGCCGCAGCCTGTGGCAGGATGCTCGTCGACGCTTTATGCATAACCGAGCGGCAGTAGCCAGCCTCGTGGTACTGGTGATTATTGCGCTGTTTGTGACGTTGGCACCCATGTTATCGCAGTTTACCTACTTCGATACTGACTGGGGCATGATGTCCAGCGCGCCTGATACGGAGTCCGGGCACTATTTTGGCACTGACTCATCTGGTCGTGATCTGCTGGTGCGGGTGGCGATTGGTGGACGTATCTCGTTGATGGTCGGCATTGCCGCAGCGCTGGTGGCGGTAGTCGTCGGTACGCTGTACGGTTCTTTGTCGGGTTATCTCGGCGGCAAAATCGACTCCGTGATGATGCGTCTGCTGGAAATCCTTAACTCCTTCCCGTTCATGTTCTTCGTTATTCTATTGGTTACCTTCTTTGGGCAAAACATCCTGCTAATCTTTGTGGCGATTGGGATGGTGTCCTGGCTTGATATGGCGCGTATCGTTCGTGGCCAGACGCTGAGCCTGAAGCGCAAAGAGTTTATTGAAGCAGCCCAGGTCGGTGGGGTGTCTACCGTGCGAATTGTTGTGCGCCACATTGTGCCAAACGTACTGGGTGTGGTGGTGGTCTACGCCTCGTTGCTGGTTCCCAGCATGATCCTGTTTGAATCTTTCCTGAGCTTCCTGGGACTTGGCACACAAGAGCCGCTAAGTAGCTGGGGCGCACTGCTCAGCGATGGTGCCAACTCGATGGAGGTATCGCCATGGTTACTGCTGTTTCCGGCAGGGTTCCTGGTGGTGACGCTATTCTGTTTTAACTTTATTGGCGATGGCCTGCGTGATGCCCTCGACCCGAAAGACCGTTAAGGAGTGCCGCCATGAGCGTAATTGAGACCTCAACCGCGCCGCTCGCGCAACAACAGGCTAACGCATTGCTGAACGTTACCGATCTGCGTGTGACGTTTGCCACCCCAGATGGTGATGTTACTGCAGTAAACGATTTAAACTTTTCACTACGCGCCGGGGAAACGCTGGGTATTGTTGGTGAGTCTGGTTCAGGTAAGTCGCAGACTGCATTTGCCTTGATGGGCCTGTTGGCCGCAAATGGCCGTATTGGCGGTTCCGCTACATTCAACGGTCGCGAGATCCTGAACTTACCGGAGCGCGAGCTCAACAAACTGCGCGCCGAGCAAATCTCGATGATTTTCCAGGACCCGATGACATCTCTCAATCCGTACATGCGCGTCGGCGAGCAGTTGATGGAAGTTCTGATGCTGCATAAAGGTATGAGCAAAGCGGAAGCCTTTGAAGAGTCGGTCAGGATGCTGGATGCGGTGAAGATGCCGGAAGCGCGTAAGCGTATGAAAATGTATCCGCATGAATTCTCCGGCGGTATGCGTCAGCGTGTGATGATCGCCATGGCGCTTCTGTGCAGGCCAAAACTGCTGATAGCCGATGAGCCGACTACCGCGCTCGATGTGACGGTACAAGCGCAAATTATGACGCTGCTGAATGAACTGAAAAGCGAATTCAACACGGCGATTATCATGATCACCCACGACCTTGGCGTTGTGGCCGGTATTTGCGATAAAGTTCTGGTGATGTACGCCGGACGAACCATGGAATATGGTAGTGCGCGCGATGTCTTTTATAAGCCGGTTCATCCGTATTCGATTGGCCTGCTTAATGCCGTCCCGCGTCTGGATGCCGAAGGGGAAGAAATGCTGACTATCCCGGGTAATCCGCCGAACCTGTTGCGTTTACCGAAAGGTTGCCCGTTCCAGCCCCGTTGCCCGCATGCCATGGAAATCTGTAACAGTGCTCCGCCACTGGAAGAGTTTAGTCCGGGACGTCTGCGCGCCTGCTTTAAACCGGTGGAGGAACTGGTATGAATGCGGTGACCGAACAACGAAAAGTGCTCCTTGAAATTGCTGATCTGAAAGTCCATTTCGACATTAAAGACGGTAAGCAGTGGTTCTGGCAGCCGGCTAAGACCCTAAAAGCGGTTGATGGCGTGACCCTACGACTGTATGAAGGCGAAACCCTGGGCGTGGTCGGCGAATCAGGCTGCGGGAAATCGACCTTTGCCCGTGCGATTATCGGCCTGGTGAAAGCCACCGATGGAAAGGTGGCCTGGCTGGGTAAAGATTTGCTGGGTATGAAACCCGATGAGTGGCGGGCAGTGCGCAGTGACATCCAGATGATTTTCCAGGATCCGCTGGCATCGTTAAACCCGCGTATGACCATTGGTGAAATTATTGCCGAACCGCTGCGGACTTATCATCCGAACCTGCCAGGTCAGGAAGTCCGTGACCGTGTGAAGGCGATGATGATGAAGGTTGGCTTGCTACCGAATCTGCTTAACCGCTACCCACATGAGTTTTCCGGTGGTCAGTGTCAGCGTATTGGGATTGCCCGTGCACTGATCCTTGAGCCGAAGCTGATAATTTGTGATGAGCCCGTATCCGCGCTGGACGTATCAATTCAGGCGCAGGTTGTTAACCTGTTGCAACAGCTACAGCGTGAAATGGGATTATCGCTCATCTTCATTGCCCACGACCTGGCGGTGGTTAAGCATATTTCCGATCGCGTGCTGGTGATGTATCTCGGACATGCGGTGGAGCTAGGAACCTATGACGAGGTGTACCATAATCCGCTGCATCCTTATACCAAGGCGCTAATGTCAGCGGTGCCAATTCCCGATCCTGATATGGAGAGGAACAAGGTTATCCAACTGCTGGAAGGTGAGTTACCTTCCCCGATTAATCCTCCTTCGGGGTGTGTGTTCCGCACGCGTTGTCCGATCGCCGGCCCAGAATGCGCGAAAACGCGTCCTGTACTTGAAGGGAGTTTCCGACACGCGGTTTCCTGCTTAAAAGTAGACCCGCTATAATCGAGAGGGCTGACACACTGTCAGCCCTTCTTTTTGGTGAGGTAAATGTGTCAGGCTTAGTCTCTTCTGTTCGCCGTACTCTCTATCGTACATTATTTGATTTAGACACACGCTCGGGGCGCCGTTTTGAAGGCATGTGCGCACTGTTCGCATTGCTGAGCGTGATTGTTATCTTCATTGAGTCTGGGGTTGGGACGCAATACCATTTAACCTATGATGAATGGCATATTTTTGTCTGGCTGGAAGTCTTTATTACGCTGGTCTTTACCCTCGAATATCTGCTCAGATTGTGCTGCTGGGCCAATCCTGCAAAATATGTGTTTAGCTTCTGGGGAATTATCGATCTCGCGACGATTCTGCCACTGTATGTGATGTGGCTATGGCCGGAAATTAGTCTGAGTTATGTTTTCGCCTGGCGAGCGATGCGCGTGCTGCGTGTACTGCGAATACTCAAACTGCTGCGATTTATGCCGTCGCTGCGTGTGTTCTGGAGCGCAATTAAAAGTGCCCGTCATCAGTTGATGCTGTTTTACTCGTTTATTGCCATTCTGATGATTGTCTTTGGCGCCCTGATGTACCTGATTGAAGGCCCGAAATATGGTTTTACTACGCTGAATGCGTCGGTATATTGGGCAATCGTTACGGTTACAACTGTTGGCTATGGTGATATTACCCCGCATACACCGCTTGGCCGCATGGTTGCGTCAGTGCTGATCCTGATTGGTTATTCGGTTATTGCAATCCCGACCGGATTGATAACAACACACATGAGTAGTGCGTTTCAGCACCGGCAAAATCAGCGCAAATGTCCACAGTGCCAACAAAGCCAGCATGAGCACAGCGCGCAATTTTGTAATCGTTGCGGAAGCAAATTGCCTGACTAGAAATAAAAAAAGCTGCGAGAGCAGCTTTTTGTTTTCATTATTCGCGCCAGAGAATGTGGCAGAGTTTGTGATCTTTTTCGCGGCATAACAGAACACGCGCAAAAATATCGTTAATCTCGCCGTCTTCTGAGTCTGCCAGACCAATCACCACTTCGGCGAAGAAGTCAGGATTCAGGTCAAAATCAACGTGCTCCTGCCAGTCTTGTGCAGGGTCGAATAACTCTGCACCGCCACGCTCTTCAAACTGCAAATTGAACAGAAGAATGTCGGCCGGATCGAGATTGTCCGCCGCCAGTTCGAGAAAAATGTCATAAGCCTGCTCGAGCGTTTCGTCTTCGGTCAGGCGGTTGTTCAAATCCATATCCATAATGACTACCTGTTTACTGTCTGATGGGCACGTTTTACAGCAACGGGCTAAAGAAGTAAAACAGTCGCTCAGCGATACGCTGCCAGAGTGGTCGTTTTACCCACAAACGTGCATCTAGCAGGCGAGAACGCGAAATATAATCATCCTGTACCGCGGCGAGGTCACCGCCGAATCCGGCATCGTCAATCACCAGTGTGATCTCAAAATTCAGCCACAGGCTGCGCATATCCAGGTTAACAGTACCGACCAGACTCAATTCGCCATCGACCAGCACGCTCTTGGTATGTAACAACCCACCTTCGAACTGGTAGATTTTCACGCCTGCCGCCAGCAACTCGGTGAAAAAAGCCCGGCTTGCCCAGCCAACCAGCATCGAGTCATTCTTGCGTGGAAGAATGATGCTGACATCTACACCACGCTGCGCTGCCGTACAGATGGCGTGCAGCAGATCGTCACTGGGAACGAAGTAGGGGGTGGTCATGATTAAATATTCACGAGCAGAATATGCGGCGGTCAATAAGGCCTGATGGATCAAGTCTTCAGGGAAGCCTGGACCGGAGGCAATAGTGTGAATGGTGTGCCCGCTGGCCTGCTCAAACGGCATAATGTTGACATCGGGAGGCGGCGGTAAAATACGTTTACCGGTTTCAATTTCCCAGTCGCAGGAGTAGACGATCCCCATGGCAGTGGCCACCGGGCCTTCCATTCTCGCCATCAGGTCAACCCATTGTCCGACACCAGCATCCTGTTTAAAGAAACGCGGATCGACCATATTCATGCTACCGGTGTAGGCGATGTAGTTGTCGATCATGATCATTTTACGATGCTGGCGCAGGTCCATACGGCGTAAAAATACACGCATCAGGTTAACCTTCAGCGCTTCGACCACCTCGATACCCGCATTGCGCATCATCGCCGCCCACGGACTACGGAAGAATGCCACGCTGCCGGCGGAGTCCAGCATCAAACGACAGTGAATCCCCCGTCTGGCGGCGGCCATTAATGATTCCGCGACCTGATCGGCCATACCGCCAGGTTGCCAGATGTAGAACACCATCTCAATGTTGTGACGCGCCAGCTGAATGTCGCGGATTAACGCCTGCATCACGTCATCAGAGTTGGTGAGTAGCTGCAGCTGATTACCCTTAACACCAGCAATGCCCTGGCGACGCTCGCATAACTTAAATAATGAGGAGGCAACGCTGCTGTTTTCTTGCGCGAAAATATGTTTGCAGGCTTTGAGATCGTTCAGCCATTTGGCTGTTGAAGGCCACATCGCTCTGGCGCGCTCGGCGCGGCGTTTGCCCAGGTGGAGTTCACCAAAGGACAGATAAGCAATAATCCCTACCAATGGCAGTATATAGATGATCAAAAGCCAGGCCATTGCGGAAGGTACTGCGCGTCGCTTCATCAGAATGCGCAACGTTACGCCAGCAATGAGTACCCAGTAACCCAGAATGACCAGCCAACTCACCACGGTGTAGAAGGTTGTCATAAATTTAAAAATCCTTTTGAAAGCGTATTGTTAAGAGTTTACGCATCAAGATTCATCTGGCAAATAAAAACACGGGAAAACCACTGGTCTGCATGCAGTCTGGGGGTATAATGCCCGCTCTGTGACTGGAAGAGTAGTTAACATGAAGCGTAGTAGAACGGAAGTGGGACGCTGGCGGATGCTGCGTCAGGCTAGCCGCCGTAAAGCACGTTGGCTTGAAGGGCAATCGCGCCGTAACATGCGTATCCACTCCATCAGAAAATGCATTCTCAATCATCAACGAAATTCGTTGCTGTTTGCGATCTACAGCATTTGATCCAAAAAGGGCACCACTGATGGTGCCCAATGTATTCCTGTCAGTTCTGTTTCTTAAAATACTTTTTTGTACGGTTTGACCGAAACCTGCGCATAAACTCCTGCAGCCACATACGGGTCGGCATCTGCCCACGCCTGCGCTGCCTCTAAAGATTCAAATTCTGCAATCACCGTCGATCCGCTAAATCCCGCCGCACCAGGATCGTTACTGTCGACCGCTGGCATGGGGCCTGCTGTCAGTAGACGACCTTCATCCTGGAGGAGTTGCAGACGGGCCAGGTGAGCAGGGCGCACGGAAAGACGTTTTTCGAGAGAATCTGCGATATCTTGAGCATAAATAACGTACAGCACGGGTAAAGCTCCTTGATCGGTAAATGTCGCGTTTACGTTATTGGAAAGCCCTGGTAACTGCAACGTAAAGATAATAGCTTTGTTAAGGCCATATTAAGATAATGGTTTTTTCACATGAAATTGCGTTTTAAATGCGGCTTACTGTCATGGGCTTATTGAATATGATTGCTATTTGCATTTAAAATCGAGGCCTGGTTTTATAACTGAAACGATTATGACTGCAATGACCCTTGATTTACCTCGTCGCTTTCCCTGGCCGACGTTACTTTCCGTCGGCATTCACGGCGCTGTAGTGGCGGGTCTGCTGTATACCTCGGTACATCAGGTTATTGAACTGCCTGCACCCGCGCAGCCGATCTCCATCACGATGGTCGCACCTGCCGATCTTGAACCACCTCAGGCAGTTCAGCCACCGCCGGAGCCTGTCGTTGAGCCTGAACCGGAACCGGAACCTATACCGGAACCGCCAAAAGAGGCGCCGGTGGTGATTGAGAAACCGAAGCCTAAGCCAAAACCGAAGCCAAAACCGGTGAAAAAGGTTGAAGAGCAGCCCAAACGTGACGTGAAACCGGTTGAGTCGCGTCCAGCATCGCCGTTTGAGAACACAGCGCCTGCTCGTCCGGCAACGACCAGCACCGCGCCAGCAACCAGTAAACCTGCGGTTAGTGCACCCTCTGGGCCACGCGCCTTAAGTCGTAATCAGCCACAGTATCCGGCGCGCGCGCAGGCTCTGCGCATTGAAGGTCGGGTGAAGGTCAAGTTTGATGTGACATCAGATGGCCGTGTGGAGAATGTTGAAGTGCTTTCCGCACAGCCTGCCAACATGTTTGAGCGTGAAGTGAAAAATGCGATGCGCAGATGGCGTTATGAGACGGGCAAACCGGGATCTGGCCTGGTGGTGAATATCGTTTTCCGTCTGAACGGTACGGCGCAGATTGAGTAACTGGCGTGCCGGAGGCGGCGTCAGGCCTTCTCCGGCAAGCAGGTCTGATAACGGTGTCAACGCAGTTATCAGACCTGTTTAGGTATCGGACGGGGTTTACCGTCTTTATCTACAGCGACGTAGATAAACAGGGCTTCAGTGGCTTTGTAACGCTGGCCAATAGGTTCCGAAGCGACTTTCTTCACCCAGACTTCAATATTAATGCTGATTGACGTCGTCCCGCGTTTTACGCAGCGTGCGTAGCAACAGACCACATCACCCACGGCAACCGGGCGCAAAAAGCTCATTCCTTCAACTCGCACCGTCACCACGCGACCGTGTGCGATCTCTTTGGCCTGAATAGCGCCACCAATATCCATCTGTGACATCAGCCAGCCGCCAAAAATATCACCGTTAGCATTGGTATCGGCAGGCATGGCCAGAGTGCGTAAAACCAGTTCACCTTGGGGGGTGTTATTCGTTGTTGTCATTGTAGAACCGACTGTAGAGAAAGATTACAGGCGGGATGCTACTAGAATTTACGAGCGGAGAACAGAGGGGATGCAGTGCGCGGAGGGGATGTAAACCAGCTTGTGTGCCACGAAGAACGCAGGTGGATAAAAATTCGCCAGATCCGCAGATCTGGCGAACACTTATTACGATTTATCTTCCTGCGGCAGATGGCGGTAGATATAGATTCCGCTCAGCAACGTGAAGAATAAGGTCAGGGCGGTTAATCCGAACACTTTGAAGTTGACCCAAATGTTCTGCGGCAGCCAAAACGCAATGTAGATATTGGCCAATCCACACAGGATGAAGAAGACGGCCCAGGCCAGATTTAGCTTCGACCATACCGGCTGCGGCAGCGTCAGCTCTTTTCCTAACATGCGCTGAATCAACGGCTTTTTCATCACCCACTGGCTAACCAGCAGTGCACCGGCAAACAGTCCGTAAATCACCGTAACCTTCCACTTAATGAATTCATCGTTGTGGAAGAAAATGGTCAGGCCACCGAAGACAGCAACCAGAACAAAGGTGATTAACGCCATCTTCTCGACTTTGCGATAGCGAACCCAACTGTAAATCAACACCACAGCTGTTGCGACAATAAGCGCCGAGGTTGCCGCGTAGATGTCATAGAGCTTATAAAAAGCAAAAAAGACAACCAGCGGTAAAAAATCAAGAAACTGCTTCATTCTTCGAGTCCGTAATCAAAAAGCATTGGGTAACACACCCGGCATGCGTTCAGGGTTTATTGACGAATCAGCATATACAGACGGAACAAATAGATCAGCAGCACAGCAGAGATCATATTGCTCAGCGTATTCGCCAATACCGCGCCTACGTTTGGCGTTAGTACTGCAAAACTTGGCGCAAAAAGCAACAGCAGCGTTTTTGCCAGTAACCAACCGATTACTGCCGGCGCTACCAGTCGCATATTAGACCACGCCAGACGCATACTGTTGCGCATAGCGGCAAAGACGCCCATTTTATCCTGCACGACCATCACCGGCGCGAGAGCCAGCAAGATAGCCAGCAGAATACCGGGCACGACAACCAGCATAATACCGACCTGTACCAGCAGGGTAGTCAGAAAAATCAGAATAAACAATTTAGGTAATACCGGCGCGCTGGCGCCAATGGCGCGTAATGCGCTAACCCGATGACCTGCCGAAATCAGTTGAATCATCAGGATGATGCCTCCTGCAAGGATGGCATTACCAATTAGCCCTGAAAACGTCGATGCAGCAGAAGCGCGTAGCAAAATTTGCTGCTGCTCCGGCGTCATATTCTGTACCAGATCGAACAGGCCCACACTGCTGGTTAGCTGATCCCCTTCGCTCAGTTGCGCGATTTGCGCGTCGCTGGGAGAAAAGGCATGCCCTAGCACCACTGTGATAAACGCGCACAATAATGATACCAGCAAGATGGTAATGAATTGATTACGGAAAAAGTTTCCCGTGTCACGGTAAACGGATTTCGCCGTGATAGACATGCACTCTCCTTGAGTTTTGCAGGTGTTCATTTGCGCGCAATTGTACCCTGGATAACTCTACAGTGGCAGCATCGTACGATGTATGGAAAGGCATATCTTTGTAAAGCTCCGGTAATTTTTGGCCAGGACTTCAGCATCTTGCAACATCGTTGTTTGTTCTCTGTACATCACGTTCAAATAACCAACGCTTCGCGTTGGAGCTAAAGGTACTTGCATAGTGAAAATATATCAAAATTGATCTGAATTAATTTAACCAGGATTTTGAATGCAAGTTCTAACTTAATCTGGATCAATAAATGTTAAATTATCAAACTCAATGTGATCCAGGTTAGATCACTTATTACTCCATTGTGGGTATATTCGTTCCGCTTTTATAACCATAACGATGGAGCGGACATGAAAAAATTAACAGTTGCAGCATTGGCTTTAACAACTCTTCTCTCTGGGAACGCATTTGCGCATGAGGCCGGAGAGTTCTTTATTCGAGCAGGATCGGCTACCGTCAGACCGACGGAAGGCGCGGGTGGTACGCTGGGAAGCCTGGGTGGCTTTGATGTCAGCAACAATACGCAGCTGGGCCTGACATTCACCTATATGGCAACCGACAATATTGGCGTTGAATTACTGGCAGCCACACCGTTCCGTCATAAGATCGGCACCGGGGCAACCGGTGATATTGCCACCGTTCATCATTTACCGCCGACGTTAATGGCGCAGTGGTACTTTGGCGATTCCAGCAGCAAACTGCGTCCTTACGTTGGCGTGGGTGTGAACTACACGACTTTCTTTGATGAAGGTTTTAACAACAACGGGAAAGAAGCAGGTTTATCCGATCTGAGCCTGAAAGACTCCTGGGGTGCAGCAGGACAGGTCGGTATGGACTATCTGATCAACCGCGACTGGCTGCTTAACATGTCAGTCTGGTACATGGATATCGACACCACCGCGAGCTATAAAATGGGTGGCGTCCAGCAGCGCGACAGCGTACGCCTTGATCCGTGGGTGTTTATGTTCTCTGCGGGTTATCGTTTTTAAGTCAGTGATTCCAGTCTCAAAGGCTGGTCGTTTCGCGGCCAGCTTTTTCTCCTCTCTTTTTCCCTTCCCGACTTTCTCCCCTTTGATGTAATGCTACTCTTTAAGCAAACTGGCTTTGAGGGTATTGACGATGATATTGACGCGTCAGGTGCTACAACAAAAAATTTCCCTTATGGAAGCATCGATAGACGATGATACGACAGAGTTTGCCGTGTATGCTGCGCGCGAATTATTGAATTACATGAGCAGGGTGGAAGCCCTGGAAAAGGTCATCGCCACACAAATCACACTACCTTATTGCAGCGCCAGCCCGGTTTGCGAGATTGAAGCGGGCTATGCCGCAGGTGTGAGCGACTGCCGCGAGGCCATTCGTCGGGCAGGGTATCCGATTGAAGGTGATGATTAGTTTGCATTTATGTTAACAAAAGTGCGCTTTTATTGTATAAGTCTGTAACTTTCGTGCACGCGTGCGCTGACTATTCAACTCATTAGTCTCTGGATGGTTAACATTTTTATCCATATACAACGCTGTTATGCAACAACATAAACGGGTAACCGGTTTGGTAATACTGTTAACTATCGGGGTGGACTCGTGAAGATTGTGCAGGATAAGCTCCGAAACAGGCAGGCTCTGCTGGTATCCGGGCTCATTACGTTGGTTTTTACCTCGTTGTTTCTGTTTATCATTTATGAACAGCGTATGGCGGCCGCCAGTGAAGGTGTGAGCCGCCTGCAAGCTCACATGTTGGACATTTTTAACGATAATGAACTGATTGCCGATGCGATTGGCGAGCGTTACTACCACATCAAAACCGGCGAACAGTGTGGTGTTATGGCGCAGTTTGTTCCGCGAAATAAAGATGAATGGGGAATTAACGCCGACCCAAAGCGGGTTCATTCCGCAACAGGGACGATTATTGCTCAGCAACCCAGCCATAACGCGCTGTGTATGTATACTGCAGCGGAGTTTATTCGTGGAATGGTTAATGAGCTAAACCCAGGCAGCTTTGATGCGCACCGTTACATCATCGCCAGCAATTCAGATTATTTTTACTGGTTTATGGCTTCCGACTCGCGCAATTTCAGTTTTTCTGACTCCGAAATGGCGATGGATATCACGCATTTTTTCTATCCGCCCGCCGATTTCTATACCCGGTTGTTGCAAAAAAACGTCAAAAATAAAGCCCTCAGTTCAACAAACTTCTATACCGATAAAATTACTGGTGAAAAAGCCTACAGCGTGGTGAGCTATATCTACGATCTGTCGGGTAAAGAGATATCAGACCAAATCGTGGCCTATCTGGTCTATGATCATTCGAAACCCGAGCTGCAGGAAGCGTTGGCCGAGGCGTTTGATAATCAAATCCTTCCTGGATTGAACGTGGAGTTAGTGAATTTAACCAACCAAGAGAGCCTCTGCTTATCCGGCATATGTGCGGGACAATCCAGCTATTTGGTGCGCAATTTTTCAGAAAAATATGCGCTGCACTATTCGATAGCATTAGGGCGTTTTATGGCGCGCGATACGCACGCCGGAATTGTGATACTGCTGGCACCATTCTTCTTTATTATGATCAGTTTCTCGCTGAAGTCGTGGCTGAATGAAAGCGACCTGAAAGTTTATATTGATACGCTCACTGGCTGCTTTAATCGCCGAATTCTCGACATCATCAAGCGCCGGGATTTGTCACATTGCTCGGTAGTGCTACTGGATTGCAATAAGTTTAAGGCTGTCAATGATACCTGGGGCCACGCGGCCGGGGACCGCGCGCTGCAAATTATCGCCAACAGAATGTTGTCTAACACCCGTACCAGCCACGATCTTGTGATCCGCACCGGTGGAGATGAATTTATGATCCTGCTGTTTCGCTCTCAGGCCAGTGATGCTATCGCGATCGCGCAGCGTATAAGCGGACAGGTGACCAGCCATGTATTTGTGGTGGACGGCAACACTATTCCCTTGTCAGTGTCGTGGGGGATTGCAGAGGTGAAGGGTGAGCTGGATGCGGCAATCCAGAATGCGGATACTGCCATGTACAAAATGAAGCAGGCCAGGGAGTAAAACCGCCAGAAGTCTCTGGCGGTTATTTCAGCTTACTGATGGGTCGCAGCTTTCATTGCACTGACAAAGGCTTTCAACTCAGCCAGCATTTGCTCTGGTGCTGCAACATTTTTCTCAATGATTTTGACAATCGCCGATCCGGAAATAGCCCCCGCAGCACCTGCTTCAATGGCGCCTGTCACCTGCTCCGGTGCAGAGATACCAAAGCCCTGTAGAGAAGGTGGGGCATTGAATTCTTTCAGCTTTTCGACCAGATGATGCAACGGCAACGCTGCACGATTTTCGGCACCCGTAACGCCTGCGCGTGACAATAAATAGGTATAACCGCGACCATGAGCGGCAATCTGGCGCAGCAACTCTTCGTCAGCGTTAGGTGGGCAAATGAAAATTGGCGCGACATTATGACGTAATGCCGCCATTCTGAATGGCGCAGATTCTTCAACCGGCACATCGGCGACTAACACCGAATCTACGCCGACCTTCTCACACTGTGCGTAAAATTCGTCAATACCCTTGCTGAACACCAGGTTGGCATACATCAGTAAACCAATTGGAATGGTTGGGTGTTTTTGCCGAATCAGCGCCAACATTTCAAAGCATTGCGACGGCGTGACGCCTGCCGCGAACGCACGTAACGTCGCTTCCTGAATGGTTGGGCCGTCGGCCAGCGGGTCGGAGAACGGAATACCCAGCTCAAGCGCATCGGCACCCGCTTCGATCAGCGTATCAATGATTTTCAGTGACTGTTCAACAGACGGATCGCCCAGGGTCACGAAGGGGACAAAAGCGCCTTCTTTGCGGTCCTTCAGTTGTGCAAACAGGTTTTCATAACGTTCCATCAGATTTCCCCTCGCGCTTTCAGAATATCGTGTACGGTGAAAATGTCTTTGTCGCCGCGACCAGAGAGGTTGACCACCAGTAATTGTTCTTTCTCCGGGTTTTCACGCATCATTTTCAACGCATGTGCCAGGGCATGGGAGGACTCCAGCGCCGGGATAATCCCCTCGTGCAGACACAGCGTTTTGAAGGCTTCCAGTGCTTCATCATCAGTAATCGAAACATAGTCAGCGCGTCCGATACTGTTCAGATAAGCGTGCTGTGGCCCGACTGACGGGAAGTCCAGTCCCGCAGAAATGGAATAGGACTCTTCAATTTGCCCTTCAGAGGTCTGCATCATTGGCGACTTCATGCCGAAGTAAATCCCAACACGACCATGTTTCAGCGGTGCCCCGTGCTCGCCGGATTCGATCCCGTGACCACCGGGCTCAACGCCAATCAGACCAACGCTGGTTTCATTAATAAAATCGGCGAACATGCCGATCGCGTTCGAGCCGCCGCCGACACAGGCGATCACGGCATCCGGCAGACGGCCTTCTTTTTCCAGAATTTGTGCTTTTGTTTCTTCACCAATCATGCGCTGGAATTCGCGTACGATAGTCGGGAAAGGATGCGGGCCTGCCGCCGTACCCAGCATATAGTGCGCGGTATCGTAACTGCCAGACCAGTCGCGCAACGCTTCGTTACAGGCATCTTTCAATGTGGCAGAGCCGCTGTGTACCGGAATAACCTCAGCCCCCATCAGACGCATACGGAAAACGTTCGGAGACTGACGCTCGACGTCTTTCGCACCCATATAAATACGGCACTTTAAACCCAGCAAGGCGCTGGCAAGGGCAGACGCCACACCATGCTGACCCGCGCCGGTTTCGGCGATGATCTCGGTTTTACCCATACGCTTCGCCAGCAACGCCTGGCCCAGCACCTGGTTGGTTTTGTGCGCGCCGCCGTGCAGCAAATCTTCACGTTTAAGGTACAACGTGGTGCTGGTGCCTTGAGTAATGTTCTGGCATTTGGTCAGCGCAGTTGGGCGACCAGCATAGTTTTTCAGCAGGTCTGTAAACTGTGCCTGAAACTCAGGGTCTTTTTGTGCACTGACGAACGCTTCTTCCAGTTGGCGCAGCGCAGGCATCAGAATCTGTGGCACATACATACCGCCAAATTCACCAAAATACGGATTGAGTAATGTTGTCATGTCCTTTTCCTTAATATGCGCGCAGCGTCTGAAAGACTGAAGCCAGAAGACGCGCATCTTTGATGCCCGGCTGTGACTCTACGCCAGAATTGAAATCGAGCCCGGCACAGCCGGTTTTAGCCGCGTCGACGCAGTTATCTGCGCCCAGTCCGCCAGCCAGTAAAACGTTATCCAGCGATTGTCCGCTCAGCAGCGACCAGTCAAAGCGTTTACCGCTGCCGCCCTGGCCGTTATCAAAAATGTATTTATCAATATGTTGATAGCGACGAGCAGGCAGTGATTCGCCAACGCTCAGTGCCTTCCAGATTTGCACCTGCGCGGGCAGTATATTGCGCAGAGCATCGACATAGGCCTGATCTTCGCTTCCATGTAGTTGTACAGCGGCCAGCGACAGTGCGGTGACTTTTTCGTGGACGTCTGCGATGTCAGTGTTACGGAACACGCCGACGTACTGTAACGGCGCACCCGTCATAACGTCTCGCGCCTGTTCAACGCTGACAGCGCGTGGTGAGGTCGGGACAAAAATTACGCCGCCATAAATGGCCCCAGATTCGTACGCTGCTTTTGCATCCTGTGCACGAGTCAGTCCGCAGACTTTATTTTCGCCAAGCAAAACACGACGCACGGCGGTATGCAGGTCATCATGGGACATCAGCGCAGAGCCTATCAGAAATCCGTTGGCGAAATGGCTGAGTTCGCGAACCTGACCATAGGTGTTGATCCCGGATTCACTGATGACGGTGACGCCATGACCCAAACGTGGTGCAAGCTGGCGAGTACGGTTGAGGTCAATCGACAGGTCACGCAAATCACGGTTGTTAATACCGACGACTTTTGCCCCCAGCGCAATGGCGCGCTCCAGCTCTTCTTCATTGCTGACCTCGGTCAGCACGCCCATTTTCAGACTGTGGGCGACGGCAGCGAGCTGACGATACTGTTCATCATCCAAAACCGACAACATCAGCAGGCAGGCGTCCGCCTGGTAGAAACGCGCCAGGTAAATCTGGTAAGGATCGATAATAAAGTCTTTACACAGGATCGGCTGTGGTGCGATGCGACTGACGATGGGCAGAAAATCAAAGCTACCCTGAAAATATTTCTCGTCCGTCAGCACGGAAATCGCGGAAGCATAATGTTTATATACGCCCGCAATCTGTGCCGGATCGAAGTCATCACGGATCACGCCTTTTGACGGAGAGGCTTTTTTGCACTCCAGAATAAAAGCGGTACGTGTTCCTTGCAGCGCATCGTAGAAATCACGCGTGCTGGGTTGAACATCATTTTGAAAGCTGGCCAGCGGTTGTTGCTGTTTGCGGGCTTCTACCCAAATCGCCTTGTCAGCGACAATTTTCGCTAAAACGGTTTGCATCATTTACCCTCTCGCTGCCAGTGCAGTAACACGGTCGTAAGCCGCACCGCTGCGCAGCACATTAATCACGGTTTGCGCGTTGGCTTTTAAGTCTTCTTCACCGTGCAGGCGCATTAACATGGCGACATTTGCGGCAACAGCAGCTTCATGTGCGGCCTCACCTTTACCTTGTAACAAGCGACTCAGAATGTCACGGTTTTCTTCCGGCGTGCCGCCAGCCAACTGTTCCTGATGATATGGCGTCAGGCCAAAGTCTTCTGCCGTCAGTTGATAGCTCTTGATTTCGCCATCATGCAGTTCTGCCACTATGGTTGGCGCATGCAGTGAAACTTCATCCATTCCGCCGCTGTGCACCACGGCTGCTCGCTGATATCCGAGCACGCGCAGCGTTTCGGCAATTGGCAGCACCAGTTCCGGGCTGTAAACGCCGATCAGCGCCAGCGGCGGATGTGCCGGGTTAATCAACGGGCCGAGCACGTTAAACAGCGTGCGGGTTTTTAACTGTTGGCGTACCGGCATGGCATGGCGAAAACCGGTGTGGTATTTCGGCGCAAACAGGAAGCACACGCCGAGATCGTCAAGCGCCTGGCGGGATTTATCGGCGTTCATATCCAGATTGATACCAAATGCTGCCAGCAGATCCGAAGATCCCGATTTGCTGGAAACGCTGCGGTTACCATGTTTGGCGACTTTCAGTCCGCAAGCCGCCGCGACAAACGCACTGGCGGTGGAAATATTGATACTGTTACTGCCGTCACCGCCGGTTCCGACAATGTCGGCAAACAGATAATCCGGGCGCGGGAATGGGGCTGCATTTTCCAGCAGCGCGGTTGCCGCACCGGCAATTTCATTCGGATGCTCGCCACGAATTTTCATGCTCACCAGCGCTGCTGCCAGCTGTTCCGGCTTCAGTTCACCGCGGACCACGGCAGAGAACAACTGGTGGCTTTCCTGCTGAGACAGCGTCTGCGCCTGATACAGTTTCTCCAGAATAGGTTGCAGCGTATTGGTCTGTTCAAGCTTCTGTTGCGCCCAGGCCAGCGTTTGCTCCAGCAGACGCGCGCCCTGAGTGGTCAGAATCGATTCCGGATGGAACTGGAAGCCGCATACGCGATCGGTATCGTGACGAACGGCCATGACCATACCGTTAAAATGCGCGTTAATGGTCAGTCCGGCCGGTACGTTGCTGCCGACCAGCGAGTGATAGCGCGCTACCGGCAGCGGATTTGCCAGACCGGCGAACATCGCCTGGCCATCGTGTTCAATGCTGGAGGCTTTGCCGTGCAGGATTTCCCCTGCCTGACCCACATATCCACCATAGGCCTCAACAATCGCCTGATGCCCCAGACAAATACCGATAATGGGCAGTTTGCCGCGCAGGCGGGTTAACAGCTCTGGCATGCAGCCTGCTTCACTTGGTGCGCCAGGACCAGGAGAAAGCATCAGCACCGGATTTTTCATCGTCGCTAAACGGTCAATCAACGTCTGGGCCGGAATATGGTTGCGGTAAATCACCACGTTGTGACCGTTAGTGCGCAGCTGATCTGCCAGGTTGTAGGTAAATGAGTCGATGTTATCGAGCAGCAGAATGTCAGCCATTAGAAAGTCTCCTGTGCATGGTGCGCGGTGGCGATCGCACGCAAAACGGCACGCGCTTTATTACGGGTTTCATCGGCTTCAGACTGCGGAACAGAATCCAGAACAATCCCGGCACCGGCCTGCACGGTGGCGATACCGTCTTCTACCAGGGCGGAACGGATCACAATGCAGGTATCAAGGTCGCCATGGGCGGTGAAGTAACCTACGGCGCCGCCATAGCTGCCACGACGGCGACCTTCGGCCTCGGCGATAAGCTGCATAGCGCGAACTTTCGGCGCGCCGCTCAGCGTGCCCATGTTCATACAGGCGCGGTAAGCATGCAGTACATCCAGATCGCTACGTAGCTCGCCGACGACGCGGGAAACCAGGTGCATCACGAAGGAATAGCGATCCACTTTGGTGAGATCAGCAACGTAGCGGCTGCCCGGCGTACAGATGCGTGCGAGATCGTTACGCGCCAGGTCAACCAGCATCAAGTGTTCGGAAAGTTCTTTATGATCGGTACGCATCTCCAGCTCGATACGACTGTCGAGATCGCGGTCAAGCGAACCATCCGCCCGACGACCGCGTGGGCGAGTCCCGGCAATGGGATAGATTTCAATCTGGCGGCTGGTGGCATCGTATTTCAACGAGCTTTCCGGTGAAGCGCCAAACAGCGTGAACGCGTTGTCCTGCATGAAAAACATGTACGGGCTGGGGTTACTTTTCTTCAGTACATAGTAGGCAGCCAGCGGCGACGGGCAGGGCAGCGAGAAACGACGAGATGGAACCACCTGGAAAATTTCACCTGCGCGAATCGCTTTTTGCAGGCCGCGCACCACGGCACCGAACTCTTCATCGCTCTGATTGCATTCGCAGCGCATCTGCGGGACTTCAGTAACGGGCAGCGGCGGTGCAGGTTCGGTAAGCTGTTGGCTCAGTTGCGTCAGACGGGCGTTTAGACGCTGTTTTTCTGCAACGCTTGGGGTAAAAACGCTGGCCTGAATGCGGGTGCTTTTTTTCTGGTGGTCGATAACCATCAGCGTTTCTGCCAGATAGAAGCAGTAGTCCGGGCAACGGTTACCCGCCTCAAGCTGGGGTAAATCTTCAAATCCGGCCACCAGGTCGTAGGAAAACAGACCGCCGAAGAACATTGCTTCACGTTCGTGCGCCGGAACATTAACCAGTTCCTGCAATAAACGGAACGCATCAAATACGGAAAGGGAACATAAACGGGCGTCTTCATCCAGCAGCGGGCTGACGGCAGGGAACCGCAGATGACGGCCATTGGGCTGTTGTTCGTTCTCAACGCCAGCTGGCAGGGCCGCATCCAGCAGGGGCAGCAGCGATGCGCCGTTTGCGGATAATGCCTGGATGGTGACAGTGTCACTGATGGCGGTAATGCGCAACGCGCTGTCGACCAGCAGCAGGCTCTTCAGATCGTCTTTGCTGTCGATATCTGCAGATTCCAACAGCAGCGTTGCCGGACGTGCGCCACACACCTGATGAAACAACGCCGTCGGGTTCTCACGGTAGGCGGCATCGCAGGCAAGCAGTTCGAGTGTCGGTTTTTGAGTTTGCATCGTTATTCTCATTAATTTTGTTCAAAAAAAAGCCCGCTCATGTGGCGGGCCGGGTATCTGGTTGCATATTGCAGACGTAAGACACTGCCCGAAATCAGGAAGTGCGCCACCAACCGTGCAGGAAAAATGTTGTTTTCATCTCAGATACCTTCTTCATGTGAACTTGCGTACTAGTTAACTAGTTCGATGGAGTAAAGTCAACACCTGATTTCAGTATATTTGTCGAAACCGCTATGATGGGCGTGTTACGACATTTATTGAAACGGGAGACGCCTTGAGCGACACGAATTACGCAGTGATTTATGACCTGCACAGCCATACGACAGCTTCTGATGGGCGATTAACGCCAGAAGCCTTAGTACACCGTGCGGTAGAGATGCGAGTCGGTACACTGGCGATCACCGATCATGACACCACGGCGGGTATTGCGGCGGCAAGAGAAGAAATTTCACGTTCAGGTTTAGCGTTAAATTTGATCTCTGGCGTTGAGATATCAACGGTCTGGGAAAATCATGAGATCCATATAGTGGGTCTGAACATTGATATCGCGCATCCAGTGATGCGCGACTTTCTGGCGCAACAGACGGAACGTCGCCAGCAGCGCGCGCGTCTGATTGCTGAACGACTCGACAAAGCGCACATTCCCGGCGCATGGGAAGGGGCGCTGCGACTGGCCGATGGCGGGGTGGTTACACGGGGGCATTTTGCGCGTTTCCTGGTGGAATGTGGCAAAGCCACAACCATGGCGGATGTCTTTAAAAAATATCTTGCCCGTGGGAAAACCGGTTACGTTCCGCCACAGTGGTGTACAATAGAACAAGCTATTGATGTCATTCATCATTCTGGCGGTAAGGCAGTTCTGGCTCATCCAGGGCGGTACGATCTTAGCGCTAAGTGGCTGAAAAGACTGGTTGCGCATTTTGCTGAACATCGCGGTGACGCGATGGAGGTGGCACAGTGCCAGCAGTCTCCCAATGAACGAACCCATCTGGCGACGCTTGCGCGTCAGCATCAACTGTGGGCATCGCAAGGGTCGGATTTTCATCTACCCTGCCCGTGGATTGAACTGGGTCGTAAACTATGGCTGCCCGCAGGCGTAGAAGGCGTCTGGCAGCTTTGGGAACAGCCCGAGACCACAGAGAGGAAAGTATGAGCCAGTTTTTTTATATTCATCCCGAAAACCCGCAGCAGCGACTGATCAACCAGGCCGTTGATATCGTGCGGAAAGGTGGGGTGATCGTCTATCCAACCGATTCCGGCTATGCGTTGGGTTGTAAAATTGAAGATAAAGGTGCAATGGAGCGCATTTGCCGCATCCGTCACCTGCCGGACGGGCACAACTTTACGCTGATGTGCCGTGACCTGTCCGAATTGTCGACCTATTCGTTTGTCGACAACGTGGCCTTCCGTTTGATCAAAAACAACACGCCGGGCAACTACACCTTCATCCTGAAGGGGACAAAAGAGGTTCCGCGCCGCTTGTTGCAGGAAAAACGTAAGACCATCGGCCTGCGTGTACCCTCGAACCCGATTGCACTGGCGCTGCTTGAAGCGCTGGGCGAGCCGATGCTCTCCACATCACTGATGTTGCCGGGCAGTGAATTTACTGAGTCAGATCCGGAAGAAATTAAAGACCGTCTGGAGAAACAGGTGGATTTGATTATCCATGGTGGATATCTTGGCCAACAGCCGACCACGGTCATCGATTTAACCGACGATTCCCCGGTGGTATTGCGCGAAGGTGTTGGTGACGTTAAACCTTTCTTATAAGGGCGCGAACCGCTATACTACGCGGCCTTAAAATGGCGCTGACTGGCGCCGTTGATTCTCCTGTTCGACGCCTGTGAAGGCGCACAAGTCTTTTATTTTTTCTTTTTAAATCAATAAGTTGGATTTTTGGTGTTGTCGGTGTTGTACTTCTTGTATGACACCGAATATCCTCAGTGTGTATAACTCAATGTGTTACATCAATCGACGAATAAAATGACAAAACAATGAAACGAATAATACTGTTATCTTGCTTCGTGGGGGCTGTAGCTTTTGCTGGTGATCATGCTGATAACCATAAACCGTCCTTGGATCTCCCCCCTGATTTATTAAAGGGGGTGTTTACTGTTACTAGTGTGAAAATTTCAACCCTGAATGGGTATATTCCATCTATGGAAACCAGTAAGGGGGTTGTGAAGCTTCCACCACAGAGCATTGATTCTTTGACCTACGCTGTTCGAGTGGATTCCAATGATGAAAAATTTATCAATGAAGTGGCTAAGGATGACTACGGTATAAAAGGTCTACTCGTTTGTAATAACTTGGCGATTAGACCTCTGATTATGAGTAAAAATGCCGTTGTTTTAGTATCCGTTGAGAATAAAGAGGGGGAACCTATTTCTGTGACGCTATATGACAGCAAAAGTTGCAAGAAAAAATCGAAAGCTTAGAGGTACTGTTGGTTCTTGGTTCATCGAATGGATATGGTGAATCCTAAATACATGCTCATTATAAGGATACTCAGCACAGCAATATGTGAACATCTACTCCATCGTTGCAAAAAGGGGAGCTTTACGTTTTCTATTTCCTAATTGCTGAAGGCGGGCAGGGGAAAACTGAGAACGCTACAAGGCAGGTAGTCATCCACCCTAAGTTAATCGAATGGGGTTTCATGGAGTACGTTGATTGCCAGTGGAAAGAACGGATTTTCTCAGAAGTGGCTGTGTAAGTAGCCCGCATAATCGTGCCATTCACATTTAGAGATCATCCGGCATAATCAATCTGCCAACGAAGGAGATCGCTATGCGTAAAGCCCGTTTTACTGAGCATCAGATTATCGCTGTGATTAAGTCGGTTGAAACCGGACGAACTGTTAAAGATGTCTGCCGGGAGGCCGGTATTTCTGAAGCCACCTACTACAACTGGAAGTCCAGATACGGCGGCATGGAGGCTTCTGATATTAAAAAGATCAAAGATCTTGAGGACGAGAACCGACGTCTCAAACAGATGTTTGCCGACCTGAGCCTTGAGAACCGGGCGCTGAAAGACGTTATCGAAAAAAAGCTTTAAAACCAGCCTTTAAGCGTGAGCTGGTCACTCATCTGGTAACGACATTCGGACTCAGTATCCGTCAGGCCTGCCGGAGTCTGAACCTGAGCAGAACGGTTTACCATTACCGCCCGGATCCCACGCGTGACGAACCCGTTATTGTCGCGTTACAGGCAGTGGCAGAGCGATACCCACGATACGGTTTTCCAAAACTTTTCCAGGTGTTGCGGCGGCAGGGACACCCGTGGAATCACAAAAGGATCCATCGTATTTATTGTCTGCTGAAGCTGAATTTTCGCCGAAAGGGCAAACAGCGGTTGCCGGTGCGTAATCCTTCGCCACTGGCCACGCCGGAAGCACTGAACCAGAGCTGGTCTGTTGATTTTATGCATGATGCCCTGGTCTGTGGCCGTCGTTTTCGCACGTTCAATGTCGTTGATGACTTTAACCGTGAGGCGTTGTCGATTGAAATCGATCTGAATCTGCCAGCTCTGCGCGTGGTCCGTGTACTCGACAGGATTGCGGCAAATCGCGGCTATCCGGTCATGCTACGTATGGATAACGGTCCGGAATTTATCTCACTGGCACTGGCTGAATGGGCAGAGAAACATGCAGTAAAACTGGAGTTTATCCAGCCGGGTAAGCCGACGCAGAACGCTTTTATTGAGCGCTTTAACCGAACATACCGTACAGAAATACTCGATTTTTATCTGTTCAGAACGCTGAATGAAGTGCGGGAAATCACGGAAAGATGGGTGTCAGAATATAACTGTGAACGCCCTCATGAATCACTGAACAATATGACGCCGGAGGAATATCGGCAACACAATCATTTGGCCGGGATCTCAAAAAATGCATGGAACTAAAACGGGTCTATTTACAGGTATAGCCTTTAGTTTGCTATTAAGGTACCTGTTCACCGATATTGAAACACTCGGGTTACTAGCTACGGCGTTTCTTAAGTGCCTTAAAGTATGTATCTAGGTTAGCTACATCTTGTTCAACCTCATTGTAACGAGGGCAATCGACGGCTACCCCTGTTGCATTATCATGACCATACATGAATGTGCTGCACTTGGACATTGCTGCACTGATGGTATCATTGTCCTCAGAAGTGATGTCGTTCATGATTTCTTTAAGGCTCTGAGTCTTGACTCCTCGAGCGAAACGCTCTACCACCTTCCTTAGTAACCATTCTTCAACAAGACGCTCCCACGTCTCACGCATCAGGTTATAAGTATGTTTGACCTGAAACTCATATTTGAGATCACCAGATATCTCCATCTTTTTGAGATCCGGCAATGAGTTTTTCAGGAAACCAATTCTCGATTGAGTGTTCTTAGCATCCCAAGGAGGCTCTGGGAACGGGAATCCGGCAGTATCACCATACTTTGCAATAGAGATGAGATTCAGTTTTGACTTAGCCTCCTCACTGGCTTCTTCCAACATTTTCAGGAATGGCATGTCATGAGTAAACACAATGACCTGTCGAGTTAATGATTCCTCTACGATGCGATCTGCAAACTTACGGCGCCATTTATGGTCAAGTGAGTTGATAGGGTCATCAAAAATAATCGCTGATTTCCTATCATCTACGGTTAGTTCTGCAAGGAAACTGGCCAGCGCAACACATTTTTGTTCACCTTCGCTAGCTACTTCCATGATGCTATTTGACTTACCTGTTAGGTGGAGCTTTAGCATTTGTTTTCCGCGTGAACCACGAGTTTCAGTGCTAACATCTAGGTTTTGAAAGCCGAACTTTTTCAATTCGTTCCTGAATGCTTCTTGCAAATTGCCTATTGCACCACTCTTAGCTATTGTACTGGTTAACGCAGTAATTGATGTGGACTGGCAAGAGCTAGATAGATTGCTGTATAGGGCAAGCATTTTACGACGTTTTATTTCAGCAAGAATATTCTGTTTGGCTGACGTAAATAGTCTTTTATCCTCTAGATCTTGAATTAGAAGTGTTAGATCAGCAATCTGTTTTACCAGTCCTTCGTTAGTGGCTACTTCGGCCTCTTTTTTCTTCCAAGAAGCAATTTGACCACTTATCCAACTAACTGCATTAAATTCAAGACTGATCGGGGTAAAGTCTGGCTCAGTTTTTAATAAGTTTCCATGTAAGATTTTAAGCTTTGAGTTTAGGTCAGTAATCCTATTCGCATACTCTGGATTATGTTCCTTGATTAAATCTAAGGCATATTCATATAGCGTTAGATCAAACCTTAGTAACTTAAGGTTACTAATAGCCAGATCGAAAATTCCCTTCGCTTTATTAGCTTCAATCTGAGTTTGGTTTTGAAGATAGTCATTGAACGATTTTAGTTTTTGAGCTGCTTCAACTGAAATTGATTGAAGACAGGTAGGACATGGATCACCTTCAGTCGGTGGAAAAGCTAAACCAGCATTATGAGCCTGGATAAAGGACTTAACGTGATTCCACATTGCTATCCATTCTGGTGAGCAAATTCCCAAAAGTTTATGCCCATCTAATGCTTGGGATCGAGCAAGCTCTGCCGCAGCTTGTTTGGTCTTGTAATCGTCAAAAGCGTTCTTAATTGCGTTGACTCTTTCCTGCTCAAGATTGGCCTTGAGCTTTGTCAGGTGGTCTAGTAGTGGTTGCAAACCTTTGCAACGGTCACTGTAGGATTTGCGGATTTGCTCAGGGGTGCTGGTTTTGAGTCTGGCAAGCTCCGTATGATGAACCGAAATAGAGCCTTCTTGTTCCTTGTTGATACACAGTGCATCAACATCTTCAACTTTGGTTTTGTCCGAAAGAGTTGAGATAAAAGTAAAAACTTTACCACCTAGCCTAAACGTCGGTAAGGCGTTACTCTTAGTAAATGGTGTCTTCTCTTTGTCTGAATCGCCACGGGTTTAACAGACACCTCAGAGTCATTTAAGATGGCTTAAAGAGAGGTGCCCATGAGCGGTAAGCGTTATCCCGAAGAGTTTAAAACTGAAGCAGTCAAACAGGTTGTTGATCGCGGTTATTCTGTTGCCAGCGTTGCAACACGTCTCGATATCACCACCCACAGCCTTTACGCCTGGATAAAGAAGTACGGTCCGGATTCTTCCACAAATAAAGAACAGTCAGATGCTCAGGCCGAGATCCGCCGTCTCCAGAAAGAGCTGAAGCGGGTTACCGACGAACGGGACATATTAAAAAAAGCCGCGGCGTACTTCGCAAAGCTGTCCGACTGAGGTACGCCTTTATCCGTGACAACACCTGTTGCTGGCCTGTTCGCCTGCTCTGTCGGGTGCTGGATGTTCATCCCAGTGGTTTTTACGCCTGGCTTCAGCAGCCGCATTCACAACGCCATCAGGCAGACCTGAGACTGACAGGACAGATTAAACAGTTCTGGCTGGAATCGGGATGCGTCTATGGTTATCGCAAAATCCATCTGGATCTGCGTGACAGCGGGCAACCGTGCGGAGTGAACAGGGTCTGGCGACTGATGAAACGTGTCGGGATAAAGGCTCAGGTCGGATACCGGAGCCCGCGGGCACGTAAAGGCGAGGCCAGTATCGTGTCACCCAACAGGCTCCAGAGACAGTTCAATCCGGATGCTCCGGATGAGCGTTGGGTAACGGACATAACCTACATCAGGACCCACGAAGGCTGGCTGTATCTTGCCGTGGTTGTTGATCTGTTCTCACGCAAAATTATCGGCTGGTCCATGCAATCCCGGATGACAAAGGACATTGTCCTGAACGCACTGCTGATGGCTGTATGGCGGCGTAATCCCCAAAAACAGGTGCTGGTTCATTCGGATCAGGGCAGTCAGTACACAAGCCATGAGTGGCAGTCGTTCCTGAAATCACACGGCCTGGAAGGCAGCATGAGCCGTCGCGGTAACTGCCATGATAATGCGGTTGCAGAAAGCTTTTTCCAGTTGTTGAAACGCGAACGGATAAAGAAAAAGATCTACGGAACGCGGGAAGAAGCCCGCAGTGATATTTTTGATTACATCGAAATGTTTTATAACAGTAAGCGTCGGCATGGTTCCAGCGATGATATGTCACCGACAGAATATGAAAACCAGTATTATCAACGGCTCGGAAGTGTCTAGATTATCCGTGGCGATTCA